>NJBQ01000048.1 GCA_005223095.1 Candidatus Aerophobetes bacterium Ae_b3a
TACCAGGTCCTCAGACGCCTCGACCCACATCGCTCCAAATCCCTGGGTTTTAAGTATCCCTCTTTGTTCTAATTTCTTCACCACACAGGCATCATGTCCAGTAGCATCAATGACTACTTTTGATTCTATGGCCACGGGATCAACACAGGTAATCTCACGGGGTAGAGCTTCAATTGGTGTCCAGTTAATTACCACTCCAGCAACACAATTCTCTTTGCGAAACACCACATCATCAAAAGTGGTCATATTGGCGAACTTTACCCCAGCATCACAAGTTGCACCAATGAGTTTGGAGCAGGCGTGGGGCCCATCTGCCACATATAGGCCATCACCGACTTCTTCAAAAGGCACCCCCAGCTCAGCAAGAACTTCTTGTCCAGGTTCTCGTACCGTGATCTTATTCATCAGGTATCCACCAATCCAGAAGCCCCCGCCCAGATAGTTATTTCTCTCGATAATAAACACCTTTAGGTTATGTGAAGCTAGCTCTTTTCCTGCCATTAAGCCAGCTGGTCCAGCACCAATAATTACACAATCACTTTCCACATATTCACAGAATTGTTCAGCGAATTTGTTGACAATTGCTCTGGTAACCTCTTTTTCACCTATAGCAGAAAAAATCTTTTTCTCAGACATCCTTCATTACTCCTTTCATGCTCCAGTGAGCCATTAAAATCACTCAATGAAATAAACCTATCTTTTCCTCTTTTTCTATTTCCCGAATAACCAGGTACTAAGGTACCTCTCTCCCGTATCAGGTAATATTACTACCACAAGCTTATCTCTGGATTCTCTTCTTTTTGCAACTTGCAGTGCTGCCCAGGTTGCTGCCCCTGAGGAAATACCAGACAATATCCCTTCCTCTCTTGTCAGTCGTCGGGCCACCTCACCAGCTTGCTCGTTGCCAACTCGGATAACCTCATCAATCAAATCCATTCGCAGGACATCAGGAACAAATCCTGCACCAATTCCTTGGATTTTATGAGCACCAGGTTTTCCTCCGGAAAGAACGGGAGAGTTATCGGGTTCTACAGCTATTGCTTTGAATCCTGATTTTCTCCCTTTTATTACTTCTGCCACCCCGGTGATTGTACCTCCGGTTCCTACGCCACTTACTAAAATATCCACCTTGCCGTCGGTATCTCTCCAGATCTCCTCGGCGGTTGTTTCTTTATGAATTTTAGGATTGGCAGGATTTTTGAATTGTTGTGGCATAAAAGAGTTAGGTGTTTTCGCCAACAGTTCTTCTGCCTCTTTCACCGCACCTATCATTCCTTCCTGTCCTGGGGTTAAAACTAATTCAGCGCCAAAGCCTTTAAGGAGCTGCCTTCTTTCCACAGACATCGTATCTGGCATAGTAAGAATTAATGTATATCCTTTCACTGCGCAGACAAAAGCCAGGGCTAACCCTGTATTGCCACTGGTGGGCTCAATAATAGTTGTATCCTTTTTAATCAATCCTTTCTTCTCGGCATTTTCGATCATAGAAACGCCAATTCTATCTTTCACGCTGGATAGAGGATTAAAAAACTCCAGTTTTGCCACCAGGTGTGCTTTCAACCCGGATGCTATCCTATCTAGCCTTACCAAAGGAGTGCTTCCTACCAGTTTGGTAATATCGTCAGCTATTTTCATTTCCTACCTTCCTTTTCAGTCTCCATTCCAGGAATAAAAAACAACACTCTCGCACCTTGGACATATGCTGCTATCGTCCTCGTTTAACTGCCTTGTCGCCTAAATCCCCTTTCGTAAGATAGGGGATACAGGCGACTTGACTTATTTTAGTTCTTTGACATTATAACAACATGAAATATAAAGCTAATTCTGGCTGCCACTCAATATATTCTCTTCAGTTCCATTATGTTGCTTGTGTCAAATATCGCCATAAAATTATGCTGAATAAGATCCCCAATAGACTCAAAGAAATAAATAATAGTGTAGCCAAAAAATTTGGTATCGAAATCATTGAACAAGAAATTATGCCTGATCATATTCATATCGTTTTTGGCAGTAAGCCACAAATTCAACTCTCTAAGTTTATAAATAGTTTGAAAGCCGTTTCTGGCAGACTGCTATTTCGTGAGTTTCCTGACATTAAGAAGTATCTATGCAAAAATCATTTTTGGAGCCCATCTTATTTGTTAGCTTCTACCGGACAAGTAAATCTAAAGACTCTTAAAAAATATGTAGAGAACCAAAGTGCAAAGAACTTATAAATACAGACTTTATCCAAATAAAGAACAAATAAGAAAATTTGAGCAAATTCTTAATACCTGTCGCCATCTCTATAATAATGCTCTTACTCAAAGAAAAGAATACTACAAAGAAAATAAGAAAGGACTATCCAGGATAAAACAGCAAAAACTTCTCAAAGAAAGAAAGAAGGAAAATATTTATCTCAAAGCCGTTCATTCCCAAGTCCTGCAAGATGTTCTTTTTAGAGTA
Organism: Candidatus Aerophobetes bacterium Ae_b3a; assembly: GCA_005223095.1. Lineage (GTDB taxonomy): Bacteria > Aerophobota > Aerophobia > Aerophobales > AE-B3A > AE-B3A. The sequence continues at coordinate 2,446 of NJBQ01000048.1, forward strand.
GAGAAAGCCTTTGCTCTTTTCTTTGTTCGTCTTAAAGTTAAAGACGGTAAAGCTGGCTATCCCCGATATAAATCCTATGATAGATATGATAGTTTCACTTATTCTCAGCAACCCGGGTTCAAATTTACCGATAAAGGCCTTAAACTCTCCAAAATTGGAATTATCAAAATAAAACTCCATAGACCTACTCAAGGAGAAGCCAAAACTTGCACTATCAAAAGAGAAATTGACAGATGGTATGCTTGTTTTTCTTGTCAAGCTAATTTTCCTATCAAATCTATTCCTCAAAGAGCAATTGGTATTGATATGGGCATCACTCATTATGCTTATCTTTCCAATGGAAAAACAATAGATAACCCTCGGCACCTTACAATCTCAGAAGAAAAACTAAAGAGAGTTCAAAGAAGATTATCCAAGAGACCAAGAGGTTCTAAAAATCGCAATAAACAGAGAATAAAGGTTGCTAAAGTTCATCGAAAAATTAAAGATCAACGAAGTGATTTTCTCCATAAATTATCTCGCAGGATAGTAAATAGCTTTAGTTTTATTGCTGTTGAAAATCTTGCAATTACAAATATGGTAAAAAACCATTATTTAGCTAAATCTATAGCTGATGCCAGTTGGGGACAATTCTTGAGTTATCTTGCTTACAAAGTGGAAGAAACTGGGAGCAAGGTAGTGAGAGTAAACCCAAAGGGAACATCTCAAATTTGTAGTCAATGCGACAATCGCGTTCCTAAATCTCTTTCTGTAAGAGTGCATAAATGTCCCTACTGTGGTATCAAGTTAGATAGAGACTATAATTCTGCTCTAAATATACTTCAAAGAGCAATAGGGCAGGGACTGCCCGAATCTACGCCTTTGGAGATTGCCAATAGGCAGTCACTGAATTAGGAAGCTCTGTCCGTAAGGGCGGAGTAGTTCACCAGATAAACCGTTTCCCCGCACTGGGAACACACTTCAATTTTATCATTCCCATCTTCCCATCACCTCCTTGAAGAATCAATCAGATATAATACATTTGACCCTTTGTTTTTTGCTCTATTATTTCCTTTTGCTCGTTAGCTAAATCTTCTAAAGTCACTCCTTCCAGTACATCTCTCATTGATTTTTTTAGTTTCTTCCAGAGATTAAGCGTTGCACAAAAATCCGCACGATGACAAATCTTTGGGTCATCCACGCAATCAACGGGTGCCAATGAGCCTTCCACCGCCTTAATTATTTCATAGGTTTTTATCTGACAAGGAGCTCTGGACACAACATAGCCGCTATGTCTCGTTTTTGCACTTTCTATAAGACCGTTTGCCCTAAGAGTCGAGATTATATGGTCAAGATACTTCATAGAAACCTCTTGTCTTTTGGCTATGTCTTTGAGCAGAATCGGTCCTTTTTCATAGTGCAAGGCCAGATCTACCATTGCTCTCATTCCGTAGCGTGCTTTTGTTGATAGCTTCATTTTCTTGCCTTAGTTCTACTATTTCTATTATATTTGTAGAATTATTATATATCAATAAAAAAAATTGTCAACCCCCTTCTCTCAATTCTTGCTTTCTTTCTCTAGATAATCGGGATGAATATTCACCCGCTTCAGTCGATTAGCATTAGTGACCACGGATATTGAACTAAAAGCCATAGCAGCCTCGGCTATTACTGGATGCAAGAGCCCCAGCATAGCTACAGGAATAGCCGCGATATTATAGCCAAAAGCCCAGTAAAGATTTTGCTTAATCTTTCTAAAGGTGGCCCGAGAGAGTTTTATGGCACTGACTACCCCGGACAGATTCCCGCTGATCAGAGTTACATCTGAGGCCTCGATGGCAATATCGGTTCCAGTACCAATAGCAATACCCACATTAGCCTGAGTTAAAGCGGGAGCGTCATTGATCCCATCTCCCACCATCGCTACCGTCCCTACCTCGGTCTGGAGCCTCTTTATCTCATCCACTTTTCCATCGGGTAGAACCTCAGCCAGAACCCTGGAAATACCTACCTTCTTGGCTATAGCCTCGGCGGTGCCTCGGTTGTCCCCGGTGATGATAGCCGTCTCTATACCCATCTTCTCCAACTCTCGGATAGCCTGGATAGAGTCCTCCTTCAAGGTATCAGCTACCGCTATTACTCCAGCTATTCTGTCATCGGTGGCCACCAGCATGGCTGTTTTGGCTTCCTCTTCTAATCGCTTTAGGGCACGCTCCATAAGGTCAGCGCCTCTGGCTTGAACAACCAGCTTCCTGCTGCCTACCAGAACCTCCTTTCCCTTAAGCCTAGCCTTTACTCCTTTACCGGTGACTGCCTCAAAGTCTTTAGGCTCAACTAGACTTATTCCCTTTTCCTTGGCTTCTTTTACCATAGCTTGCCCCAGGGGATGCTCAGATCCCATCTCCACACTGGCTGCCAGGCCGAGAACCTCCTCAACCTTGAATCCCTTGGCCGGTATAATATCAGTTACACCAGGTTTTCCCTTGGTAATGGTTCCGGTCTTGTCAAAGACCACTGTGTGAACATCCTTAAGAGTCTGAATAGCTGCTCCCTCCCGAATAAGGATGCCGTTCTCAGCTCCCATCCCGCTTCCTACCATAAGAGCAGTGGGAGTGGCCAGTCCCAGTGCACAGGGACAGGCAATAACTAATACCGCTACCGTGGCAAAGATGGCCAGCGTGAATATTCCCAGATTGGGATTAACCCAGGGAAGAAAAGAGGTAGCCCACATCCCTACCACCTTCAAAGCACCGGGGAAGATAAGCCAGAGAATAAAGGTGAGAGCGGCCACTATCAAAATAGCAGGGACAAAGTAACTGGTAACCCTATCAGTAAACTCCTGGATAGGGACCTTGGATCCCTGACACTCTTCAACCATCTTGATGACCTGAGATAAGAAGGTATCCTTGCCTACTTTGGTCGCCTTCACCTTTAGGAGGCCCTGTTGATTCACTGTAGCCCCAATAGCCTCATCGCCCTTTTTCTTGCGTACTGGCATGGATTCTCCGGTAGCCATAGATTCGTCAACAGCGCTATCACCTTCTATTATCTTTCCATCGGTAGGGATCTTTTCGCCGGGGCGCACCAGCATCACATCCCCTAGCTTGACCTCCTCAATAGGAACCTCTTTTTCTTTACCATCTACCAGGATGCGAGCAGTCTTGGCCCCTAATTCCAACAGCTTCTTAATAGCTTGCGAAGCTCTTCCCTTGGCCATTGTTTCAATGTATCTTCCGGTCAGGTGAAAGGCAAAAATCATGGCCGCTACCCCGGCGTAGTTAGCTATAGGGAAAAAGAGAGTAGTAAAACCAGTAGCATAGGATGCTATCGTCCCCATGGCGATAAGAACATCCATATTAGCGCTTTTATGAAAAATAGCCCTTCCCGCAGAACGCAGGGTGGGCCAGCCTATCCAGAACATAACCGGTGTGGCTAAAATGACCATTCCTAAATCAAAGACCAACCTGGAGGGCCAGGCTTTGCCCAGGATCATCTCCGGAATCATCCAGGTGATAATAGGAACAGTAAAAGCCCAGGCCCAGAACATTCGTCTTCTGGCCTGAAGCATTTTTCCTTCCTCCTGGTCTGTTTCTTTCTCTTCTACCTCTTGTTCACCCACTACCTGGTAGCCGGTTCCCTCTATCACCTTATTTATCTTTTCTGGAGTAATCTGGATTGGATCGTAGGAGATAGCGGCTTTCTCTGTAGCAAGATTAACATGAGCCTCCTGTATACCCTCGGTTTTCTGCAAGGCTTTCTCGATCTTCTGAGCGCAGGAAGCACAGCTCATACCTCCAATCTTTAGACTAAGTCTCTTGCTCTTCAGAGCCACATCGTAGCCTGCTTCTCTCACTGCCTCAATCAAATCTTTATTAGTGACCATTTTGGGATCGAATTCCACATAAGCTTTTTCGGAAGCAAAATTGACACTAGCCGAATGAACACCTTTCTTTTTCTTCAAATTCTTTTCAATCGACTGGGCACAAGCAGTACAGGTCATACCCTTGATTGGTAAATCAACCTTTTCACTGGCCATTTTAAAACCTCCTTCCATCAGGCAAAGAATCTTTTAACTCACCCTTTCTGGTAAAAACAGAACTTATTTTCTCTTTGAAACTTGAAGCTTAACAGCCACAGCTCCTACCTAACCGCAGCAGCCACTCCTGTTCTCCTCTGTCTCTATATACTTCAATGGATCGTCATCAAATTTGTTCTTACAGCCCTGAGCACAGAAGTAAAAAGTCTTATTCATATACTCAGAGGTTGCAGCGGCCGTCTTCTTACTAATCTTCATCCCGCATACCGGGTCTTTTACTTTGTCAAACATTTATCTCACCTCTTTTCCTTCATAAATAAGTCTCAAAATGGCTCAAAATCATTTAATGAATTTGTAGATAGTCTCCATTAGCTCTCCAACGATGGGACCACCTCCATCAGATTTGATGGCATCAGTTACACAGCTTTCAATATGGCGCTGCATAACCTTAAGGCTTACCTGATCCAGAGCCCTCTGAGCTGCGGTAACCTGATTGATGATATCAATGCAGTACCTTTCTTTTTCTATCATCTTATGGATTCCCTTAATCTGTCCCTCAATTTTTCTCAAGCGAGGTAGAACATCCTTTTTTGTTTCCTCATTGATCATAGGGCATCACCTCCTTCAAAGTTGGTAGCCTTCCTGTTTCGATAATGGGCACTCCGGGTCTTTCACTTTCCCCAACATTTCACTATGGACTTCAAGTGCATAGTTGCCTCTCATTCTGGTGAGTTGTCTTCGGTACATAACTTCTAGCTTCCCAAATCCTTCTTCATTTGCTCAAATTCTTCCTTGCTAATTTCACCCTTGGCGTAGCGTCTCTTTAGAATATCTATCGACGTTTCTCTTGGAGTTTCCCGAAGTGAACTATCATAACTTCTCGGTCTTGTACTTTGTAAAACAAAATAAACCAGCACAACGATTACAATAAGAAATACTATCCACATGAATGCTCCTCCCCACCAAAAATTCATCATATGCGCCCAGCCCCCCATGTGTCCTGCATCGTTACCGTTGGCAAAAGCGATAGCCGGCCAAATAAAGAATATCCCTGCTACTAATAATAATAATCTCTTCATCATCTTTTTCTGTCCTTTCCGAAAATTTAATCAACCTAATACACCATATACCCGTATATAGTATATAACATTTCAAAAAAATGTCAAGTCCCTCTTCTGAAACTGTCAATTAAGATTCAAAATGTCACTACTTTTCTATGATTTAAGGTTTAAAATGTTTCCTCCTCACCAGTCAGTAAAGGATATTTTTTGTCTGAGAGCAACCAGAAAAGTGGACCCTTACCATAAGGTTTCTTTCAATAATCTTAAATTCAGGGTACACAAGGCTCCCTTAAGAAAAGAGGTTGAGCTTCGTACTGCTCCCAACCTTTAAAGGAACTCTAAGAACTGGGAGAGAGCAAGAAAGATTTTGTAATTTTCTTGTAGGCGGGAAAGTTATGTCTAGCGCTAAACTCTGGAGCTTTGTCTGATAGTCTACAAAACTAAATAATAATCAAATTCTTAATATACTGAGTTCCGCTTCCTTTATAGGTGAAGTTACCATATGTTCAATCTTATTCTCTGATATCCGATTATAGCCAATCTCTAATTCTTCATCTAAGTTTCCGTCGCTATATCTGGCAATTATACGAGAAACAATAAGGATATGATTTTTACCAAGGACTCCCCTTACTATTCCTGTGGGACCTTTTATCTCGGTTGGATAAAAACGTAAATCGCCATCCTTTGCCAGATTTTCTAACCTGCTGTTCTCTTCTTCGTTTCTGCCCACCACTAATTTAGTGTTTGGCCCAAGCCTAAAATGTCTACCTATCTTCAGCAGCTGAATGTCATCGAGTGTGAAATCTGGTCTATGGTCCTTCAAATCCCTTATTCTCCCGGCAAAGCCAGGGTCAGTCAAAAGACAACCTCCTGCTGGACAAGGGTAGTCATTAATATCCAATTGTTCTGCCAATTCTATTTGTGGCCTTCGAGAACGGCCTTTCATAGCTAACAGTTTTTTCCTATTAACCAATCCTTCCTTTTCAGGAATAGTGGGGTTTAGTAACTTTGCTGAGAGCGGTCTTAATATCAATCCCTCTAATCCACTTTCTTTCTCTATGATTCTCATCGCCTCTCTTCTTTGGGACATTGGCCTCTCCCCTAGAACCTCTCCTGTAATCAAGAAAGAGGCTCCAGTTTCTCTCATATACTGACCTGCTCTCCTAAACATGAATATACGGCAATCAAGACAGGGATTCATATTCCTGCCATAGCCATGTTTCGGATTCTTCACTATCTCCAAGTACTCTCTGCTAACTTCAAATACCTTAAGTTTGATTCCCAATTTGGCAGCGGCAGATTTACTAACAAGGCAGGTCTTCCCACGCGGAGTACAGTTACAAAATAGAGTTAAAAAATTAACCGCCTCTACCTCTACACCCTGTTCCAGAATGAGTTTTGTACTTAAAGTACTGTCTAATCCACCAGACAGTAATGCTATTGCCTTAATCATTTTTACACCCAACGAAAAGTACCTCTCTTCTATTTACCATACATAAAGGCCTTAGGAAGCGCAGTAACACCCTACCTTGTCCTTGTCCGTTAAGCATATTTCAACATCTCATTGAGTGCCTTCCTAGCCCTACTGGCAATATTGTCCTCAACTTCCACCTTATATCTTTCTTCTTTTAGAGATAGATAAACGTCTTCCAGACGGGTTAGTTTCATATTGCGACAGATAAGGGCAGGACCAGCAGCAAAAAACTTCTTCTCAGGATTTTCTTTTTTTAACCGATAAATTAACCCCTCCTCTGTACCGATAATAAACTTTCTTGCCTCTGATGCTCTGGCAAGTTTGAGCATTCCTGCTGTGCTGGCTACCTCATCAGCCAATTCAATAACTTCAGGTGGACATTCAGGGTGGACAAAAACCACTGCATCAGGATGAATCTTTTTCGCTTTCTTTATATCTTCGGCTCGGATGCGAACATGGACATAACAATAACCATTATAGGGAATAACTTCTTTGTCTGTAAATCTGGATACGTAATTGGCTAAATTTTTATCGGGAATGAATATAACTCTCTCAGCATCAATATTTTGGACGACTGCTATGGCATTGGCGGAAGTACAACAAGCATCACTCTCTGCCTTTATCTCTGCCGTGGTATTGACATAAGAGACAACCCTGGCTTCAGGGTACTTTATCTTCATCTTCTGTAACTCCTCTTTATTAATCATATTAGCCATGGGACAACTCGCTTCTTTTCGAGGAAGAAGAACTACCTTATCCGGAGAGATTATCTTTGCCGTCTCTGCCATAAAACGCACCCCACAAAAAACAATCATCTTGCAGGTAAGTTCCCCTGCCTGTCGACTTAGGGCCAGTGAATCCCCAAGAAAATCCGCTATGTCCTGTATCTCGCCTCGTTGATAGTTATGAACAAGAATAATAGCATCCTTTTCTTCTTTAAGATGGGTAATTTTCTCCACTAAATGAGTATCGTTACTTTTCTCCATTCTTACGCCTTTCTTTTACGGTATAGGAATTTCAATAATTCCTTTGAATTAAACCAGGGGGAGCAGGCCCGACTTGCTCGAGCGAAGCGACAGTCGACTTTGCCGATCGGGCCGTTGAGGGGGGATGTTTCCCCCCTCAAATATTTTATATAACCCGATAATTATTGGTATAGATGTTCATCCGACACCCTCTGACAAAACCAATCAAAGTCAGATTCAACTTTTCTGCCAGACCCACTGCCAGGTCGGTGGGGGCAGAGTGAGAAGCAATAATAGGCACCTTCTGTTTTACGGCCTTTATTAATATCTCTGAGCTTACTCTTCCGCTGGTTAAGATAAACTTGTCCTGGATAGAAATCCCTTTGACAAAGCATTCGCCAAATATTTTGTCCATTGCATTGTGTCTACCGATGTCTTCAGTAAAAATCTCCATACCTTCCTGGCTACACAAAGCACAGGAATGAACCCCTCCGGTATGCTTAAAAGTTAAAGAGCTTTGCTGAAACTGTCTCATCAAACTAGATATCTTTTGACACGAGTACTCAGTCTCATCTTGTAAGGGAACACACCTTCGAGCATCAATATCCCGGTAAAAGGTAACTATCCCGCTACAGCCTGAACTAATTATTCTTCTGCCAGATAAGTATTTATCAATAGAAAAATCCCCCCTTAGACCTACTCTAATATACCAGCCCTTTTTATTAAGATTCATATATTCTATTTCTGCCCCTTTCCCAATTATGCCTTCTGAAAGTAGAAAACCAATAGTTAAGTATTCTAAATTATGTGGGCTGCACTGTAAAGTCACCAGTTCTTTTTCATTTACCAATATGGTTAAAGGAACCTCTCGTACTATCTCATCCCTTAGTCTCTCTCTTCTTTCAGAGATTATTTGGACTATGTTAACCTTCTTACTTAAACCCACCTGGCTACCTTTAGCTATATACTCTCTTATCAAACCATACTGCTCACAACTTCTCCCCTCTAAGAATAAGGGTTATTTTTCCTTACCTTTTTTGGCTAAATAATCATCAATCGCTGATTTAAGGGCATCTTTAGCCAATACCGAACAATGCATCTTAACAGGAGGCAGCCCATCCAGGGCTTCCACTACAGCCTTGTTGGATATCTTTAGCGCCTCCTCAATTGTTTTTCCTTTAACCATCTCGGTAATCATAGAACTTGTGGCAATAGCTGCGCCACAATTATGCACAGCAAATCCTTTTACTAAATAACTATTTGGTTCATCCATTACTTGAAAATTATAAACCAATCCATCAAAATTTCCTTTTTCAATTTTCCTTATGGGGACCAAGAAGTACTTTCCGTTAGTATGGACAAAATTATGCTTTCTTTTCAATTTAAAGGAAATGATATACTGAATTGAATCTTTGAGTTTTCTTCCTTCAATTTTACAGCCCGTTTTCAAGATTTTCCTTATGGAAGTAAATGTCCCACCTCGTGCCAGTATCTCTTGAATCTGAATAGCTAAATTCCTTGAAACAGTTGTTGCCCTATAGGTTTGACTATCTCGAGAACGCCTTCTATATGAATCCCCGTCACCTTTTAGGTAGCTCTTTAACATCTCCCATTGTTTATAGAAGGGAAGAAACATTATCTCCGAAGAAAGTTTTTTCTTCCTGGCAAGTTTTCCTGCTACACTACAGAAGAAATTAGCCCATCTCTTGGAACAGACTCTTACTTCTGTAACATTACCTCTTGTCCGTTGTTTTGCCTTTTTAAACATAACTTCAGAAATTAATGACTTTACTTCTTGAATAAGTTCTGTTTCTTTTCTATGAAAAGCAAAATTAACCACTGCACCATTCGCAGTTATATAGCCCTCGGCCAAATAATATCCGATTAATCTCAGGAGACCCATACTAAATAGTTCATTGTCCTTGATTTCGTGATTAACTACAAATATTAGATAGTCACTCTTGGTTAAATCTTGGGCCCTAACATAGTCTGGCTCCGTCGAAAGCAGTTCTTGTTTATTTACTCTTAGCCAATCGCATCTCTGACTACTTTTTCGAGCAGTTTTAAGCCATTTCCTTTTAATGCAAAGGATAGGATGATCCAAGGTAACATAAAAGGAATTAAGAGGGGAAACAAAAGGAGTAATCTTTAAAAGTGACCTTTTATGATTTGTACGATATGTTTGTACAACCGTGGTCTTTTCCCCATTGATGTTTAGTACATCTATTCCTTCAAGAATTGAAGAAATCCTACTCCAAGTTCCTTCGCTGAGTACTACTTCTTCTTTTGAAGGTAAACATCCGAAAGTCTTAAACTTAGCGTCAATGATTTTATTATTGTTTACCTTTATGTAAAGCTCCATGATGTCACCACAGATGGGATTTCCCACATGCCCAATACCATCAGGATTTTTCATTTCTCCCACATTGCGGGGATGCCGAAAATGTTCCATTACCTTTTCACTATATAGTGTCCATTTATCCGCCATTTTACCCCCTATACTTTTTCAGCTTCATCTTTTACCATATCTCTTCCTTCTCAGAAGATTGCCACACCTGTCTTCGACAGGCTGGCAATGATATATAATAGTTGCGTTACACTGTTTATGAAATTATACACTAATTTCAATTTGAGCCAGAGACGTAAGTATGGAAATTACAACCATTATAGTTTCAAAAAACATCCTGGCAAGTTGCTATACCGACATACTGTATTGTCTTGTTCCCTCCTGGTATAAATCGCCCCCCTTAGTATCATTGACCACCAACAGCGGGAAATCTTCTACCTCTAGCCTACGGATAGCTTCTGCGCCTAAATCCTCATAAGCAATAACCTCTGCTTTTTTAATATACTGAGAAAGTAGAGCAGCAACTCCCCCAACAGCAGCAAAATAGACTGCTTTGTATTTTCTCATCGCCTCTTTTACTTTTTGTCCCCGTGAACCTTTTCCTATCATCCCTTTTACCCCTGCCTCCATTAGATAAATAGCATAAGGGTCCATCCTGGAGCTGGTAGTAGGCCCGGCGGAACCTATTACTCTACCCGGTCTAGCTGGAGCAGGACCCACATAGTAAATTACCTGACCTTCTGGATTAAAAGGGAGTTTTTTTCCTCTTTTAAGCGTCTCTACCAATCTTTTATGGGCTGCATCACGAGCAGTATATATTATTCCACTCAGCGAAACCTTATCCCCCACCTCAAGCTTTTCTATATCCTTAGAGGATAAAGGAGCTAATAATTTAGTTTCACTTTTCATTTACCTGCGAACCTTCTTATATCTCTATCTCTTTGTGTCTTGCTGAATGACACTGTATATTTACTGCTATCGGCAAAGAGGCAATATGACAGGGGAACCACTCTATATTCACCGCTAGAGCCGTCACTCTTCCTCCCAGTCCTTGAGGACCAATGCCAACATTGTTTATTCTGGCAAGAAGCTCATCTTCTAATCTGGCATATCTTTCATCAGGATTATGCTCTCCAATTTTTCTTAAAAGAGCTCGTTTGGCAAGACAAGGAGCTTTTTCGAAATTACCGCCAATCCCCACACCCACTATTACCGGTGGGCAAGAATTGGCACCAGCTCTCTTTACTGTTTCAATTACGAAATCCTTTACTCCTTCCACCCCATCTGCCGGTTTTAACATAGCTACTCTACTCATATTCTCTGCTCCACCACCTTTGGGAGCAAGAATAATCTTTATCTTATTGCCGGGCACAATCCGGATGTGTATCACAGAAGGGGTATTATCCTTGCTATTAGTGCGTTTGAAAAGAGGGTCACTAACCACAGACTTCCTTAGATATCCCTTGAGATAGCCTTCCTTTACTCCTTTGTCTATTGCATCCTCTAAGTTACCTCCTATAATCCTAACCTCCTGCCCTAAGTCTATGAAAAAGACAGCCAGGCCAGTATCCTGACACAAAGGAATTTTTTGCTGGGCAGCAATTTTAACATTTTTTAATATCTGCAATAGAACATCTTTGCCTACTGGTGACTCTTCCTTTCTATATCCTTCTTTTAGAGCGTCTATAACATCTGAAGGTAGATAATAGTTGGCATCCATACATAATTTCTTAACTGCCCTGGCAATCCCACCTGCCTTAACCTCTCTCAACTTTCACCTCTTTCTCTTACAAATTGTCTATAATAGCCTCTCCAAATTGAGAGCATTTTATTGGTTCAATTCCCATTTGCCTGGCCAAATCATAAGTTACCTTCTTTTGTTTTATAGCTTTGGCAATTGCCTGGCGAATTAAGTTTCCTGCTTGCCTCCACCCTATGTACTCTAACATCATCACTCCAGAAAGAACCATAGAGCTGGGATTTACCTTATCCTGGCCGGCGTATTTAGGAGCTGTGCCATGAGTAGCTTCAAATAAGGCAATAAAATCTCCTATATTAGCTCCAGGCGCCATCCCTAAGCCACCTACCTGAGCAGCACAAGCATCAGAAAAGTAATCACCATTGAGATTGGGCAGAGCTACCACCTCATACTCATCGGTTCTGGTGAGAGCCTGCTGGAACATATTGTCGGCAATACGGTCCTTGATTAAGATTTTCCCACAGGGAAGCTTTCCTTGATATTTATCCCATAGCTCCTTTTCAGTAACAGTTTCTTGAGAAAACTCCTCTTTAGCTACCTGGTATCCCCAATCCCTGAAGGCCCCCTCAGTATATTTCATAATATTCCCCTTATGCACTAAGGTTACGCTTTTCCTCCCTTTTTCCAGAGCGTATTGAATAGCCTTTCTCACCAATCTCTTTGTCCCTGTGATAGAGATAGGCTTGATACCTATTCCTGAATCTTTCCTTATTTCTACTCCCAGTTCTTTCTTTAGATAATGAAGAAGTTTTTTTACCTCCTTGCTGCCCTGGGGCCATTCAATGCCAGCATAGACATCTTCCGTGTTCTCCCTGAAGATAACCATATTCATCTTCTCTGGATGGAGCATAGGGCTGGGAACTCCAGAAAAATATTGTACCGGTCTCACGCAGGCATAAAGCTCCAAAATCTGCCTCAGGGTGACATTCAAGCTGCGGTATCCTTCTCCCACCGGCGTGGTAAGAGGCCCCTTTATAGCTACAATATAATCTCTTATACTCTGAATAGTATCTTGAGGAAGATATTTACTGTATTTTTTATTTGCCTTCTCTCCTGCATAAATTTCAAGCCAAATGATTTTTTTTCTTCCCTGATAGGCTTTCTTGACCGCTGCATCCAGCACCTTCCTAGCTACACCCATTACCTCAGGACCAATTCCATCTCCTTCTATATAAGGAATAACAGGATTCTCTGGTATAAAGAGTCTGTTATTATCTATACGGATTCTTTCTCCTTCTTGGGAAGGACTAATTTTATTCATCTTCCCTCCTGGTCACCTCTCTTGATCTAATAGTATAGAAATTTTCTTTTTCCCCTCACCCTTCCCTCTCCCCTGTGGGGGAGGATTGAAGTGAGGGGGTAAGCTAAAGGTTCAATGTTTTTTATTTATCTTGTTTATCTGCGTGGGTCTGCCTTCTAATTAACTTATAGCCTAAAATCTCCATATTTATTGACATAAGCTACTAATCCTCCATCATTTAGAATATTTCGCATTATAGGAGGAAGGGAAGGGGAAAAAAACTGGATACCCTTACTCTTGTTTCTTATTTCTCCTTTTTCCACATCCACCTCTAGCTCATCTCCCTGCTCTATTTTGTCTGTATCGCATATTACTGCCAGAAGACCAACATTAATAGCATTCCGATAGAAGATACGGGCAAAAGATTTAGCCAAAACAGCATTTATTCCTGCTATTTTCATAATGGTAGGAGCGTGCTCCCGGGAGGAACCCAAACCAAAGTTTTTTCCAGCCACCACAAAATCCCCTCGCTTCATTTTCTTGACAAAATCAGGCAAAGCATCTTCTAGAACATGCTTTGCCAGCTCTGGTAAATTGGAGCGAAGATGAAGATACCTTCCGGGAGCAATATGGTCAGTACTGATATCATCGCCAAACTTCCAGGCTTTTCCTTGCAAAACCATCATGTCACCTCCCTGGGGTCAGTAATTTCACCCTTTAT
>NJBQ01000049.1 GCA_005223095.1 Candidatus Aerophobetes bacterium Ae_b3a
AGTGATAAAGAGTATCATTGGGAGCAAATTGTAAACCTTTCTCATAGTTCTTGATGGCCCTCTCAAAAACGATAGGATTTCTTCCATAAGCATCATACATATCCAGATACATATCTCCCTTTTCAAGGTAGCTCCTATTCATCCTTCGCCTCATACCAGAAATACTACAACTTTAATCCATCTTGTCCAGTTTTATATGCTTTCTCCAAGATATTGACTTGGATATAGGGAAATGATACTATCCAGATGATGAAGAAGAAATATAAATTTATCAACCATACGGCTGATGTGGGAATTAAAGTATGGGGAGAATCCCTGGAGAGCTTGTTCGAAAATGCTGCTTACAGTATGTTTGATATTTTAACGGAACTGGATAAGGTAAAGGCGAAAGAGTCTCTAAGGGTAGAAATTGAAGGAAAGAGGACAGACGAGTTACTGGTGGATTGGCTGCGAAATCTCCTTTACAAATTTAATGGTGAGGGATATCTTCTGAGAGAGTTCAATATAGAGGAAATTAGCAAAAAAGGCCTTAAGGCAAAGGTGGGAGGAGAAAAATTGGATTTGTCTGGCCATACTTTAAAAACAGAGATAAAGGCAGTAACCTATCATGGCCTTGAAGTTAAGAAAACTGGCCAGAGATGGGAAGCACAGGTAATATTTGATGTATAATTTTCAGCTGTAAGCTGTAAGCGGTAGTAGCGATGCCATTTATGGCATATTGTCAGCGTTAGGTCTAAATCCGATTATTGCTCTACGCAATACGCATCACGCACGACGCAATACGAGGCAAAAAATGGTTGAAGAATTTAACTTAAAAAAGATTGATGATTATCGCTGGGAGATACCAAAATCCGAAGGGATGAGGGTACCCGGTCTTCTTTATGCTGATGAGAAGATGATAAGAGTTGTTGAGAAAGACCGCACTCCCCTACAAGTGAAAAACGTAGCCTATCTTCCTGGAATTATAAAATACTCCCTGGCTATGCCTGATATGCACTGGGGATACGGCTTTTGTTTAACAAAAGATACTAAAGTTCTGTCTAATTTTGGTTTTTATAAGGCGATTGGAGATTTTGAAAAAGATTGGCAAGATCAAAGACTTAAATGCATAGATTTAAATTCTCAAAGACCGGTAGATACCCCCATTATAAAATTTATAAAATTAAAACCCAATCAAGTTTTCAGGATAGTTACTAAAGGAGGCTATAGCATTAAAGCAACTTTAGACCACCCCTTGTTTACACCTTTTGGGATGAAGCCTGTAAAAGATATAGGTCCTGGTGAAAAAGTAGCAATTTTTCCTTTTAAAGGAGTTCCATATAAGAGGCCTTCTTCTAAAATAATTATTTCGGAAGAAGATATTAAAAAAATTTTATTAAAGTTAGGAAGGAAACCAGGAACATTTAAATTTGAAATAATTCCTCAAAAATTGAAAGGGCGTAATTTATTACCCCTGGCTTATGACCACTTAAAATTACCTTACATTTTAAAAATAATGGGATTTGTCTTCGGAGATGGTTCTATGAATTTCATTGGGAAGAGAGGGGATGGAGTTCTACATTTTTCAGGAAAGCCTCAGGATCTAGAAGAAGTGAGGAAAGATTTGGAAAAAATCGGTTATACCCCAAGTCCTTTACATTATCAAAAAACAAAAGACCCTCGAGGTAGCAATAAATATTATGATTGTTGTTCATTTGCGGTTAACGCTAGCAGTTTAGTAGTGTTTTTAGAAACCTTAGGGGTTCCCAGAGGGAGCAAAGTAAGTCAACCTTATAGGGTTCCCAAGTGGATATTCAAAACACCTCTCTGGCAGAAACGTCTATTTCTTGCTTCACTTTTTGGGTGCGAATTAAGAATTCCTCATAGAAGATTAGATAGAAGAGGGTATTTTAATGCTCCTGCTTTCCCTATGGCTAAGAGGGAAGAACTGATAGAAAATGGGAAGGATTTCTTGGAAGACATAGCAAAACTCTTAAAGGACTTTGGTGTAAAAAGCCTTTATATTGATAAAAGGAAAAAACATATTAATACGAAAGGGGAAATTTCTTGGGCATTGGAGTTAATAATTTCTCCAAAGCCAAAAAATCTTCTCAGTCTCTGGGGTAAAATTGGTTTTGAATATAATTTTAAACGAGCGTACATTGCTAATGTAGCCGTTCAGTATCTTAAATTAAAACAAAAAATTTTGAAAGAGAAAGAGGTAGCAATAAAAGAAAAAGTACCACAATTATTAAAAACTGGATTAAGTTATCAAGAAATTGCTAATCAATTAGTGAGCAATCCTCTAACTAAAAGATTTATTATAGATATTTGTTGGAAGCTTAATAAAGGAAAAAAGATAATTCCTCGAATTCCTGCAAATTTTCCTTCATTCGATGACTATCTCGAAGATATAACTTCAGGACTTGAAAAAAGTGGAATGGTTTGGGATGAAGTTAAAAAAATAAAAAAAACTGATTATAAAGATTTTGTATATGACTTTACAGTTGCACATCCTGAACATAATTTTATCGCTGAGAATTTTGTTGTTTCAAATTGCATAGGGGGAGTGGCTGCAACTGACCCTGATGAGGGGGGAGTCATCTCTCCGGGAGGAATCGGCTATGACGTGAACTGCGGAATCAGACTAGTGAAGACCAACCTCACTCTGTCTGATGTACGAGGTAAGATACCAAATCTATTGGCAGCTCTATTCAATAATATTCCCTGTGGAGTAGGGTGCACTTCCTCACTTAAACTACCCTTCCATGAACTAAAAAAAGTGTTAAGAGATGGAGTGAGTTGGGCTATAAAAAGAGGCTACGGTCTACCGGAAGACTTAGAGAGAACAGAAGAATATGGAAAAATGGAAGGAGCAGATCCAGAAAAAGTGAGTCAACAAGCCCTAAAAAGAGGGAAGAATCAACTAGGAACTCTTGGTTCAGGCAATCATTTTCTGGAAATTGACCTGATAGAAGAAATATTTCTTCCCCAAATAGCTGAAGCTTTCGGACTAAGGAGAAATCAAATTGCCCTAACCATCCACTCCGGATCCAGGGGATTGGGTTATCAGGTATGCGATGATTATCTAGCAAGAATGCGCCATGCAGTTGATAAGTACCACATTTCCCTTCCTGACCGTCAGCTCTCCTGTGCTCCCTTGAATTCTCCGGAAGGGAAAGACTACTTTGCCGCTATGGCTTGCGCTGCAAATTATGCCTGGGTTAATCGGCAGATAATAATGCACTGGACAAGAGAGACTCTACAAAGAGTACTCAATCTTTCCCCCAGGGAACTGGGAATGGGGTTAGTCTATGATGTCTGCCACAATATTGGCAAATTCGAAGAACACCTGGTAGAGGGAAAAAGAAAAAAGATCTTCGTCCATCGAAAAGGAGCTACCCGAGCCTTTCCTGCTCATCATCCTTTACTGCCTTCTATTTATCAATCAGTAGGGCAGCCAGTACTGGTTCCGGGAGACATGGGAACTAACTCATATGTGATGGTAGGCACAGAATTAGCTATGCAAGAAAGTTGGGGAAGTACCTGCCATGGTGCAGGAAGAGTAATGTCTCGCTCTAAAGCCAACAAAGTAGCTAGAGGAAGAGAGTTAGAAAAGGAACTAGAAGAGAAGGGAATTTTCATCCTTACTAAGGGGAAAAGAACCATAGCGGAGGAAATGCCTGAGGCTTACAAGGATATAAACGAGGTAGTAGGAATAGTAGAAAAAGCTGGACTTTCTAAGAAAGTAGCTAAATTACGCCCCTTGGGAGTAATCAAAGGATAAAGAATCAAGAACCGAATAGTATCCTGGCTACTTCTATCTCTAACTCATCCTCCAAGTAAGAGAAAAGACTAGAAAAGGTGTAGTCTATCTGGACACCCTCTTTTCTGATAATGAAACCTCTTTCTTTCTCGTTAAGCTCGGGAAGAAACCTTGTCTCTTTTTTATCCAGCCCTTCAATAAGAATTCTCTCCATTAAATCTTTATCTCGGGGAGAGACTAAAATTTCTTCCTTTCCGGAATCTATATTGGAGAGAAGAAGCCTTTCTGACCACTTAAGGTATTCCTCTTCACTTAAGTTATCCAATCTTTCTTTTGCCTGTCTAAATACTTTATCTATTAGTTCTCTTTTAAAAGCAAGGATCTTTTTTCTCTCCTCACTTCTTGTCCTCATTAATCTTCTCTGTCTCTCGCCTTCCCCTTCTTCTGTCGCCTTTTTTATGAGCTCATCCTTAACCCTATCTGCTTCTTGCTTGGCTTTCTTGATAATCTCCTCTCCTTCTCTATCGGCCTCTTGCTTAATCTTTTCCACTTCCTGGGAAACCTTCTCCTTAATCCTCTTTACAATATCTTCTAAAGCCATCTGTACCTCGTATCTAGTTGTTCCCCTCACCCTACCCCTCTCCCCTAAAGGGAGAGGAAAGTGTTATTTTTGTCGATGAACTATGAACAATGAACCACCAACTAACTTTAGATTTTTATTCCAATTACAATAAAAATAGTAACAAGCAGCCCCAATACAGCATAAAACTCTACAAAAACAGCTAAAACTACTGCTTTCATTGACTCCTCCGGCTTTTTCACAGTAAGTCCCACACCGGCGGCACAAACCTTTCCCTGGTGAATAGCTGAGATCAGACCAAGGATAGCTATGGGAAGGGCAGCTAGAAAAAGAGTCCATCCCTGAGGTAAGGTCAAATCAACCGGTGCTCCTCCCACCAGACCGATTTTCATCATCAAGAAAAAAGCGGCCACAAAACCATAAATTCCCTGTGTACCCGGAAGAGCGGTAAGAATGAGAAACCTACCAAAGTTTTCCGGCTTTTCAGTCATTGCCCCGGCGCTGGCCTGACCAACATAGCCAATACCAATACTAGAACCCATCCCTGATAACGCCACTGCTAGGGCTATTCCTAATAATGCCAATGCCAAACCCATTTAATCCCCTCCTTATTCCATATCTCGTTGTTCGTATCTCGTATCTCGAAAAGAAAGAACACAGTTTTAGTGAGAAGATCTTGACGGAAACTCTGAAAAAGTGAATCTTTCAAGACAAAAGAGTAATTCCTAGAAATAGCTCTTGAATCGATTTCTCATTCCGAGTAATTCTACTAAAACACTTAAAAGATGCAGGCTTTCAAACTCTCTCTTCAACCATCTACTTTCTTGTTTGCCAGATACTAGATACGAGATACTAGATACGAATTTTGATTACTGGTTTTTCTTTAATTCCCTTATTTCATCTCTTAATTGAGCTGCTTTTTCAAACTCCAAATCCTCCGCCGCCCGTTTCATCTCTCTCCTGAGGACCTCTACCAGATGAGGAATCTCTGAAGGCGGTATATATTCTGCCTCTTTATCTTTCACCATTACTTCTTCGTATTTGTCGGTACTATAAGTCTCGATATCGGCTAAAATGGCCTTACGAATAGTAGTAGGGGTAATGTTGTGTAGATGGTTATAGTCAATCTGAATCTTTCTTCTTCTTTCTGTCTCCTTTAAAGCCCTCTCTATAGAGGAAGTTCTCTCATCGGCATAAAGAATTACCTCTCCTTCAACATTGCGAGACGTTCTCCCTGCTGTTTGAATTATAGATGTCTCCGACCTTAGAAAACCTTCCTTATCAGCATCTAAAATAGCTACTAGAGATACCTCAGGTAAATCCAATCCCTCTCGCAGGAGATTAATCCCCACCAGAACATCAAATTCTCCTAACCGTAAATCCCTGATAATTTTCGACCTATCCATTGTCTTTACTTCGGAATGAATATAGCGGACCTTTATTCCCAGGTCTCCCAGGTACTCGGTAAGGTCCTCAGCCATCCTTTTAGTTAGAGTAGTTACTAAGACCCTCTGCTTCTTTTCAGTTCTCTTCTTAATCTCTTCCAACAAATCATCCACAGGATGGATAGTAGGTTTCACAGTGATCTTAGGGTCCACCAGCCCCGTGGGACGAATAAGCTGCTCCGCTATTTGAGAACTTATCCGCAATTCATAAGGAGAAGGAGTAGCTGAAACATAGATAACCTGATTAGCTAAAGATTCAAACTCACTATATTTCAGTGGACGATTATCATAAGCAGAGGGAAGGCGAAATCCATATCTTACAAGATTATCCTTGCGCGACCGGTCCCCTCCATACATAGCATGAAGCTGAGGGATACTCTGATGAGACTCATCAATAAATAATAAATAATCATCAGGAAAATAATCAATAAGACAGAAAGGACGTTCTCCGGGTGCTCTACCTGAGAAATAACGAGAATAATTCTCTATCCCTGAACAATAACCTACCTCACTTATCATCTCCAGGTCATAATTAGTTCTCGACTCTAATCTCTGAGCTTCTAATATCTTTCCTTGAGACTTGAATTCAGCTAGTCTCTGCTCCAGTTCCTTTCTTATAGACTCTAAGATATGATCCAGTCTTTCCGGAGGAGCCAGATAGTGGGTAGCAGGATAAATATAGACCCTCTCCAGGCCATTTTCTACATTTCTGGTTAGAGGGTCAAAGAAGGAAATCCTTTTTACTTCATCTCCCCATAATTCGATCCTTATCGCCTTTTTCTCGTAAGCAGGAAAAATATCAATAATATCCCCCCTAACTCTAAATTTTCCACGAGAAAAATCGATATCATTACGCTCGTATCTAATCTCTACCAATTTTTTCAAAATCTTCTCTCGTTCTAATTGTTCTCCTATCTCTATTTTCAACAGCATTTCTCGATAATCTCTGGGAGAACCCAAACCATAGATGCAGGAGACGCTGGCTACAATCACAGTATCTCGGGCTTCCAATAAAGAACGAGTAGCAGAATGACGCATTCTATCAATTTTATCATTGATAGAAGCATCTTTTTCAATATAGGTATCGGTCTGGGGAACATAAGCCTCAGGTTGGTAATAGTCATAATAGGAAACAAAGTATTCTACATGATTATTTGGAAATAGAGAAGAAAACTCACTAAATAGTTGAGCCGCTAGCGTCTTATTATGAGAAATAACCAGCGTAGGCTTCTGTGTTTCTTGAATGATATGAGCCATAGTAAAAGTTTTCCCAGAACCAGTAACACCGACTAAAGTCTGTTTTTTCAACCCTCTCTTTATTCCTCTTACTAACTTTTCTATGGCCTGGGGCTGATCGCCCCGTGGCTTGAGTTCGGTAACTAGCTGGAAAATACCTTTTTGCATGGAAAATAAACATACCTCCCTTTCCTTCAGAAACACCCGAAGACAATTTCTCTCTCTGTCACTATAACTGGTGAATCACGTTTCCTGAATTGTGAATTGTTAATCAAACTCCAAAACCGTTTGGTTCCTTGTTTGCGATTCACTATTCACTAACAACCATTCACTATTTGGCCTGCACCCTTAGAGTAAAAACAAGCAAAACATCTTTAAAATTACTCTGCTTTAAACCGGAAAGTAACTATTCCCGTCTGCGTTTCTTGTGCCTCAATGCTTTCAAATCGACATTTTCTTAGAGCCTGAGAAGCATTTTGGTCAAATTCTGGGACATTAGAAGTCTGGATAATCGCTGTTTCAACAACCTCCCCACTGGAAAGCACCCAGATTTTTACTCTTACCTTACCATCCCTCATGCCTAGGTCTTCTGCCGACCGAGGGAAACCAGGCTCAACCCATCTTCGAATTTCTCTCCCAGCTATAGCCCCTTCAATTTCTGGCCCTTGACCACTACCCCCTAGACCTTCACCTTCTTCCTTCTCATAAGCTATCCCTCCCTTCGCATAAGAGGTAGCTTTGGCAGGAAGATCAATTCCTTGCGGGAAACCCTCTCTATCCCTGGTACTTCTTTCTCCTGAGAAGAGTCGTCCTTCTCCCTGTTCAACACCTCTTGCCTCTGCTAGAGGATGTGAACCACCCACACCGCCCCCCAGAGTTGGTTCTAAGCTTTGTTCAACAATAGGAACTTCTATCTCACTTTTCGTAGATACCCGAGGAGGTATAGCAGGAAGCTTTTGAGCCGGTTGGGAAGATATTTTCACCGGAGAGACTTCAGGAAGAACCGGTTCTATACTCTTTTTCACTACAGGAGTCACCTCACTTGCTTCAGGAATCACCTCTTTAGGTTGCTCTGCTTCTTTTTTGGCAGGAGGAGTCAATTTAACAGAAGCAGGTTTTTCCTCTTTCTTCGCCACAGCAACCACTTTCTTGACTACTGGCTTAGGAGCTGGCTGCTTGGCAGGAGCTTTCTTAACTACCGGTTTAGGAGCCGGGGTAGGTTGAGGCTTGACCAGAGAAACTTCCACATATTCTAAGGGAGGCTTGATAGAAAATCCCAAAGCAGGAAAGAAAAGAATAAAGAGAAAATGAGCAGCAAGGGAAATCAAGAGAATAAGCTTAAATCGTCTCTTTTCATTCACTTCATTTCACCACCTTTATATAAGAAGTAAGAATTCCCACCCTATCCGCTCCTGCTTGTTTAGCCAAATCCATTATCTCTACTACTTTACCGTGTCGAACTAGCTTATCTGCATTGATCATAACCAGGCCTTTTTTTTCTCGCAATTTCTTTTTCAAAAGAGAAACCAGCTTTGAAGTTGCCACCCGGGCTTTATCAAGGTAAAGAACATTGTCTTTAGTAATAGTGACGATAATATTCTGCTCTATTCTCTCCTGTTTAGTAGTGGTGGTAGGCAAATCTACTTTTATACCTTGAAAAATCGTCCGAAAACTAGTGGTAAGCATAAAGAATATAATCAGTAAGAAGACTACATCAATAAGGGGCATTAGATCAAAAGCTGCTTCTCTTCGCTCAACAGCACGACGAAAACGCATTTTTACCTCCCTATTAGCAGTTCTATAAATTCACCAGAAGAACTCTCTAATTTTCTAACAAGCCTATCTGTCCTATGAGTAAAATAATTATAGAACACCAGGGCTGGTATAGCTATACCCAGACCGAAGGCTGTAGTATAAAGTGCCTCAGAAATTCCTGCTGCCAGGGCTCCTGGTTCACCTACTCCCTGCACAGCGACCACGTTAAAAGCCCTTATCATTCCTCTGACTGTACCCAACAATCCCAAAAGAGGACTAATAGTAACAACAGTCCCAAGAATTCTCAAATATCTTCCCAAATAGGGTACCTCTAAAGAGCCAGCATCTATCACCGCCTCTTTAATTTCTTCTCTTCCTTTACTTATCTTTTTGATTCCTGCTTGAAGAATACGAGCAGGAGGAGAAGAGCTCATCTCACATAAAGCGAAGACTTTATCTATCTTCCTTTCCTCGTTGCTCTTCAAAATTCCCTGCGCTTTTCCAATGAATTTATTTGCTTTTCTCTCCATAGCACCCATGCCTATGAATTTCTCAATGACAATAGCCAGCACCAGTACAGAACACACCCCTAGAGGAATCATTAGAGGGCCGCCCTTAATTAAGAACTCAATCATCTTTTTGTTTTTCCCGCAGAGGATAGCCCTACTCCTTCTCCGGAATCAGACCTCCTTTATTTAGATTTTGTACACTGAGATATCAGCTTATTTGTTCTGTTCTGAAACATTCTTAATATTATTATAATAGACTTTTTTGTCAAGAAATAGCTCAGGACAATTTCTTCCGTCGCCATTCTCGTATCTCGTTGTTCGTATCTAGTATCTAGTATAACCTATCCTTTTGAGTGCTCCAAAGTCTTTTTTCGAGATACGAGATACTAGATACGGCTTTTACCTATATCCCGGCGATAATACATTCTCTCAAAATGAACCTTGTCTATAGCTCGATAGGCTTGTTGTGCTGCTTTATTAAGATCATCCCCCACAGCTGTAATCCCCATTACCCTGCCTCCATCAGTTATCAAAGAACTATCTTCTCTTTTCACTCCAGCACAAAAAGGAAATACATTATTCAGAGAGAATAATTTCTCTAGACCCATAATAGGCTTACCCTTTTCGTAGGAACCCGGATAACCGCCCGAGGCAAGAACTACACAGACTGCTGCCTGGGAGTGCCAACTAAGATTTATCCTGTCCAGAGTTCCTTCCCTTGCCGCTAAAAGAATATCCAGTAAATCATTCTTCAGGCGAGGAAGAATTACCTGAGTCTCTGGGTCTCCCAGACGAACGTTATATTCCAAAACTTTAGGGTTTCCATTTTCAATCATCAACCCAGCATACAGAACTCCCTTAAACTCTCTTTTTTCCTTTTTCATTCCTTTTAGAGTAGGAATTACTATCTGCTTCATTATCTTTTTATACAATGAAAAAGGAATAAAAGCAGGAGAATAAGCTCCCATCCCCCCTGTATTAGGACCTTTACCTCTCTCATAAATGGGTTTATAATCCCTACTGGAAACCAATGGTTTAATACTCTTTCCATCAGTAATAACAATAAAAGAGAGCTCTCTTCCCTTAAGTTTTTCTTCTATTACTATTCTTTTGCCAGCCTCCCCAAAAACTCCCTTCTCCATAGCTAACTCTATAGCTTCTATAGCTTCTTCCTTCGTGTTCGGTAAAAAAACTCCCTTACCAGCAGCCAGACCATCTACCTTGATCACCCTTGGACCTTCTTTCTTTATATAGGAGATAGCCTTAGTTAAATCAGTGAAAATCTCAAAATCGGCCGTAGGGATACCGTATTTCTTCATAAATTTCTTAGCGAATACTTTACTCCCTTCCAGTAAAGCAGCCTTTTTTGAAGGGCCAAAGACAGCTACTTTCTTTTTCTCAAGATAGTCTGCTATTCCATTAACTAAAGGAAGCTCCGGACCTACTATAACAAAATCTATCTTTTCTTTATCAATCAGACGGCCAAGGGAAGAGAAATTATTCTCATACCCAATTTTCTCGCACTCAGCAACCTCTGCCATACCTGCATTCCCAGGAACAGCATAGATTTTCTCCGCTCGGCAGCTCTGCCGCAATTTCCAACACAACACATGCTCTCTTCCTCCCCCTCCTATTACCAAAACTCTCATTCTCTCCTCCATATCAGTTCATTGATATTCCAGTAGTTCACGGTCAGGATGATATTTGATCCAATGCTTAGGAAAAGCTTTTATGTGTAGAGCAATCCAATACTCCTTTTCTGGTTTATTCTTCAAGAACAATCTAAGTGTCCAACAATGAAGGTCCCGCCAGAGGGAATATACTTCCTCTTCCGTATTCTTTTTCTCCCAATCATAACGAAGATAGGCGGATACTCTCCATTTTTCCCCCACACTGAAACCTCCTTGAGCAGTAACATCTGTCAAGTCCTCTTGAGGATATCGTTTCATTCCTACTCTTAGATTCCACTGATTACCTTTCAAGCCCAGACTGCTCTTTATTTCCTTATATTCTTTTCTATAAGGATCATAGACAAAATGGAGATCGAGGTATTCTGTATAAGGTAAAGGAGGAGTTAAATGAAACTTTACCTCCACAGGAGAAAATTTTTCTTTAGTTAAATCATAATTAGCTTTCACTTCTCCTGAAAGAAGTCTAAGTTTCCCAGAATAAAGATAGTTTTTTAGGTTAAGTTTTATCAAGTTCTCTGGGTGAATTGCGTTAGTCACCTTTCTGTAATCTCCCAGGCTAAAGGGTAGTTCAAAATCATCTTTGACTTCGGAAGAATGATAGTAATCTAAAGAAAGCCTTCCTATATGGGTGTAATTTTCAGATTTAACTGTAATCTCAGAAAACAGATTTAACTCTTGATAGGGAATACTTCGATAGCCACTCAATTTCTCTCCTTCTCTTTCATACCAATAGTTAAAGTGATGATATCCTATTCTGGGCCTGAGTTTAAAATATCCGAAATCAGTCCAGGGCGAAGAAATATCAAGAAATCCATCGGCTCGTAGAATACTTTTATCATCTTTCTTGAAATTGGTAATCTCTATAGCCTCTGCATTGTAGAAATAGGATTCATTTATTCTCTGATAATCGAAATTAAGCTTGAATTGGGGTAAACGCTCTACAGAACCTCTTTCAAAAACAGGATTTACTGCTGGTTGCGCTAGAATACTTGCATTATAGCCAGGTCCCCGATGAGCCAAATATAAATAGGCAGTTTGGTATTCTCGAGCAAAATAATCTTTGAGAAAATCTTTATCGCTCAACCGATTCAATCGAAGCTTAAGAGAAGTAGAGTCGGAAAAACTCTGTTGATGTTCCAAGCTAGCTAACCACCTTTCTTCTTGAGTATCTTTCTCCTTGATAAAGTAAGTATTCAGCTTTCCTTTGGCTCCTTTAAAACGATAGGAGATGTCTATCCCCTCTGCCCACCCCTTTTCTTCTCTGTAATCCAAATGTAGCTTAGCCTGAAAAGAGGGAGAAGCATAAAAGTAATATCCCGTCTGAATTGACCAACCGGCAAAATCATTATAGCTAAGGCTGGGAAGTATAAATCGATTCTCCTCTCGTAAATATTGCACAAAAAAAGGTAACCAAAAAACAGGTATATCTCCCAGAGAAAAGGTAACATTACTCATCACAATCTCATCATCCAGGCGGATACTAATCCTCCCTGCTCTTATCTTATAATGAGGCAAGGAAAGCTCACAACTGGTAAAGTAGGCTTTTCTCAGTTCTATTATTTCTGAGGAAAAAAAAGCTTCTTCTGCCCGATAAAAAAAAAGACCTTCTTTCCCGCTAGGGTGTTGGATTGTTCCTTCTTCTTTCTCTAGATTATATCTGAGATTTTCTCCCTCTACCCTTCGTGTCTTTAGCTTGAAACTCACTTTATCCCAGGCTAAAAGTTCGGAAGTATGCAAATCTATTCTTACATTTTCTGTTTCAATCTGAACATCTTTATATTCTAGTTTGACTTTTCCTTTTCCTATGACTATGGACAGGTCCTCACTCCAGCTAATGTAATCTGCTTGAAGATTAACTTGGAAGGTTCTTTCTGAAGAAAAGGAAGGAAAAACCATAAAGAGGAAGCTTATCGCCATTGCAAAAAATAGCAGAAGAATAACCTTTCCTATTTTAAAGTTTGAATTTTTCTCCCAAAAAAATCTCCCTTGCTTTCTTGTCTTGGGTAAGCTCATCTCTCTTTCCGGTAATAAGAATTCTCCCCTGATATACAATATAGGAAAAATCAGTAATCTGGAGAGTCTCTCGAACACTATGGTCAGTAAGAAGTACCCCTATGTTCTTATTCTTAAGCTCAGAAATAATCGTCTGCAAATCAGAAACAGTAATAGGATCTATCCCGGCAAAAGGCTCATCAAGAAGAATGAAGTGAGGAGAAGTAACTAAAGCCCTAGCTATTTCCACTCTGCGACGCTCTCCCCCAGAAAGCAAATAAGCTTTTCGCTTGGCTAAATGGCCAATTCCCAATTCTGATAATAGATAATTTGCCCTCTCCTCCTGTTCTCCTAAAGAAAAATTCAAAGTTTGAAGAATGGCTATCAAATTCTCCCTAACGGTGAGGTTTTGAAAAACAGAAGGCCCTTGAGGAAGATAAGCAATCCCCTTTCTCGCTCTTTGATAAGTAGGAAGATGGGTAATATCTTCTTCTCCTAACAATATTTTTCCCTCATCAGGCTTGATTAAACCTACTATAAGATGGAAAGTGGTGGTTTTTCCTGCCCCATTTGGACCCAAAAGACCCACCACTTCCCCCTGACTCACCTTAAGAGATATCCTATTTACTACCGGGACCTTTCGATATCTTTTTACTAAATTGTCCACTTGTAGAACCACGAATTTACTCCTCTTCCACTTCTTTCAATATATAAATTGCTTTGACAGGAGTTCCTTCTGCTTCAATTTTTTCTGTTTTAATCCAAATAGTCATCTTATGTGCCTGAAGATCATTCCCCAATTCATCCCGGTAATGGACTTGTCCCTCCATAATTAGTCTATCATCTTCAGCAACGTAAATAGCACTTTCACCATTAACCTGCCTATTTTTCTCTTTCTGGATTACTTTAACGTTCCCCCTGGCTATAATTTCTTTCAGAGTATTCTCTTCGGTTAGATAAACATCCATCTCATCTGCCTCTAATGCTATATCTTCCCAGGTAGCCTTTACTTCACCTTTATAAGTAAATACTCGATTCCCATAATCTATCCTCTGTTCAGAAGAACTGACTACCAGCGTTTTTTGATTTGCCACGGCTGCTCCTGCAAAAATGATACTTAAGATCAGTACTAACCCAATTTCTGGAAAAAGACTTATAGTTTTCCTCTTCATCATTTTCTCCTTTTTATGTTCATTGACCTACTAACCCGTTAGTCTAATTGGTTAAATGGTTAATTCTCCCGGCCACTGCTAACTATTCTCAACAAATTTGGTCACAGCCCTACTTTTTATTTCAATCTGAGATAAATCAGGATTGGCAGTAAGGCCTAGTCCTTCCACAACAATATTCTTTCTTTTTATGACGACTTTTTCCACTGTCTCTAATTTCCTTTCTGAAGTTATCCATTTCATCTCAGAAGTAAAAAGCTGGGTTCCATCAAGATAAGAGACAAGTACAACATCTTCCTTAAGAATTAAATTAGAATTACGGTCTATTATTACTTCTCTTGTTTCTCCTTCAGAGACAAATTCTCCTCCATCCAAAAGATAAAATTTCACTTCTTTCAAAACCATTCTATCAGAAAACTGCACCCCCGAATCAGCCTCAACCTTCCAACTTTTTTCTCCATCCTCGTTCCACCCTACTAAACTTACTCCTTTGACACTTAAAAGAGGAACCTCTTCTTTCTCTTCAACCTTCCCGGTAGAAGAAACTTCCTTTTCCTTTTGCCAATATATAAGAAATAGAATAACAACACTGACTGCCACTAGAACAAAAATTATCAATCTTTTCTTTCTCGAAATCACCAACATCTTTTTCTTTCTTCCTTCATTTTAATTCTCTGAAGAGTTTTCCATCTTTTTCTAACTATGGGAGGAAAACATTTCTTACGGTGAAAATATTCTCCCAGAAATCTAATTGTCTTCTCATCTGAGGGGTAACCTGAGCCTATATCTCCATACTGCTTTGCAAGTTCAGATATTATTCTATCTCTTTCCACTTTGGCCAAGATGGAAGCTGCTCCTACCACAGGAAAGTTCTTGTCGGCAAAGTTTTCTACCACCAATCCTACTTTCATTTCAGCAGAAAGAAGCCCTCTTATCTTTTTCTGGTAGGAAAGACAATTACGGGTAGGAGCATCTAAAAAAACCTGATTGGGATGAAATTGAGTAATTAATTTCGCCACAACTCTCAACTCTAAATCATTCATCCCCTCTTTATCTATATTCTCGGGAGAAATGACAATTAACTCATACGCCTCAGCCAAAGAATGGATATCTTCCTTCAATTTCTTTCGCCGAAAAGAGGTGAGCATCTTTGAATCCTTCACTCCTCTTTGTGAAAGTTCTGGTATATTAGACGAATTCATTACCAACCCACATATAACCAGCGGGCCTATTACCGGTCCTCTACCTGCTTCATCAATACCTAAAATCCGTATCTCGTTATTCGTTGCTCGTTGCCCGTATCTAGTTCGTATATCGTATGTAGTATATCGCATTTGTTGTTCGTATCTCGGTTACAGTTTAGTTTTTGAATTTTCTTCTTTTCTATCATTGCAAGCCTGCCAAAGGTAGGCGCGGCAATCTCCAGATTACTGCCAGCGACCTAATAGAGATTGCTTCACTCCGTTCCATTAGACTATTTTATTGAAAATATGGTACAATGGGACACTCGTTCCTTGAGTAAATTTACCGAATAGAGAGCTGAATAAGTCTAAGGCCGTTCAAAAGTAGAACTTATATTGCGAATAAGACCCAGCTCTCTATGATGATTAAAGCTAGATAGTGTTATCGTCGCTATAAAAGCGATTATTAATGGAGTAAGCTCATATCATCATTTATTCGGTACAAAGAAAGAAAGGAGTCCCATTATGGCAAAGAACGTTTATTTTGTAGGAATTGATATTGCTTGTGATGATTTTGTAGCAAGCATATATCAATCCCCAAAGCAATCAATACTCACCAAAGAAGGCATTGAAAATA
>NJBQ01000005.1 GCA_005223095.1 Candidatus Aerophobetes bacterium Ae_b3a
CTTACCCCCTATACACCTACCTATCAATTTCATAACTGTTTGTCTAAAATCAAAGCTTCATATGGGGATCCAGGGCATCGCGTAAGCCATCACCAAGGAAATTAAAGGCAAACATGGTAATAGACAAGGCCAGAGCAGGAAATAGCACTAGATGTGGATAAGAACGCATTCCCTGGTATCCCTCAGAGATCATCATTCCCCAGCTGGGAGTGGGAGGATTGACTCCTAATCCAATAAAACTTAGAAATGCCTCATATAGAATGTAAGTAGGAATAGTTAAAGTTTGACTAATAATACAGGGGCCAATTATATTAGGAAGAATGTGACGGGATATAATTCGCAAGTTGCTTGCCCCCATTGCTCGAGCAGTTTCGATGAATTCTTTTTCCTTCAGGGAGAGAGTCATCCCTCTTGCCAAACGAGCCATTCCCAGCCAGGAAGTTATTCCAATACCAATAAAAATGAAGAACATTCCTCCTAGAGCGTTATCAATACTACTTAACATCCCTCCAAGCGTGCCCGGCTGGATGGAAGCAAAGGAGGATTTGAAATATACCATAAGTAAAATAATGAAGAGCAAGGTAGGAACACCGTAGGCAATATCGACCAGGCGCATCATATAATTGTCAACCTTACCGCCAGCATAGCCAGCAATAAGACCATAGGCAATTCCAATAACAAAACTCACCGTCGCCCCCATTAAGCCGACAGATAAGGATACTCGGGTTCCATAGATGATACGGCTAAGAAGGTCTCTTCCCATAAAATCAGCTCCCAGCCAGTATTCTTCTCCTGGTTTGGCATAATTATTCCAGAAATTACCTTCATCATAGGCATAAGGAGCAACCAGAGGAGCAAAGATGGCTGTTATGCAGAGAATAATTACTATAACTCCACCGATTATTGCCATCCTATTTCTCATCAACCGATACAAGGCATCTTTCCAGAGGTTTGTTTCTTTTACTTTTGCCTTACTAGCTTCCTCTTTTTCTTTTACCCTTATCTTCATTCCTGTACCTTTATCCCTTTTCATTCATACCTGATACGGGGATCTAAAAAACCATAAGTTATGTCCACCACCAGATTAGCAATAACAATAAGTGCTCCGAAAAAGAGAGTGATACCCATAATTACCGGGTAGTCTCTGTTCATCACACTGGTGACGAAATATTTTCCTATTCCTGGTATAGCAAAAATCTGCTCCACAATCATTGAACCGGTGATGATAATAGCAAATATAGGACCCAAAACAGTAGTCACGGGGATAAGTGCATTCTTTAAGGCATGATGTAGCATTACTACACGTTCTGAGAGACCTTTAGCTCTTGCCGTTCGGATGTAGTCCTCCCGAATCACCTGCAGCATACTGGCCCGAGTCAGTCTGGCTATGATAGCCGAATAGGCTGTCCCTAAAGTTATGGCTGGCAAAATCATATGGCTTATTCCCCCCCATCTGGCTATGGGCAACCAACCCAACTTCAAGCCAAATATCCACATTAAAAAGGGACCAAGAGCCATATTAGGGAGAGAAACTCCCAGTATAGCCAGCCACATACAGGTATAGTCAATAGCTGTATTTTGCTTCAGAGCTGCCAATATTCCCAAAGGAATGCCTAATGCGACAGCAATAAAAAAGGCAAACAATCCTAATTGAGCTGATATAGGAGCCTGCTGTCGGATGATATCATTTACTGTTCTACTTCTGGAAGTAAAAGAGGGACCAAGGTCAAAATGGAGAATTCCTCCTAGATAGTTCAAATACTGTTTCCAGAAGGGCTCATCCAGGTTATAATATGCCTCCAGGTTAGCTATGATTTCGCTGGGCAGCTTTTTTTCTCGGTCAAATGGACCTCCCGGAATCATATGCATAAGAGTAAAAGTAATTAAAGAAAGTATTAGCAAAATAAGTATTGACCAAAAAATGCGCCTGATAATGTAAGCAAACATTACCTTCCTCTTATTAAAATAAAAAGACACATATAGCCCCTACTGCTGCACAGTAGAGGCTATATATTTGAAGACAAATCTTTACAACTCTAATTTAGCCAGGTAAAATCTTCCAGTCCTTGACATGTTCACCACCCATAGGAGCATATGTCCTCTTGACGTTGGGTTTGGTTAAAGTAACCCAGGTGTACCAGTAGATAGGAGCGATGCCAGCGTCTGTATCACAGAGAATTCTCTCCGCCTTTTGGTACATTCCTTTTCTTTTGGCAGGGTCAGATTCCCTAGCAGCTTCCTCCACCAACTTATCATATTCTGGATTGGAGAAATTGGCGTAATTCGACTCAGACTTTGAGTTAAATACGTCATTCAGCCAGTTATTGGCATCCGGGTAATCTGCGCACCAGCCCAAACGGTAAATTTGAGGAGCATCCTCAACGCAAGTCTTCAAATAGACTTTCCACTCCTGGTTAGCCAGGTTCACCTTTATTTGGAGTACTTGCTGCCACATAAGTTGAATAACCTGGGCAATTTTCCGATGGCTTTCACTGGTATTAAACATTAGAGTAACAACAGGAAAGCCCTCTCCTCCAGGATAACCAGCCTGGGCAAGAAAGTCCCGCGCTTTTTCGACATTAAAGGGATGTCCAATTTCTTCAGCCGGGTCAACCCAGCCGAAGATTCCCGGGCAGGAAAAGGTGGTGGCCGGTTTCTGTTCTCCCTTAAGAACGGTGGCAATCAAAGTTTCCCGGTCAATAGCCGAGGCAAAAGCTTTGCGCACCAGAGGATCATCAAAGGGAAATTTTTCATTGTTAAAGCCGTAGTAATAGGTACAGAGCCTGGGAGCGATACTAAGCTCCTTGCTTAATACAGGATCTGCCTTGAGTCTGTCCATATCCTCCAGGGGCACTTCTCTTAATGCATTCAGTTCTCCACCTTCATACAGAGCCAAAGCAGTAGACTGCTCTTCTATCATCACAGCGTAGATTTCATCAATCTGAACCTTATCTGCCTCATAGCAATCAGGATTTTTCACCATAACTAGATAGTCGTCATGAACCCACTCTTTTAGCATGTAATGCCCATTGGTGACAATGTTTTCCGGCTCTGTCCATTTGTCACCCCATTTTTCGATAGCTTCTTTAGGTTGGGGTCTGGCTATCCACATACTGGCTATAGATGGGAAATATCCGGCAGCATGATTTAATTCGAAACGCACGATGTAGTCACCCACTGCCTTAACGCCTACTACACTAGCATCTTCCACCTGTCCTGTATTATAGTCCTGTGCTCCTTTAATGACATAAAGCACATAAGCGTAATCTGAGGCTGTAGCCGGATTAAGGGTCCTCTTTACTCCGTATTCCACATCATAAGCTGTGACCGGCTTTCCATCAGTCCATTTGACATCATCTCGCATAATAAATGTCCAGACGAGTCCATTATCAGAAGCCAACCAATCCTTGGCCAATTCAGGAATAACCTCCATTGTTTCATCATTGAAATCGGTTAGGCCAAGAAAAAGTTGCTCATCTACAAATACAGAGGTAGTATCGGTAGCCAGAGCAGGATCAAGGGTGGGCGGTTCGGTGCCTAAATTCCAGCGGAGCACTGTCTTTGCTCCAACAGGTAACGCCAGTATACTTATACACATTAGAGTAATTATACCCAGCACTACTGTGCCTTTTTTCATCACTAACCTCCTTTTGAATATACTTTTACCCTTCAACCTTCAGTCCTTTTTAAACGCCTCACCTCCCTTCCTAATTTCTCTACTATTCTTTTTGACTTTTCTAATCTCTTTCTTACCGATTTTGTTATGTATTATAGTAACGTTCAAAAAAAAAGTCAAACACGCGAAAATTCTGGCTAGCTCTCCTTAGTAGTTGAGGGTATGAAGATAAGTGCTGTGCACCCTGAACACACCGAGGACAGTGTTGGCTGTGTCTTTGACTTTGATGGGATAAAAGTGTATATTTCGGGAGACACTAAGAATCACTAGAAGCTTAAGAAAGTGGCTTCTTTCTGTCCTATGGATTGTTTGCAGAAGTAGATGAAGATGCACAGAAGTTCGTCGATGCCTTGAAAAAACATAATGTGACGGTAGAATGTATGACTATGGACTTTAAGGGCTGTTACTTATACAACGGGCAGAGTCCCACCTCTTTTAGACGTGGATGAATGCAATGAATGAGATTAGTCCTTAAGGCAACTTAGGGTGAAAGGTAAAAAAATGACAGATGTGGAAAAAGGAAAGTTACTAAGAGAGAACTTACAAAAAAATGAAGGCGTTCTGCGTCTGGCTCCAGCCTGGGTTCCCAGGTCATTTTTAATCCCGGGTAGGCGATTAAAGCTGGATACAAGGGATATTTATGCTCTTGGTATTGATAGAGGAGGCATTGACGAGAGATGGCTTGCTTCTACCACTAATGCAGACAATGGGCCAGGAACGCCTGAGGATGAGGGTTTAAGCTATATTGTCATAGACGGCGAAAAGGTGGTTTTACTCAAGGAAGCTATTGAGTTAGAGGGTGACCTTATTTTGGGAAAGGAGACTATGGGAAAATTTGGAGGCTGGAAAGTATTAACTAAGTTTTTTGACAATCTAGGCCCCATTCCTCATCACCTTCATCAAAGCGATGAGCAGGCAAAATTAGTAGGCAGAAAAGGAAAGCCAGAGGCCTATTATTTTCCCAGGCAGCTCAATTTTGTGAATAACGACTTTCCTTATACCTACTTTGGCTTTGCTCCAGGAACGACAAAAAAGGATGTTAAGAGATGTTTGGAACGCTGGAATGAAGGTGATAATGGCATCTTAAACTATACGCAAGCCTATAAGCTGGAGCCAGGAACGGGTTGGTCAGTTCCCCCCTGCATTCTTCATGCTCCCGGTTCTTTAGTTACTTATGAAATTCAGGGCCCGAGTGATGTCTTTGCTATGTTTCAGTCAATGGTTGAGAACAGGCCCGTCCCCTGGGATTTACTGGTGCATGACGTAGCAGAGGATAAGCATTATGACCTTGATTTTATTGTTGAGCTCATTGACTGGCCAGCTAATCTTGATGAGCATTTCAAAAAGAATCATTATCTTAAGCCGCTGCCGGTAGGTAATACAAAAGAGGAAGGATATCAGGAAATGTGGATCACTTATGGCGCAGGCGATATATTTAGCGCCAGGGAGTTAACCGTATTTCCGGATAGAAGTGTAACCATAAAAGATAATGGTGCTTATGGACTGGTTGTGATACAGGGACATGGAAGTGTGGGTAAAATGCCGGTAGAATCTCCCTCCCTTATCAGGTATAATGAGCTTACCCATGATGAGCTCTTTGTCTCTAGTGAGGCGGCCAGAAGGGGAGTAAGAATTACTAACAAAGGCTATGAGAATCTGGTTATTTTGAAACACTTTGGCCCAGGAACAAACCCTGATGCTCCAGAAATTGGAAAATAGGCGTCTTTATCCCTACTATTTTGGTCTATTTTTGCCTGAGCTCCTAAAAGTAAACACCAATTTTCTGGCTGTTCCTTTACCGATCTTTATTTTCTTAGTATATCAAGGGCTTTTTCTCCTCCAATCATTCTCTGGTAAAAGCCGATTACTCTTCTCAGGCAGTCCTCATTACCGCTCAAATCTATTTTTTGTTTAGAACCAGGAGGAGTCCAGAGAGAAAAGTCCTCAAATATTTGTTTTATTTTATTTTCAATCTGTCCTTTGTCTTGCCTTCGAGCACCCATCAGCAATTCAGGGATAGTAGGATTAGCATCAGTGAAGCGATAAGTTGCTTCCAGGTCATCTTTGCCCAAATAGCTATCTCCATCCCGCTTTATGGCAGTTAGATATCTGAAAACAGTAGCCAGGGCAAAGGCTAGTTTATCTTTGAATTCTTCAGAAGCAGTAGTATAATGTTTGGAGATAATGGTAGGAGCAATTCTTTCTCTTAATTTCAGAGTATGATTGATGTTAACTCTGACTGGGTCATCTTCTAATTCGCTGATTCTTTTTACAAAGCTGAGGGCATATTTTGCTGCATTTTCGCCCTGGATGGGTATGTCTTTTTCCACAATTCGAGCATTGCCGCAGACCACTGTCCGTAAGTACTCTTTAATGACAGGATCATTTGCTGCCGCATTTATTTTTCTGTATGCAGATAACTGTGCCAAATGAGTTATAAAAGGAATATGAACCGAGTTAAGTAATCTTAATTTCCAGTTATGGTAAGAGTTAATACTACCTCTGGTAACAATTACTCCCGCATGGGTGAGTTCAGAAAAAGGCACCCTCAATTTTCCCTTGGCATCTCTAATCACCAATGACCATTGTTCCGGCATCTTTTCGGTATAAGTAATCAAGTGGTCTTCTTTGCCAATTCTCTTTTTAGCTTCTTCCTTTATTGCCTCAGGAACAGCAGCGGGGTCTGGCACTACTCTGTCTCCCATCTCGTCCAGGAAATCAACCTTATTTTCCAGCCAGGATAAATAAGGGCTACTTCCTTTTTCTCTGGCATATTCCTTCTGGATATCTCTCACAATTTCACCATTACCTTTGAGGTTATCGGTATCCATCACCGAAATGATGCTTTTTGGGCCATGCTCGCCAAAGTAAGCAGATAGAGTTTCCGCCAGGATATCCATGCCAATCTCTCCTTTTTTTATACCTGCTTCGGTAACTCCTACCAGAATTAGGTCTAAATTATTTTTGACCTGCTCGAGGAATTGTTCCTTTCCTTCCCTTGTGGATAAAGCACTGGCGCCTACCACACTTTCTATTAATTTTATACCCGTTATTCCCCCCACCTTGAACGTAACCACATGGTATAATCCGCCCTGTTGACTGAGTGCTTCAGCTTTTGAGCTGTGTCTTGGTTGGCCAATAAAGATTCCACCTTTATACTTACCCATTTTGATTAAATCATGGACATACTCATGAGTTAAAGCTCTTTGCAATCCACCAGCACCAATAGCCAGTATTTTAACTTCTAAGGAAGGTTTCTTCCTGGTTAAGAGTGGCAGGCTCATTTATCTTCCTCTTCCATTATCAGGAGTCTTCCTTGCGGATCAAACCTCTCGTACATTGCTTTTCTTAATGGCTGTCTTTCTCTGTACGATGTCCTATGGTCATAGTTTAGCTCTTGCCAGGGAGGCTTAGAGGGAAGAGCCTGGTCAAATTCTGCCATAAGCTCCTTCTGATAACTACCGGCAAAGGTTTTCTCAAAAAATCTAGGCAGTGCTTCTTCTACCAATCTTTTCCAGGATTGGGTTTCTTTACCAGGAATAATAGGACAAAAAAGTGCGCCATTTGCCTCAGCTGCTCTTCTGTCTCCTGGGGCATCGCCTAACATCAGCATTTCATCGGATTTATATTTACCCCTGGCAGCTATTCTGATGTGCTCTTCTTTCTTACCCATTTCTTGTCCGGCAATGACTCTTACATAATTGTTTAGATTGTGTTCCTTCCATTCTCTACCTAATGCCTCATAAGGTGTTTGCGAAACTACTATAAGGTCAGCATTTTCAGAGGCTAGTGCCAGAGCTTCCCTTACATGGTGGAAGGGAGGAATATTCTTAATTTTGGCAGCTACAGTTGAATTTACTGCTTTACTCCAGGTCAGAAGTTTGGATAAGGAACTCTCCCTTCTTTCTTGCACATATTCTTCCAGGGTAGGATTACCCAAGGATATATCCTTGTATTTTTTAATATAGGCATCCAGGGTAGTTGTATCGGGAAGAGTAATTCCTTGTTCCATTATCACTTGCTTTATCTCTGGTATTTCGGTGAGAAAACGGTATATGTGCTGCAAGGCAATAAAGCGATTGCATCCTCGCGTCCTGGAGAAGAGGTTAACAAATTCGGCCACCTCACGCAGATAGGATTCAATACCCCATAGCTGATGAAATTCCATAATCTTTGCATGAAAAACTACAATTTGCTTGGGATTCATAGAATCAAATACACAGCCATCCGAATCGATGGCAATAAGAAATTTCTTTTTTCTGGGGAAGTTTTTTAGTCTTTCTGTTGCCGCATTCAATTCCTCTCTATTCATTTACCTCTCCTTTTCTCTTGTATGTGCGATATTATAACTTTTCTTAATTCTTGCGTCAAGAAATACCGAAGGACAATTTCTTCCGTCGCTGTATAGTAGCCTTTCATTATTTCTACTCAGCTTCTCGTTTCGGGAAAGAGGTGAAACTCCTCGCTTCGCTCCTCAGACAACACCTCTTTCTTCTTCCTCAACTCGAAGCTTCGTTAAGGTTGCTCCTATAAGGCTTCTTCAGAAAATGTCCTTCGGTAGACCATATAATTTCTTAGTTCATCAAGAAAGAAGCCCTTGACTGGTTAATGTTAAACTAATAATATATTAACTGCTCTTAACAGAAGGAGATTTTTTTTGACAAATAAAAATTGAGGGAGAATTTAGTATGAAAAAGTGTAGTATAGGACTGATAGGTTTAGCAGTGATGGGTAAGAATCTAGTTCTCAACATGGAGATGCACGGGTATTCGGTGGCGGTTTTTAATAGAACCGTGCAAAAAGTAGATACCTTCTTAAAAGAAGAAGCCAGAGAAAGGAATATAGTGGGAACTCACACTATAGAGGAATTGGTCGAAGCTCTCGAGGTTCCCAGGAAGATAATACTGATGGTCAAAGCGGGCAAACCGGTGGATGATTTTATCGATAAACTTCTGCCTTATCTGAAAAGCGGTGATTTAATCATTGACGCTGGTAATTCCTTTTTTCAGGATACTATAGGACGGAGTAACTACCTGGCCGAAAAAAATATTCTTTATATTGGTACTGGAGTTAGCGGCGGGGAAGAGGGGGCTTTGAAGGGTCCTGCTATTATGCCGGGCGGGCAATTAGAGGCTTACAAGCTGGTAGAACCAATCTTTACTGACATAGCTGCTCAGGTAAATGGTGTTCCCTGCTGTGCTTATATTAGCTCTGATGGCGCTGGTCATTATGTTAAGATGACTCACAACGGTATCGAATATGGTGATATGCAGCTCATTTCCGAGGCGTATAGTTTGATGAAGAATATTCTGGGTATGGATGCCAAGGAGATGGGACAAACTTTCAGTGCATGGAATCAAGGTAAACTTGATTCATATTTAATTGAGATAACCGCTGATATCTTTACCAAAATAGATACTACCGGAAATCCTTTAGTAGAGATGGTTCTTGATGAGGCGGCTCAAAAGGGTACTGGTAAATGGACCAGTCAATCAGCCCTGGATTTAGGAGTACCTGCATCGACCATTGCCGAGGCTGTATTTGCCCGATGCATTTCAGCTATTAAAGAAGAGCGAGTTAAGGCAGGAAAAGTACTAAAGGGCCCTGGCAAAAAATACCAGGGTGACAAAGAGGATTTGCTGGAAGCAATTAAAGAGGCACTCTATGCCGCTAAAATCTGTTCTTACGCCCAGGGTTTTTCCCTGATGAAAGAAGCTGCTAGAGAATATAAGTGGGAGCTTGACCTGGGTAGAATTAGTATGCTCTGGCGGGGCGGTTGTATTATTCGGGCTAAATTTCTAAAAAAGATCAACGAAGCTTTTAAACGAAACCCGCACTTGCCTAATTTACTATTAGACCCTTACTTTAAAGAAGCAATCGAGAAAGTTCAGGATAAGTGGCGCAAAGTTGTCATTACAGCAACTGATTTGGGCATACCAGTACCTGGTTTTAGTTCAGCCCTGGCTTATTTTGACAGCTATCGAAGTTCTCGATTGCCAGCAAACCTCATTCAGGCACAAAGAGACTATTTTGGAGCGCACACCTATGAAAGAGTAGATAAGAAGGGCATATTTCATACGGAATGGATGCTAAAAGACCGCCCAGAAGTAAGAATAGATAAGTAATAAATAAAATGATGTAAGGTGGACTTGATTTAAGGTATGTGATGTGGTTTCCTCAGGACCTTGAGGTTTTCCTCTTAATTAATTTACTTTCTTTATCGCAATTCTGACGCGTTTTCACTCACCTTTTGACAGGCCTTCACTATGTCGTCTATATCTTCCTTATCACCTAATAATAGGTGCTGTGAAAATTGAATTATTTTTTCAAAAGTCTCATCCGCTATCGGTGTTTTTATCTTACTTACATCGAACTCGCGCTCTAGAAAACGTGAGTAAAAAGACATTCCTGCCTTCTCCCAATTCTCCTTCTTAAACACAGGACTACGATTTATGGGTAAATTCCCTCCTTGACAAGGAATACCTTCGGCCCTCAAAGCCTCTATTACTCTATCTCTTTCTACTCCTTCAAGTTCCTGCTTTTCATGTATGACCGAATATAGATAGTGGCCATTAAGCTCTGTTCCTGGAGGATCAGTAATTGGCTTAAAACCAGGAATTTTCCTAAGTTCTTGTGAGAGATAGTTAGCATTTTTCGTTCGAGTTTTTACCTGATCTTCTAGCCTTGGCAGCTGAGCGAGGAGAATAGCTGCCTGAAATTCTGTCAGGCGATAGTTCCATCCTAATCGGTGATGTTCATATCCGGGTCTATCTTCCTCTCTTCCATTACTTCGATAAGACCTCGCTCTCTTTGCAAGTCCATCATCATCTGTTAATATAATTCCACCTTCACCTGCTGTGATGGTCTTGGACTCTTGAAAGCTGAAACAACCTGCCTTTCCAAAGGTGCCTGCTCTCTTCCCCTTCCACATTGAACCGTGAGCATGGGCAGCATCCTCAATAACTATAAGGTTGTTCTCAGTAGTAATCTCTATTAATCTTTCCATATCAGCTATCTGACCACCATAGTGCACCGGTATTACAGCCTTAGTATGGAAGGTGATTGCTTTTACTATAGCCTCAGGATCTATACAAAGGTGATTTGGCTCAATATCAACTATTATTGGAACTGCATTTACATTCATTACCGCAGTTGCTGTAGCGATAAAGGTATAGGCAGGAACAATCACCTCGTCACCCGCACCTATCCCGAGACTCCTGAGGGTTACCTCCAGAGCCGCAGCTCCGCTGGAAACAGCCATTGCATATTTTGCTCCTTGATATTGGGCGAATTTTCTCTCAAACTCAGCCACTTTTGACCCTGGATCGCCACCTAGATAGCCTGAAAACCACCTTCTGCTCTCAAGCACTTCCAAGAGACCTTTTTTCTCGCACTGGTCAAACATAGGCCATTTAAAAAATGGTTTTTTGCGAATCTTACCTCCACCTTTTAGAGCTAGCTTCATCCCAACTCCTCTTTAATCCACAAATTTGTCTGCAGAGTAAACCTCCAAGCCTCCCTTTGAATGTAAGATAATCCTTTACGCTTTCTCTTGCGGAATTTCCTAAAGTTATGCCTCAGCGAATAGGTTAAAGTGAATCTGCACTTCTTTCGGAATCCAGAATTCTTTCATCTACTGGCTCCCATAGTAAGACCTTTAACAAAGTACTTTTGCAGTACAAATGCAATTATCACTATGGGCATTGATAAAAACGCTCCTCCTGCCATCATAGCACCCCAGTAGACCTTATAACCGGTGTCCATGCTTGCAATACCAACAGTTGCTGTCATTGATTTGATTGTTTGTGAAAATGAAAGACTGAAGAGAAAATCATTCCAACCCACATTAAAGGAAAACAGCGCAACCGTGGCTACTGCAGGTGTAGCTAAAGGAAGAATAACACTCGCTAAAATACGCAGAGAAGACATACCGTCTATCTTAGCTGCATCTTCTAGTTCTTTTGGAAAATCATCGAAGAAAACTTTCATAATCCACACCACAAACGGTAAATTCATAATGGTAACGCCTATCATTATCGCGAAGAGTGTATCAACTAAACCCAACCACCTC
Source organism: Candidatus Aerophobetes bacterium Ae_b3a (assembly GCA_005223095.1). Lineage (GTDB taxonomy): Bacteria > Aerophobota > Aerophobia > Aerophobales > AE-B3A > AE-B3A. The sequence continues at coordinate 11,748 of NJBQ01000005.1, forward strand.
ATCATATCATAGAGAGGAACGACGAACGCTGCTGGCGTGAAGAGTCTAACCAGTAACATCACAAAGAGAAGTGCTCCACATCCTGGAAAACTATATCTCGAAAAGCCATATGCGGCTAGCAACCCCAGCATCACGCTGATTATGGTAGTACTTATCGCAATTATTGCACTATTTGGTAGGTACCTGCCAAAATGAAAACGACTGAACAGGTCACTATAGTGATCTAAGGTAAATTTTTCTGGAATCCAGGTTGGAGGGATTGTATATATTTCTTTGTCTACTTTTAGGGAAGAAGAAACCATCCAGATGACTGGAAAGAGCGTCATTCCTACTAAGATGATTATTAGGATAATGATCAATATTTTTTTTGTAATGGAAAATTTCATCTTTGTCTTCTTAACAACCCCATTCCGAAGACTAGGGAAATTAATATAGCTACCACAGCTAGAGTTGAAGCTGTCCCAAATCTAAAATACTTAAGCCCAGTTTTATAAATTAGAAGTGGCAATACCTCAGTGGCGGCACCAGGGCCTCCACCCGTAAGTACGTATACTAAGTCGAAAATCTTCGTGAAGGCATCTATTGCCCTAAAGGCAGAAGCAACAAGCATAAGTGGTAATATGCTAGGTAACATTATATACCTAAATTCCTGCCACATTGATGCACCATCTGTTCTTGCTGCTTCAAATTGTTCTATTGGAACGGACATCATACCGGCAAAAAAAATAAATATGAAGAAAGGGGTACATTTCCAAACATCGGCAATCACAATCGAGAACAGGGATAATGAGGAATTAGAAAGCCACATTATGTTTTTACCTAATATAGTATTGATGGGGCCAAATGTTGGATGATACAACATTCTCCATGCTACAGCAGCTGATATCCCCGGAACTACCCAGGGTATTATAAAAATACTAGTGAGGAATCTAGAAACCCATTTCGAAAGTATGTCTTTCATCCTGACCAGAAAAAGAGCTACAAAAAATCCTATGAACATCTCAAAAATAACACTCACTACTGTAAATAAAACCGTAACATAGAGCGAATTTAAAAAAAGGGGTTCTGTAGTCAACCATCGATAATTGTCTAATCCAACAAAAATCGTTTCAAGTGAGTGTAGAGGGTTATAAGCATGGAAACTCAAAAAAATGTTCCTGAATAGAGGATACATTACAAATGCTAAAACAAACAAGAGACATGGAAGAATCAAGAAAATCCCTATTCTTCGTTCTCTATTTCTAATTCTGCTCATAGTTTTCTCTTCCTGCAAAGCTGGTAGTTTGATTTTCCTTTGCCTGAAGCAAATACTTTCTCAGCCCTGTTAAATTCCGAGGGCAAACCAGGTTATTAGCTTGCCCTCGAAAGAAATTAAGCAATAAAGTCTATTCTATCGCTCGTCTGCCAGCAAACTTTTCATTTTGCAGCCAATTCAGTCCCTCTGCTACGGTCATCTCGCCCTTTAGCGCCTCAAAGAAAACTCCGTAGACGCTCGCTGTCAGTTCATCCCACCAAGTACACCGGGGAACATGTGCGTAAGCCAGGGCCTTTTCAAGCTCCCCAATTCCTATATAGGCTGCCCTTACCTCAGGATCCTTCATCACATCGCTTCTTGATGAGAGATTGCCCATCAGATCCATTGTATGGTTTTTCTGGTAATCGTAGCCTCCCATCCACTTGACAAACTTGACTGCCAGATCCGGATTGGGAGCCTTCTTGGGAATGAGGGCAAGCCATCCACTCAGGTACACTCCAGGTTCCACGTCTCCAATTGGAGGTGCAATACCTACCTTATCAGGCATCTCTTCACAAAATGTTTTCCAGATATAGGTCCAGTTTTGGTACATGAAAAGCTTGCCTTCTTTCATTAGCTCATCACCATCGAAGAATGTCATCGCTTCCCATCCAGGTGGACCGAACTTAACAATTTTCGCTAAATCCTCCGTAGCCTTAATTGCTCCAGGGGTATTGAGTGTCAAGTTGCCATCCTCGTCCCCAACATTTTCACCCTGTCCAAATAGGAAATAAAGCCAATCACAGGTCCATGACCAGTCAATTCCACCTACAAGATAACCGTACATGTCCGGAGGACGAGTGAAGAACTCAGCAACTTCATAAAGCTCCTGGAAAGTTCTGGGAACTGTGAGCTCGCGACCATATTTTTCTCTAAAGGAAGCCTGCTCTTTGGGATCGTTCAATAGGTCCTTTCTATAGAACATCATTTCGAAGTTGTGATACTGTGGCATTGTGGCCATCTTGCCGCTACGAGGGTCTGTAAAAACTTTCCTACCGTAAAATTGATCCACTTCCTCTTGGGATAGATAATCTTCTATTGGTATATACTCTCCCTTATTCACATATGTTGTGTAGAGACTACCACCCATGCCCATTACAACATCGTATATTCCCTGTTGTTCTATCAACTCGCGCATAATTCGCTCAGTGATAACTGCCCTAGGCGTTATGTCTATTGAGACTTTGATTCCTGTCTCTTTTTCAAATTCTCCTGTATACTCAACAAGGTGATCAGCCTCTGGACCTGCAACATGTAAAACTCTTACTATGTTTTCGGCGGAAAAAGCTACTCCACAAAATATAGTAGCTACCACCATAGTGAGTATCATGCAAAACATAATTTTCTTACCAGTAAACATTTTTTAACCCTCCTTATAGATTTACTTTCTTCCCAAACTAGACTATCCCAGTTATTCCCTCACCTCCTTCCTCGATCTTTGACCCATATATGACAATCTGAAAACTAAGGAAAATAATTTCTCTTTCAATAAATTCTATCACCTTGGCTTTGCAAGAATTTCTTTGATCTTAAGATCGGTAAAATTTCCCGAGTAAGCAGGTTTAAGCACTAAGGCAGTGTCCGCCCCTTCATCTGAGCCTGCTATAGCGATGATTTCCTTTGAGATATTTATCAGGCCTGCATCGGCAGACATCAACGTTATTTCAACCGCCACCTTCATGCCTTGACAGAATCTATATAAGGTCTCACGGACAATCTGATTGGGTGATTTAGCGTCAAATGTAGCGCTTACATCATCCCCTAAGGCATGAAGCGATGTAAGCACTTTAATCCCCATACTTTCCAATTCCTGCCTCTCCTGAGATGTCATTGTCCAGCCCTCTTTGTGGAATGCTGCACATATCGTTACAGCAATTATTTCCACATCCAACCCGACGAACATCGCCTTGGCTTTCTTGGCCGTATATCCATGCGACGAAGCAAGGACGATCTGTTTTACTCCGAGTTCTTCTATCCTTTGTCTGGCGACTTTCAGGGTCAGATCGGTGTTCGCCTTTCCCGGTGTCTTAAAATACACTATTTTTCTTTCCATGTTCAAACCTCCTTTTGGCAGATTACATTTTTACAAACTCTTTAGAATGGTTGCTACATCTACCTCACTTTTTAAAGGCAGCTCTACAACTCCACCAATCCTTACCGATTCATATGCTGCCAGACAAACCTCTAAACTTATTTTAGCATCCTCTGGTGTCCCCATTGGTTCCTTGCCGGTAGTAATATAATTGAGGAACTCATCCACTGTCGGTTTATAACCTGCTACATAAGGAGGTGTGGGTATCGCTACTTCTGCATATGTTTTGTCATATACTGGATTAGGAGGTAGTATTTCAAAGGACTGCCGCTCTTTATAAGGTTCTTTCTTGCTCCAAATACTAATCATGTTACCTTTGAGCTCTATCTCACCTTCTGTGCCAATAATCATCATCCCCCCATGAGTTCTATCAGGTGCAGTAAAGGTAGCTTCAAGAGTGGCTATGGCTCCATTCTCAAATTTTAAAATGGCCATACCATGGTCCTCAACCTCCCAATCTTTATAGACAAATTTTCCCATTTCAGCATAGACTCTTTTAACTTCACTGGCAAAGTACCAGCGTAACTTACCTACCGCATAAATAGCGTGATCAATAAACCCTCCCCCTGGGGCTTTTTGGGGATCGGCAAACCAACCGGGCTTGTTAAGACCCGGCTCACAAAGAGGAGGTGTAGCCAGCAAAGAGGAATGAACTACATAGGGTTTCCCAATGACTCCTTCATCAATTAACTTCTTTATTCGATCTCCCTGGGAAGGCCCGGTCGCCATAGCCATCAATTTAACACCTGCTTTCTCTACCTCTTTAATAGTCCGCTCTGCTCCCTGGAGTGTACGTGATATTGGTTTACCGATCAGTATGTCTTTACCTGCCCTGGCTGCAGCGAGAGCAACCTCATCATGCATATCGGTGCTTGCAGTTATGATAACGGCCTCCACTTCTGGGTCTCTTAGAAGCTCCTCATAATTCTTATAGTACCTTCTGGCTCCATAAACCTCTGCCATCTTTCTAGCTCTCTCTTCAGCTATATCACAGATAGCCGCAAGTTCTGCGATAGGACTCATCGCGATACTATAAGCACACCCATAGGCCCAATACCAGTGGGCAAGCCCAATAATTCCAATGCCTTTCTTTTCCATTACCTTTAACCTCCCTATCTTAAAATGGTGTAAATGTTGTCGCTATTCTGATTTTAAAAAGTTGTTGCCAGCCTTTGTGCTTGGCCGCTCTTGGCAGATTCATAAGCCTTTAGCATAATCTCCAGAACATGTCTGGCATGTTCAGCACTGATTACAGGCTTTTTGTCTTCTCTAATACGTTCCACAAAGTGTATTACACCATAGCTTAGATCCCAGACTGGCTCAACAGCTCCAAGAGGAGAATATGGAGTAATCAAACCCTTTATACCCAATTCTTCTTTTTCGGTATATACTTCCAGGGGACCAGCTCCAAAGCCACCACTGGTGATTACTCCTTCACTACCGTAAAAGACTGTTGCTGGTCCTCGGCTTACCTTCACACAGAAGGTTGCATCCACATAGGCAAAAGTATTCTCACCAAAATCCAGAAGAAGCAAGGTATTATCGTCAACCTCAACCTTTATCTTTTTCCCTTTGGCTATACCTGATCTAATGGTAACCTGGGGAATACTTATCCCAGAAAGAGCTGTTACTCTTTTAGCGGGACCTAAAATCCCCGTAAGCGTGTGCAAAGCATAAATACCAAGATCATAAAGAGGACCTGCTCCTTTTTTATAGAACCAGGTAGGGTCAGTAGTAAAGTTTTCCCAGGAAGCTGGTCCATTATGTGAACTATGAGCGCAAACAAAACATACTTTCCCGATCAGCCCCCTCTTAATAATCTTCTTTATCTGCTGGTTGGCCGGACTGAGCATTACAGCCGGAGCAGCGGCTAATTTAAGACCTCTCTTTTCTGCTTCTTCAATTAAAATATCTGCTTCTTTGAGAGTAAGAGCCATAGTCTTTTCAGTATAGACATGTTTTCCTGCTTTAAGAGCCTTTAGACTTAAAGAGAAATGATATTGTGCATTAATTAAAACAACCACCGCCTCTATATCAGCCTTCTGGAGCATCTTGTTATAATCTAGATAATACTCTTTAGCTCCGAATTGCTCCATCACTTCCTTTGCTCGTTCTTTAACTACATCACATACACATATAAGTTCAATTCCATCGGCAGAAGATATAGCAGGTAAGTAGTATCTATTTGCCACTACACCACATCCTACAACAGCAAGCTTTATTTTTCGAGCCATAAAATATTATCTCCTTTCTATCCTTACTTTTCTCTCTTCTTCTTTCCTATCCAGCAATAGCTATCAAGTTGACTGGATAAGCTTTCTCATATACTCAAGAGCATACGCAGCCTGCTCATCTATATAATCAATGCCTGCAGCTTGATGGTCTCTTAGAGCTGGATGACAAAATTCATAGTTTATATATCCATCATATCCTATCTCTTTGAGCGCTTTAATGAACACAGGATAGTTGGCTATTATAACATCCGGACGGTGCTTTATATAGACAACCTCACCCTTTGAGTCTTTAGTCCATTCACCATTAAAGTGTGAGAGAACCTGAAGATTTCCTGTTTTCCTTACAGCTTCAATTAAATAATCATCATCCTGACAGGGCTCACAAGGAGCATCCAGACAGCACTTTAGATAGTCTGAACCAACCTCCCTTACCATATCCAGCATATCCTCATAGTTTTCAATTAGAGGACGATGGTTCTGAAGGGCAAGAATAACTTTGTATTTCTCTGCCCATTCTGAGCCTTCCTTAATACATTCTCTAGCCCAATTCCATCTCTCCAATTTGGTAGTATCTGGATACTGGTTCTTCTCATAGTTGAGTATCATATCATAAGTTGCTATCCCGTCACGATAGGTTACTCCTCTCCAGGCAGCAAAAATTCTTAGCACCTTAGCTCCTAAATCACTAGCCAAGCGAATCTGCTCATGCAGCATCAAAAGCTCATTCTCTCGCTGTTCTGGAATAGGACTTACAAAGTTATTGTTTCCGGCCACCGCTGGTATCTCAATGCCTTCAGATTCAGCAAACTCTCTTATTTCGGTTCTGGCTTTTTCATCTAAGTCCAGAGGAAAGCCATGCGGTCTCTTGAGGTCTATCTCAATACTCTCATAGCCTAGAGCCTTTGCTTTCCGAATCATCTCCTTGATACTCAAAAGCTCACCCTTGTACCATGTTCCTGAATAAGTAATAGAATATAGTCCCACCTTCATCATTTTACTTCCTCCTTCTGCAAAGGTAGTAGCTTGATCCTCCTCAAATAATAGGATTCTCGCGATTGATAACGTGCGTACCTACAACACCAGCAAGGCTTCTACTTAGAAAGACGGTGGAGTATTGGCCCAAACAACAATAGCTTCTGTTTTTCCAATATTTTGGACTTTATGAGGCCTAGTTGACTGAAAAGTGATACTATCACCTTTTTTCAGTGAATATTCGTGATCTCCTAAGGTTACCTTGATCTTTCCTTTTATCACCAGTCCGCACTCTTCCCCGGCATGCGTATATAATTCTTCTCCTGTCATTGCACCGGGTTCTAACAGTATATACAAAACTTCTAGCTTACCTCTTAAATTGGGTGAGAGGAGATAAAATCTCATCCCGTCCTTTATGTTGATTACTTTTCTCTCTTTTTGCCTGACTACAGGACTTTCACTATGACTTGGCTCAAAAAACTCTCCTATCGGTACCTTTAAGACATGAGCAATTGTCCAGAGGGTAGTCATTGAGGGATTTGCCTTACCTCTCTCTATTTGGCTAATAAGACTTCCAGTTACTCTAATTTCACTGGTCATCTCTTTAATACTTTTCCCTGAATCTTTCCTCAATTGCCTAATACGGGCTCCTAAAGAGGTACGCTCTTCACTTACTTGGTTATATTTTCTCATTTTCATTTTGTTCCCCGGGTGAAATGTCATTAATTTCTCTTAAATATCATTTAAACATATAGTAACACAAAAAGTTGAGTTGTCAAGAGCAGGGCTTGACACGGGAATGCTCAATGATATGATGTGTCATAGCATTGAAGCACCTCGATTTCTGATTACCGATCCTGGAGATTTTTAACAGAGCACATTACAGAGGTTTTATCTCTGTTGAATATGAAGGCAAAGAGGATGAGTTACTTGCTGTGCCGAGAGGGGTAAAATTCTTAAAAAAATATATATAAAATGATTTCAGAGGTAACCTTCCAATTTTTGACTATATGTATACTCCGGAATTAAAAGGTGGTTTTTGATTAAGAGATTTTAAAAAGGAAAGAATTGAGAGAAGGAGCAGAGAGATGAGAAAGGTGAAAATTGGTGTTGTTGGATGTGGTGATGTTGCTTTTCGCTCATATCTACCGGATATAGCTTCACTAACAAAAGAAAAGATAGACCTGGTAGGTGTTTGTGATATTGCTGAGGAGAGAGCTAGGAAGGCAGCAAAAGAGTTTAAGGCAAAGGAGTACTACCTCAACTATAATGAGATGCTCAAGAAGGCAGACATCGAGGTCGTGGTTAATTTAACAGATATGCTTCATCATGCACCCTTTTCTCTGCTTGCCATAAAGGCAGGAAAACATGTCTATACTGAAAAACCTATGGCAGCTACGCTCGAGGAAGCGGATACCTTAATTGAAGAGGCAGCTAGGGCTGGTATCAAGATAGCATCTGCTCCACCAGTCATGCTAAGCCTAGCTGTTCAACAGGCAAAGAGAATTATTAATAGGGGTACCATCGGTAAGGTATGTTTTGTTTGTGCACATAGTTCCAGTGCAGGACCAGCCTCATGGAAAGAATACTCATCAGATCCTACCTGGTTTTACAAAAAGGGTGCAGGACCCCTTTTTGATCTGGCTGTCTATTCCCTCCATGCCATTACGGGAATCTTGGGACCGGTTAAGAAGGTTACCGCCTTCTCAGGAATAGCTATTCCTGAACGTATTATTGGGGGAGGTGCAGCTATAGGTAAGACAATAAAAGTGGAGGTGGATGATAACACTTTGATGCTTTTAGACTTTGGCGATATAACTTTTGCCTATATAGACGGAACTTTCTGTATGCAAGCAAGCAAAAGTTCTGACATAGAATTCTTTGGCAGTGAGGGAACAGTTACCTTGAACCCTTATTATTATGGTGAAGGTCCACCCGTAGGTCTCTATGCAAAAAAGAAAGAATTTGGTCTAAAAGGTTGGAGTACGCCAGTTGCAGCCCAAGCAGAGGAGACATATTCTCTCGGCGATGGAATTGAGCATCTGGTTGATTGTATTACCCAGGACAAAGAACCACTAATTAGTGCTGAACATGGCCGTCATGTTCTTGAGATTATAGTCAAGGTTTATGAGTCTGCTAAGAGCGGCCAAGTACAAAAGTTGACCACAACTTTTTAACTAACAAATAGACATTATCAGGGAACAGACTGGAAGGGGAGTCAAAAATCTGATATGCACAGCTTTAGGTACGGGAATAGCTAAAGCAACTGACCTTTTAATTGAAGGAATTAGGAAAACACTTCGCCAACGAATCTATATGGGACCCAAGGTAGATAAATTAAAGATAGTGAGGAGTGAACTGCAAGATAAAGCAGGAGCCTCGAGGCAATATTGGATGCCATAAGGGCAGGTGCTACCAGAATAGGAGCAACAGCAACAGAGAAGATAATAGAAAGCTGGATAAAATTCCAGGCGAAAACAAGTTAATTTCAGGGAGCTAGGATGTCCAAAAAGATAAGGACAGGTATTATAGGAAGTGGATTTATAGGTTTGATTCGCAAGGTATTGCAGGGAATGGCTGAGGGGAGCTTTTCTAAACCTTCACAGTGGGAGAAAAACTATGTTAGAGGAAATTAATTCTTTACTTAGAGTTATGCAGAAAGAAGGAGTCATTGGGTCTTCTCAAATAACCGATGTTCAGAAAAAGAGAGTTAAGGAAGCAGCCAGGAGGCTGCCTCTCAATTTCTATCTTCATCATAAGTCTCTGAATATCTCACAGGGAAAGGTCTATTTTCTTATTGAGGAGGAGAAAGAAAAGAAGCTGGTTTCTTGTGTCTGCGGAAAGGTCAACGATGATCAATTTGTAGCTGATGAAACTATAAATATAGATGGTTTCAGTCTCAAAATCTGTCCCTTGACACATGAGAATGCTATGGTCATCAGAAAAATTTTTAGTTATACTGCTCCCACTGTTTTAGGCACTGAACCTGCTTTTGGCACCGGGGATAGGATAGGGGGAGAAGCCTCTGCTACTCCCGGTCACATCAGGGCAGTGAGGAATTATGATGTAACCGCATTTTTTGCCCAGCAGTCGGTAAGGGAAAATGCTCGTACAAAAAGAACATTCCAGGATGTTCTTGATGATGTCACCTGGGGAGTCTTTCAGGAGGGATATAAAGGCAGATGGGGTGCAGATGCTGACCACTTAATGGATTTAGCCAGTATGGGTCTGGCGGTAGATGCAGGATTTACTATGTTTACTGTTGATCCCTCTTATTGCATCAATGACGCTGCTGTCAATATGGGAAAGAGAGAATTGAAAAGAGAATGGGCAAAGTTGTTCAGAACCAGGAAGGAGGCTGATAATTTTCTGGATAAATATCTTTGCCTCAAAGAAGAGTTAGTCAGCGGCAATTACAAATTGCCAATCAGGTATAATGAGGGACAGATAATGCGCATTGCAGTGCAATATCTAAGGGCAATACGATTTACCATAGATGCTTATGCTGCCATTGCTCAACACAAATGTGACAGTGACTTTGATTTTGAAATGTCCGTTGACGAAACGAGCATAGCTACGAGTGCTCTGGCCCATTACTTAATTGCCAGGGAATTGAATAATGCCGAAGTAAAGCTAACCAGTCTGGCGCCAAGATTTGATGCTGGTTTTGAAAAAGGCATAGACATTAGGGCCAATGATGGAAAAAAGCCTTTGCCGTCTGATCTAAGGAAATTTGAGGATAGCATTAAAGAGCATTCTTTAATTGCCAGAAAAATGGGTCCCTATAAACTATCTGTTCACTCAGGGAGCGATAAGTTCACCGCCTATCCTCTGATCAGTAAATATACAGAGGGAATGTTCCACCTAAAAACTGCCGGAACAAGTTATCTGGAAGCAGTCAAGGTTATAGCGCAGTATGATTCTTCTCTCTTTAGAGAAATGCATCAATGTGCTTTGGCCACATTTGGGAAAAACCGTCTCAGCTACCATCTAACTACTAATTTGAGCAATATTCCTTCTATACGGGAGCTAAGTCAGGCAGAAGTAGTTAAAGAGTTAACAATAAATGATGATTGGAGACAGGTTATCCACGTAGCTTATGGTGTTTTGCTAGATGAATTTGGAAAGAGAATGGTGAATGTCTTAACAGAAAATAGAGAGGATTATTATCAAAGCGTGGCTAAACATATAAGGAGGCATCTGGAAGTTTTTGGTGTAAGAAAAGAGAGCCTATAGCGCTTAGTTTTAGTCATAGACGGAGTCTAACGAGGTTTTTTTGTGTAAACCGCTTGAGAAGATTAAGAAATCCAGCCTCACTCTTTTACCATAACAATTTGCTTCTTTAAGCCCTTCTTTTTCTTCATCATTTCAATAGCCTTTTTCAGCTCGTGCAAAGGAAGTTCCTCAGTGAGAAGATAGTCAATGCCTAATCGTCCTGAGGCTAGAAGTTTAGCTGCTCTATTAAACGTATCTAGGGTGACGGCATAAGTGCCTACCACAGTCAACTCACGAAAATAGATATCAAAAGGTTTAATCTGGGAAAAAGCTTTAATGTCAGCCACACCAAAGATGTTAACTATCCCTCCCTTTTTGGCCATCTGAATAGCCTGTTCTGTCGTTTGGGGAGAGCCAACCGCTTCTATGACTACGTCTGCTCCTTGACCAGAAGTAATCTCTTTTACCTCATTTACAGGGTCAGTTCGCATTGGGTCAATAACAAAGTCTGCGCCTCGAGCTTTGGCTAGCTTTCTTCTTTCTGAGATACCCTCCGATACTATTATTTGCGAAGGGCCCTGAAATTTAACTAGCTCAAGGAGTAAAAGACCCACCATTCCTGCTCCTATAAGAAGAACCGAGTCTCCTTCTTTAATTCTTGATAAATCTATACCATGAAGACAACAGGCGGTTACCTCGATAAATGCACCGGCTATGTAAGATAGGTTATCTGGCAGTTTATAAAGAACTCGGGCGGGTAGTTTAATATATTGAGCAAAGGCTCCATTGTTTACTATCTCACCTGCTCCCCCTATAGCCTGCACACTTTCACAAAGATTGCTTTTACCTCTAAGGCAGGCTGGACATAACCCACAGTTAATTATGGGAATAGCACTGACCCTGTCTCCAACCTTGATAGGGATTTGGCCGGTTAAGTTGGCGTAACTAGTAACCTTTTCTCCCACTTTCTCTATAGTACCGGAGAATTCATGTCCCAGAATAACCGGCATCTTCACCGGAAAACTACCTTTATACATATGAACATCGGTCATACAAACTCCACAACGAGCTACCCTGACCAAAACCTCGTTTTCCTCGATTGAGGGAATAGGGATTCGGCGAACAACTATCTTGCCAGGTTTTTCTAAGTAAGCTGCTTCCATCTTTTTCATTGCTTATCTCCTCAAGGTAAATTTTCCCTGAAGTAATTTGTTTGTATTCTATGCTAAAAAAGAGCTATGTCAAAAAGTAGATACAGAATTGTCCTGAGGCATTTCTTGACAAATCCCTTAAAAGCGGCTATTGTTTTGAAAAAGGAGGGTAATAAGTGGGAAAAGCTATGAATCGAGCTCAGATACTGGTAGAGGCACTTCCCTATATTAGAGAATTCTCTGGCAAGACCGTGGTCATAAAATATGGCGGAAAAGCCATGGTAGATAAGAATCTAAAGAGAAGAATAGCTGAAGATATAGTCTTGATGAGATATGTAGGGATAAAGCCGGTTATTATCCATGGCGGAGGAAAGGCTATTACCAGTATGATGAAAAAGCTCAATAAGGAACCTAAATTCATAAAAGGAAACCGAGTTACGGACAAAGGAACTATGGAAATTGTGGAGATGGTTCTAGTAGGTAAAATAAATAAGGAAATAGTCTCTCTCCTCAATCAATTTGGAGGTAAAGCCATCGGACTGGAAGGCAAAGATGGACAGCTCATTACAGCTAGAAAATGCAAGGATAAGAGCCTGGGTTTGGTAGGAGAAATAGAGCAGATAAACTCAGCTCTCATTGATCTTTTAGAAAGAGAAGGTTTTATCTCTGTTATTGCACCGATAGGGGTAAGTAGCAAAGGAGAGAGTCTCAATATAAATGCTGATACAGCAGCAGCGGAAATTGCTGCAGCATTAAAAGCAGAGAAGTTGATTTTCCTTACCGACGTAGAGGGAATCTTGAAAGACCCTTCTGATGAAAAGAGTCTTATTCCCGGTTTAGCTATAAAGCAAACGGAGAATATGTTAGAGAAAGGGGAAATACAAAAGGGAATGATAGCTAAAGTTAAGGCCTGCCAGATAGCTCTAAGAAAAGGGGTGAATAAGGTGCATATTATTAGTGGAAAAAGGTCTCATTCTCTTTTGTTAGAAATATTTACTGATAAAGGGATTGGAACACAGGTTATAAAGTGAAAGGGAAGATGAAGATTATTATTGCTCCTGATTCTTTCAAAGAAAGTATGGGAGCCAAAGAAGTAGCTCTGATTATGGAGAAGGGGGTAAAGAGAGTATTCCCTGAGGCAGAAATAATAAAGATGCCTATGGCTGATGGAGGGGAGGGAACGGTAGAGTCACTGGTAGAAGTGAGGAGAGGCAAAATCATAAGAAAAAAGGTTACTTCTCCTCTGGGAAAAAAAATATATGCTTATTTTGGCATATTAGAAGATGAAATTACTGCTGTTGTAGAAATGGCACAGGCATCTGGCCTTTCATTAGTTCCACCCAGGGAAAGAAATCCTCTTTCCACCACCAGCTACGGTACGGGAGAGTTGATTAAGGAAGCTTTGGATAGAGGCTGCAGAAAGATAATTGTAGGAATTGGGGGAAGCGCTACTGTAGATGGAGGGGCAGGTATGGCTCAGGCATTAGGAGCAAAACTTCTGGATAAAAGAGGAAAGGAAGTTTCTTTTGGAGGGGGGAGTCTAGGGAAAATTGTAGATATTAATATGGAGAAATTTGATGCGAGAATTGCTGATATAGAAGTAATAGTTGCCTCTGATGTAGATAATCCTTTATGTGGTTCTGAAGGAGCAGCTAAGGTCTATGGGCCACAAAAGGGGGCTACCCCAGAGATGGTAGATATATTAAACAGAAATCTAGCTCATTTTGCCAGAATGATCAAAAAATTTCTAGGCAAGGAAGTAGCAGATACCCCGGGAGCAGGAGCAGCCGGCGGTCTAGGGGCTGGATTGATTGCCTTTTTAGGAGCTAAACTTGAACCTGGCATAGACCGGATGATAGATGCCTCTAATCTGGAAGAGAAATTAAAAGGGGCAGACCTGGTGATTAGTGGGGAAGGGAGAATTGACGAACAAACAGCTTATGGAAAAACACCTATGGGGGTTGCTGAAAGGGCTAAAAAGGAGAATATTCCTGTAATTCTTATTGGGGGAGAAATCAGAATAGGGGGCAAGGTGCTGTATGAAAAAGGAGTAGATGCTCTGATTAGCAGCGTAGATCGGGTTTCTTCTCTTAGTGAAGTTATGAGAAATTCAAGACGGGCTCTGATGGACGCTAGCGAACGGGCAATGCGGCTGGTTAAAATCGGTTGCCTTTTGCGATAAATTTGATATAATAGCCTTTGTTGTATCTTGATAATCGTATATAGTATGTAGTATATCTGAAGGGAAATGTGTGAATCGTATTCCTTGGATGACATTGCATTATCTGTTTCAAAGTTTTGTGACGACATACTATATACGATATACGCAATACGAGATAATGCGGGAATAGCTCAGCCGGTAGAGCATCAGCTTCCCAAGCTGAGGGTCGCGGGTTCAAGTCCCGTTTCCCGCTCCAGCGCCTGTAGCTCAATTGGATAGAGCAACGGACTTCGGATCCGTAGGTTAGGGGTTCGACTCCTCTCAGGCGCGCCCGACGTTGTTTCAAGTTATAAGGGTTTATGCGTGCACCAAAAGACATTGCTCCAAGGAACCTTGCAGGAGCAAGAAACGTGAATCGTATCTAGTATCTCGTATCTCGCGTTCTTAAATCTCACGGCACAATACGCTATACGAGATACGAACAACGAGATACGATGTCTACTGGGGAGGTGAGAGTGAAATGGCAGGATTTGAGGAACTAGGGAAAAAATTGGATAAATTAACAGAAGAAATCAAAACTGTTGCTCAAGACGGGATAGAAAGGACAGCTAAAGAGGCTAAGGATTGGAGAAAAAAACTGGACGGATTGGGAAAAATAATTACAAAGACTACTCAAGAAGGAGTAGAATGGTTTAGCAAGGAAACAAAAGGATTTGGTGAGATTAATAAACTGAGATTACAGATGAGACGGGTGGAAAAAGACATAAATGATTTGCTTGAACAAACAGGAAGAAAAGCATACGAGTTACATCTTCAGAAAAAAATTGGTAATATTCAGCTTAAGAGTTTAGGAGCGAAGATTACCAGGCTGAAAAAGGAGATAGAAACAAAGAAAAAACGAATTCAAAATTTGAAAAAAAGAAGCTAGCTAACAAGGCAAAGAAGTGGCAAATTTAGATAAGCTTATTCTCTATACTGATGGTGCCTCCCTGGGAAATCCTGGCAGAGCAGGAATAGGAATTATTATCTGTAATCAAAATAGAGATGTAATTAGAAGAATGACTGAGTTCATCGGCATAAATACCAATAACGTAGCTGAATATATGGCTTTAATTTATGCTCTGCAAGAAGCTCTTTACCTAAAAGCAAAAGAGCTAAGTTGTTTTTTGGATAGTGAACTTGTGGTAAAGCAATTAGAGGGAAGCTATAAAGTCAAAGACAGCAAGTTAAAGCCTCTTTACTATCAAATAAAACATCTGGAAAATTTCTTCCAAAAGGTGAGCTTTAACTATATTAGTAGAGATAGAAATAAAGAGGCAGATAAGCTAGCCAAAGAAGCAGCAAAAAAGAAGAGGGGATAAGGTGATCGCAGGATACTTGAGGTATCCTGAGGAAAGTCCGGGCTCCTTGAAAAGAATACTGGGTAACTCCCAGGAAGGGCGACCTTACAGATAGTGTCACAGAAAACATACCACTCATTATCTGTTAAGCTAGTGAGTAAGGGTGCAAAGGTGGGGTAAGAGCCTACCAGCGAGAAAATGATTTCTCGGCTGGACAAACCTTATTTGGAGCAAGGCCAAATAGGAGGGTCTAACCCTCGGGTAGGCCGCTGGAGGCCCAGGGTAACCTGGGTCCTAGATAAATGATCGCCGCTAGTAGAATTTTTGCTGGTAACAGAACCCGGCTTACGTTCCCCTCTTCTTTCAGTATATAGCGTATGGCAAAGCAGTGAATGGTCGTTAGTGAATAGTGAATCGCAAACAAGAAAGTAAATGATTGTAAGGTTTGATTAACAATTCACGATTCACGAAATACGATTCACCAGCTCTGTTGTGCGTGATGCGTATTACGCAATACGATATACGACATACGAAATTGTCCGAGGCACTTCTTTTAGCACATCGCTGCCGAAGGACATTTTCTGAAGAAGCCTTATAGGAGCAACCTTAACGAAGCTTCGAGTTGAGGATAAAGAAAAATATACTGTCTGAGGAGCAAAGCAACGAGTTTATATTTGTCCCGAAACGAGAAGCTGAGCAGAAATAATAAGAAGCTACTATACAGTGACGGAAGAAATTGTCCGAGGCACTCCTTGACTTGCCAGATAGAATATATAGAATGTCAAAGGAATTATTAGCTGGAAGATTTATATGGATAGTAAAGGGGTTACTGAAATCAAAAAATCATTAACAAGGAGGAAATAGAATGAAAAAGTGGCTAAAGATTATTGGAGGGGTAGTAGCTACTGCAGTAGGAATATGGCTGATAGTTATTTTTGCCTCTGAGGTGCTTATTTTCCTTGAAGGAATCATAGGTATAGCTGCGGCTGTGATAGGATTAATTATTTTAGCCATCGGTGTCAGTGAGTTAAAAGAATAAACTGGTATTTCGTATATCGTCGCTCATATCTGGTAAAGAAAGTAAATAACCGAAGATTTCTGCCTTGAGTTGCGAATACAGATTTAAATAGCTTGGGAGTTTCCAAAATAATTTTCAGGGTCCAAAGCATAAACAAGAGCATACGACTTTTTGAGTGCTTTGATAGAATCAAGTGAGATGAAAATTTGTTTCAGGAGCTATTTCTAAGAATTACTCTTTTACCTTAAAGGAGTTAAAATACGCTCGTTGGAGTTCTCGAAAAGCTAGGATAACTTTCGAGATACGAACAACGAGATACGAGAATTAGGGAGGTATTGACCAATGGCTCATAAAAAAGGACAAGGCCATTCTTCTAACGGAAGAGACAGCGCCTCTAAACGTCTAGGAGTGAAGAGATATGGAGGACAATTTGTAAGGGCAGGCAGTATTTTGGTGCGACAAAGAGGTACGAAGTTTCATCCTGGTTTAAATGTGAGCAGAGGTAAAGATGATACTCTATTTGCCAGGATAGATGGACATGTCAAGTTCGAAGGGAAAAAGAGAGTTAGCGTACATGCGGTTTAGGAGAGAGAATTGAAACGCAAATTATTTACTCCAGGACCTACCCCTCTTCCCGAAGAGGTTAGATTAATTCAGGCAAGAGGAATCATTCATCATAGAAGCAAAGAATTCAGTGATGTTCTTAAAGAAATCCGAGAAGAACTTAGATATGTATTCCAGACAAAAGAAGAAGTTTTGTTGTTTAGTTCTTCGGGCACAGGAGCTATGGAGGCAGTAGTGGCTAATATCTTTTCTCCCGGTGATAAAGTGCTTGTAATCAGAGGGGGGAAATTTGGAGAAAGATGGGCCGAGATTGCTGCTACCTTTGGCGTTCAAGTAATTTCTATAGACCTTGAATGGGGACATGCAGTTAATCCTGAGTTAATAGAGAAAAAGCTTAGGGAAGACTCAGGCATAAAAGCTGTGTTTACTCAATTAGTAGAAACTTCGACTGGCGTAGTCTATGATATCGAGACTATAGCCAGGGTAACCAAAGGAAAAGCGGTTATACTAATAGTGGATGCTGTGAGTGGATTGGGCGCCGAGGCGCTTTGTACCGACAAATGGGGAGTGGATGTGGTAGTGGCTGGATCACAGAAGGCATTGATGATTCCTCCCGGGTTGGCTTTCGTTGCTTTGTCTGGCAAAGCCTGGAAACTGACAGAGAATTCAGATCTTCCTAAGTATTACTGGGATTTTAAGAAGGCTAAAAAGGCACAAGATAAAAATCAAACTGTCTATACCCCGGCTATTACCTTAGTCTGTGCTTTAAGAGAGTCCTTGAGATTGCTTAAAAAGGAAGGGTGGGACAATGTTCTTGGCCGGCATGCTAAATTAGCTAAAGCTACTCGTCAGGGAGTCCTGGCCTTGGGATTACAAATATTTTCTAAAGCTCCTTCTAATGTGCTTACTGCTGTTGAAATTCCCTCAAGTGTTGGAGTAAAGAGGCTGAGAGGATTAATGCGAGATAGATATGGAGTGGAAGTGGCGGGAGGACAAGCAGCACTAGCCGAAAAAATTATCCGGATTGCCCATCTCGGCGCGATGGAGGTAACTGACATAATAGTGGTTCTATCCGCTCTGGAAATGAGTTTATCAGAATTGGGTTATCCTGTAGAAATGGGCAAGGGAATAGCTGCTGCCGAAGCAATACTGGGGAGATAATAGAGATGAATATTTTAGTAAGCGACCCCTTAGCCAGGGAAGGAATAGAAAGATTAAAAGAAGAAGATGGTTTTGAAGTAACTGAGGCTATAAACCTACAAAAAGAAGAACTAATAAGTATTATTGCGCAATATCATGCTTTAATTGTCCGAAGTGAGACCAAAGTGACTGAAGAGGTAATAAATGCGGCCACTCACCTCAGGGTAATCGCAAGAGCGGGCACAGGACTAGATAATATAGATGTAGAGGCAGCTACTAAAAAGGGCATCATAGTAATGAATTCTCCAGAAGGAAATACTATTTCTACTGCCGAATATACTATTTCTATGCTGCTTGCTCTTTCACGTAATATTCCCCAGGCTCATCTTTCTCTAAAGGAGAAAAGATGGGAGCGGAAAAGATTTATGGGAACAGAAGTCTACGGAAAGATTCTGGGGGTGGTGGGATTGGGCAGAATTGGAAGTGAGGTAGCTAAAAGAGCTCAAGGTTTGCAGATGAGAGTGATAGCTTATGATCCTTTCGTCTCTTCGGAAAAAGCAGAGGAAATGGGAATTACTCTTTTTGAATTAGAGGAGCTTTTACCTCAAGTAGATTACCTTACAGTGCATACACCTCTTACTTCGGATACTAAGGGAATGATTGGAGAGAGAGAAATTGGTTTAATGAAGAAAGGAGCCAGGATAATCAATTGCGCGCGAGGCGGAATCATTGAGGAGAATGCTCTCTATAAGGCTCTTAAAGAAGGAAAAATTGCTGGAGCTGCTCTGGATGTTTTTGAAAAAGGTAAACCCTTTGATAGTCCATTACTAGAGTTGGATTCAATAGTATTAACTCCTCATCTGGGAGCTTGTACCAAAGAGGCTCAAAAGAGAGTAGCTACAGTTATAGCTTCCCAGGTTGTGGACGCTCTCAAGGGAGGAGAAGTAAGAAATGCAGTTAATCTTTCCACGCTGTCCTCCTTCAAGAAGGTTAGTTCTTAACTTAGAAGGCTGGCGATTCACACGGCTGCCGAAGGACATTCCTTAAAGGTAGTGAATGGTCGTTAGTGAATAGTGAATCGCAAACAAGGAAGTAAATGGTTGTAAGGTTTAATTAACCATTCACGATTCACCAGCTCTGTTGTGCGTGATGCGTATTGCGCAATACGATATACGATATACGCAATACGAGATTGTCCTGAGGCATATCTTGAAATAAGGGGTGGAAAATAGCAATAATGGATTCAAATGAGAAACTAGAAAAGCTTCCCCCTCAAAACCTGGAAGCAGAGCGTTCCGTCTTAGGAGCAATGTTATTGGAGAAGGGGACTATTCCTAAAGTTCTTCAAGCACTACCCGCTTCAGATAGTTTTTATTCAGAGACACACCGCTTGATTTATAAAGAGATAATCGGTCTCTTAAATAAGAATAAGCCGGTAGACATAGTTGCTCTCAAAGAAGAATTTCGTAAGAAGAACAGGTTGAAGGATATAGGAGGAGCAGTTTATCTAGCTGATTTAGTTAATTCTGTTCCTACTACGGCAAATGTGGATTACTATGCTCAAATTGTGCGGGAAAAATATATCCTAAGAGATTTGTTGAGAGCAGTGGCCTCTATTACTTCTCTTTCCTATGACTCATCTCAAGATTTAGATGACATATTAGACAAAGCCCAGAGTTTTATTTTTGATATTACCCGAAAGAGAATAAAAACTCCTGTCGTTCATATAAAAGAAATACTGCCTGATACTTTTGAACACATAGAAGCTCTTTATGAAAAAAAGGAACATATCACCGGGATTCCCACTGGGTTTGACCAGTTTGATAGATTAACATCAGGTTTTCAATTATCTGATTTAATAATCATTGCTGGGCGACCTTCGATGGGTAAAACCTCTCTTGCTTTGAATATTGCTCAATATGCTAGTGTAGAAGCTCGTGCTCCTGTATTGATATTTAGCATGGAGAGTGCAAAAGAACAGCTTGTAGAGCATTTACTTTGCTCAGAAGCAAGGGTGAATGGTCAAGAACTACGTTTAGGACGTCTTTCTGAAGAAGATTGGACTAGGCTTACCGATGCAGCAGGTATCCTGGCAGATGCTCCTATCTATATTGACGATACTCCCAATATGGGCGTATTAGAGCTCAGGGCAAAGACTCGTCAATTAAAAGCTGAGCATGATATTCAAATGGCTATAGTTGACTATTTACAGTTGATGGCTGGGGATAGGAGATCGGAGAACAGACAGCAGGAAATCTCTGAAATTTCTCGTTCTTTAAAAGGCTTAGCCAAAGAGCTGGGGATAGCAGTAGTGGCAATATCTCAATTAAGCAGAGCTGTAGAAAAAAGAGGAGAAGAAGATAAGCGTCCTCGTCTTTCAGACCTACGAGAATCGGGGGCTATTGAACAGGATGCAGATCTGGTGGTTTCCTTATATCGGGAATATTATTATTCGAGAAAATCGGAGGACGAGGGGGTAGCTGAGCTAATCATCAATAAACAGCGTCGTGGTCCTGTCGGCAAAATAGACTTAACTTTTGTGAAGGAATATGCTCGTTTTGAACCGCGAAGCTTCAGGGAGATTAAGTGAAGGAGTGAGCCTTGAATATAGTAGTGGTAGGTACGCAATGGGGAGACGAAGGAAAGGGTAGAGTTATTGATTTTTTATCCCAGGAAGTAGATGCAATAGTTAGATTTCAAGGAGGAAGTAATGCTGGTCATACAGTAGTTGTAGATGGGGAAATATTTGTCTTTCATCTTGTTCCTTCCGGTATTCTTCATCCAGGGAAAAGTTGTATTATTGGAAATGGAGTAGTGGTAGATCCGGCAGAGTTACTTGCCGAAATTGAAGCCCTTCAGAGGAGAAATGTTGACCTCAAGGAACTTCGTCTTTCCAGTAGTGCACATATAGTTATGCCCTACCACAAAGAAATAGAAAAGATGGAAGAAAAGCAGAGAGGTAAAAAAAAGATCGGAACGACTAAAAAAGGAGTTGGACCTGCTTATACCGATAAAATAGCCAGAAGAGGCATAAGGGTAGGTGATCTTTTAAATGAAAAGGTTCTGGCTGAAAAATTAGATGTGAATTTTGTTCTGTTGCCGAATTACTTTAGGTTAAATCTCTGCAAGAAAGATATTCTTAACCGATACCTGGAATATGGTGATAAGTTAAAAGAATATATTACTGATACCTCGGTTCTGGTTAATCAATTGATAAAAAAAGATAAGGAAATTCTCTTTGAGGGGGCACAGGGGACTTTACTTGATATCGACCATGGTACATATCCTTTTGTGACTTCCTCTTGCACTAGTGCTGGGGGTGTATGTATTGGTGTCGGAATAGGTCCTACACGAATAGATAGAGTTCTGGGAGTCGCCAAAGTCTATACAACTCGGGTAGGAGAGGGCCCTTTCCCTACAGAAATAGAGGGAAGAGAAGGAGAAATCCTTCAAGAAAGAGGAAAGGAGTATGGAGCTACTACGGGCAGGCCAAGAAGATGTGGGTGGTTTGACGGAGTTATTCTAAGATATGCAGCCAGAATAAATGGGTTAGATGAACTTGTGTTAACCAAATTGGATGTTCTTGATAAATTAGATAGAATAAAAATCTGCACAGCTTATAAGTATAAAGATAAAGCCATTGAGGACTTTCCTTTTCAAGTAGACTCTTTGAGAGAGTGTGAGCCTATTTATGAAGAAATGGAGGGTTGGGAAGAAGATACCTCTCGGGTAAGTCGTTATGAAGACCTACCGGAGAAGGCACAGGCATATTTGAGAAGAATCGAAGAGATAGGAGAATTATCTATTGGTTATCTCTCTTTAAATCCTGAGAGAGCAGGCCTTATTAAACTAAATGATGAATCGTGATGCGTATTGCGCAATACGCATCACGATATACGCAATACGAGATATAGGGAGAGGAAAAACCATGTTTAATAGATTTACTGAACGAGCCAAAAAAGTAATTTTTCTAGCTAGGGAAGAAGCTAGAAGATTGGACCATGACTACTTAGGCACAGAACATATTCTTCTTGGGCTTATCCGAGAAGGCGAAGGGATAGGAGCTGCAGCTTTGCAAAACCTAGCTATAGATTTGGCTCAGGTTCGTGCAGGGGTAGAAAAGGCAGTTGGCAGAGGTGGGGGAACACTATTCCTTGGCCAGATTCCTTTTACTCCCAGGGCTAAGAAGGTGTTGGAACTGGCAGTGACAGAAGCAAGAAATCTGGGACATAATTATATCGGAACCGAACATCTTCTTTTAGGGTTGATTAGAGAAGCAGAAGGAGTAGCTGCTCAAATTCTCACTAGTCTGGGAGCTGATCTAGGTAAAGTGAGGGAGGAGGTTTCTAATCTTCTTGGGACAAAGGTTTCTCCTGAGCAAGTAGCTAAGCCAAGTCAAACTCCCACATTAGATAGATTTGGGCGTGATCTCACTCGGCTAGCCAGAGATGGGGAGCTTGATCCGGTAATAAATAGACAAAAGGAGATTGAGCGGTTAATTCAGATACTTTCCCGTCGAACGAAGAACAATCCTGTTTTAATAGGAGAGGCAGGAGTGGGTAAAACAGCTATTGCGGAAGGATTAGCCCAGAAGATTTTTGAGGGCTCCTTGCCTGAACCTTTGCTTAACAGAAGGGTAGTCACTATTGATTTAGGGGGAATAGTAGCCGGGACCAAGTACAGGGGAGAATTTGAGAAGAGGATGGAGAGAATACTGAATGAGATTAGAAAAGCAAAGAACGTCATTCTCTTTATTGACGAAATTCATACTCTAGTAGGAGCAGGAGCAGCTGAAGGAGCTATAGATGCTTCCAATATTTTGAAGCCAGCTCTGGCTAGAGGAGAACTTCAGTGTATAGGAGCAACTACTCTGGACGAGTATAGAAAGTATATTGAAAGGGACGAAGCCCTGGAAAGAAGGTTTCAGACAATAGTGGTAAATGAGCCAACAGTTAAAGAGACTATCCAGATTTTGAGGGGCTTGCGAGACAAATATGAGGCTTTCCACAGAGTGAAAATAACTGATGAGGCTCTTATAACAGCAGCTAAGCTCTCCTATAGATATATCCAGGGTCGCTATCTGCCTGACAAGGCTATCGATGTGATGGATGAAGCAGCTGCCAGAGTAAGGCTTCAATTTAGCACCCGCCCCAAAGAACTTAAGAAGATAGAGAAAGAGCTGGAGCAGCTTCGCAAGGAGAAAGAAGCGGCGGTAAAAGCACAGGAATTTGAAAAAGCGGCCAATATGAGAGATAAGGAAAAGAATTTAAAGGATTCCTTAAGTAAGGGGAAAGGCCAATGGGAAGCCGATAAAGGTAAGAAAGGAAAACAGGAAAAAGTAACGGAGAAAGATGTGGCCCATATTGTTTCCAGCTGGACAGGTGTTCCTTTGCGCGACTTGACAGAGGCTGAATCAAAAAGGCTTCTGCGTATGGAAGAGGCTATTCATGTGAGAGTGGTGGGTCAAGAAGAGCCTATAAAAGCAATAGCTCAGTCTATCCGTCGTGCTCAAGCAGGAATAAAGAATATGAAAAGACCCATTGGTGTATTTATGTTCCTGGGTCCTACCGGCGTGGGTAAAACATATTTGGCTCAAGCCTTAGCCGAGTTTCTCTTTGGAGATGAAGATGCTATAATTACGTTGGATATGTCCGAGTATATGGAAAAATTCTCTGTTTCTCGTCTTACTGGAGCTCCCCCGGGATATGTAGGATATGAGGAAGGAGGAGAATTAACAGAGAAAGTAAGGCGTCGTCCCTATTCGGTAGTTCTGCTGGATGAGATAGAAAAGGCTCATCCGGATGTTTTTAATATTCTTCTTCAAATTATGGATAATGGAAGGCTATCGGATAATCTGGGTCATACGGTTGATTTTAGAAATACGGTCTTGATTATGACTTCTAATCTAGGAGCAGAACAGATTGTGCGTGGGTCTAATCTCGGCTTTCAAGCAGAAAAAGAAGGTACCCTTTCTTATGAAGAGATGAAAAACAGAGTTATGTCTGAATTAAAACGTAGTTTTCGTCCCGAATTCCTAAACAGACTGGATGAGGTTATTGTTTTTCATGCTTTAAATAAAAAAGAGGTAAAGAAAATTGTTGATATGTTGTTGGAGGAAAAGAAGGAGCTCCTGCAGGAAAGGGAAATGAATATAGAAATTACCCAAGAGGCAAGGAATTTAATTGCTCAAGAGGGATATGACCCTGACTTCGGGGCAAGGCCTTTACGCAGGGCCATTCAGAAGTTGATCGACAATTCTCTTTCCGAGGAAATTCTCAAGGGTAGATTTAAAGACGGAGAGGATATAGTAATAGGAATAAAGAATGGAAATATTGTATTTAATAAAAAGAAGAAAAGCAAGGTGGGTAAGGCGAAAAATAAAATGGAGAATTAGAATAAGGAGGCTGGATGGTGACGAGGAAAGATAATCTTTGCTCCCCCTTCTCTGTTCTAAAGGAGGGGGTTTTCCTTAAGAAATTAGTTAGGATAGTTCTGGGTCTTTCGATTGTCTTTATTTTCTTGCCAAAATTGGAAGTTTGGGCTTCTCCGATGGTGGAAGAGATTCAAGTTAAAGGCAATCAATATATTGATACTGAGGAGATTCTCCAGGTAATCAAGAGCAAGGTAGATGAGCCTCTTTCAGAGCAAAGAATAAGAGAGGACATCCAGGCTATCTATGACATGGGGTTCTTTTCCTATCTGTCTGCCTTAAAGGAGAAAGAGAAAGATGGACTGATACTTATCTTTCAAGTAGAGGAGAATGAAATAATTAATGAGATAAGCTTTGAGGGTATAGAGGGTAAAGAGGTAAATAAAATCAAAAAATTACTTACTTTCAAGGAAAGGGATTTATTCAATTTTATTGAGGTGAAAAAAAGCAAGGATAAAATCACCCAGTTTTACTACAAAAAAGGTTTTGTGGCTGCCTCGGTAACTATTTTTAATGAGAACGATGAAAGCAACGGTTGCAAAGTCATTGTTAACATTCAAAAAGGAGAAGTAGTAAGAGTAAAAAGAGTAGAGATTAAGGGAAACTCTTCCTTTTCTGATTCTCAAGTTATGGCTTTAATGAAAGCGAGATATGGACGTTTTTTTGACCAGCAAATCCTGAAAGAAGACCTGAAAAAAATTGTCCATTTCTATCAAAATCATGGCTACTATTTTGCTTATTTCAAATCACCAGATTTTGAGTTCTCTGAAGAAAAGGGTATCGAATGGGTTACTATTTTCCTGGAGATAGTAGAGGGTAGACAATTTTTTGTTTCCCAGATAGAGATAAGGGGAGAAAACAAGATTTTTTCTGAGTCTGAGATTATGTCTCAATTTAAACCATCCAAGGGAGGACTCTTTGTTCCTGATTATATTAAAGACAGTATAAACTTCTTACAGGATAAATACGGGGAAAGGGGATATATTCATATTCGAATTAAGTCAGACCTAGACTTTGACCGAGAGGGAGGCAAAGTAAAGGTTCTTCTTCAGATAGAAGAAGGCCCACAAGTGAGTATAGGAAAGATAAGAATAGAGGGAAATGAGCTTTCTCAGGAGAGAATATTTAAGCATGCTTTTACTTTAAAAGAAGGAGACATTTTTGATATTAAAGAAGCCAGGGAAGGGTGGCGTAGACTGTACAATCTTGGTTTTTTCGAGAATGTGGAGATTGAACCCATAGCGGTATCTTCTTCCATAGTAGATTTATTAATTAGAGTGAAGGAAATTGAGAGACAAGGGCAATTCTATATAGGAGGGGGATATAACACTGCTTCTGGTCTTCAGGGAGAGATTCAATTCTTCAAAGACAATTTGTGGGGAGAGGGGAAAAGAATAGGAATCGACTGGCAATTTGCCGAAAAAAAGAACGAATATAATATAACTTACCTGGATAGATGGTGGGGAGATACTTCTATTCGTCTGGAGCCTCGTGTTTACAAAAGAAAAGACATATACAATGAAACAGACGGCGATTATGAGAAAGAAACCATAGGTATAGAGATGAAGATAGGAAAGCCTATTTGGAAATTTTCTAATATATATATTAGTTTAAGGGATGAAAGGATATATATTGATGAGGGAGTGAATGGGGAGATATCGGGAGAGACAGAGGAAGGTGAGAAAGCTTCTCATAGTCTCACATTCATTCTGGATAGGAATACACGAGTTAGAGATGAGGCCTTTAATCCCTATCAAGGCTCATATTCTTATATTTCTGCAGATATAACGGGAGGCCCGATGCTAGGGGGAGAGTTTACTTTTACCAAATATAGAGGAGAATGGCGAGGATACCTACGAAAAAGTTCTTTTTGGAAATATCCTGTTATTGCTTGCCGTCTACGAGTAAAGACAGGGGAAAATCTTCCTGTTTATGAAAAATTTCGTATAGGAGGGATGGAAACCCTGCGAGGATACAGGCAAAATGAATTTATAGGAGAGGAATTGATCCTGGGAAATTTCGAACTAAGATTACCTCTGGATAAAAACTTTTTAACCTATTTGTTTGTAGACGCAGGGCAGATACGGAATGAAGATTCTTCTATATATAAAGCGGGTTGGGGATTCGGTATACGGATTAAAACTATCATTGGATTTATCAGATTGGATTACGGAATAGGAGAAGAGGGAGGGCAGCTTTATTTTGGTATGGGAGAGGGATTCTAGTTTGTATCTGGTTGTTCGTATCTCGTATCTCGGAAAGAAAAAAACCTGTTATTGAAAAAGTAAAGTCCCACTATCCACTATCCGCTAAAATTGAGAACAGCGCTCGTCTAGACCTAAATGTAATTTAGCGGGAGACTATGAATAGAACGATGAAAGAGATATATCTATTAGATTTGGGACTAAGGGAATACAAGGAAGTTTGGTGCATCCAGGACAAACTGGTAAAAAAAATAATAGCCGGAGAGGCAAAGGATACCTTAATTCTAGTAGAACACTTCCCTGTAATCACTTTAGGAAAGCAGGCGAAAAAAGAAGAAATATTAGCGTCGCCTGAGAGGCTTTCTAAGAAAGGAATTACTGTCTTTCTGGTGGACAGAGGAGGAAAGGTCACTTTCCATGGACCGGGTCAATTGGTTGCTTATCCCATATTGAATCTTACCCTAATTAAAAGAGATGTTCACTGGTATATAAGGAACCTGGAGAGAGTAATAATTAAATCATTGGCCAGGTTAGAAGTTAAGGGTGAATGTAAAGGAGGGTATACAGGGGTATGGACAGGAGAGGATAAGATAGCCAGTATTGGCGTGGGGGTAAAGAAATGGGTGACCTATCATGGATTAGCCTTGAATGTTAGCACAAACCTTTCTTATTTCTCCCTAATTAATTCTTGTGGCTTAGATAAAAGAATTACTTCTATAACTGAAATTCTTTCTTCTCCCATGGAAATGGATAGAGTAAAAACTGCCTTAGTAGATTCCTTCTGCGAGGTATTTGAGAGAATCCCTAAGATAGTGAATGGTGAATGGTGAATCGCAAGCAGGAAAACAAATGACTGTAGGGTTTGACTGACAATGCACGATTTATGAAATACGATTCACCAGATGCAGTGAGGGAAGAAATTATCCTGAGGAATTCCTTGACAGGGCGAAACAATGAGAATTACTGGGGGAACACTAAAGGGAAGAAGAATAAAAACCTGCAGAGATAATTCTACCCGGCCTCTTCTTTCTCGCCTGAGAAAATCTCTTTTTGACGTTATAGGTGAAAGAATTAAAGGCCTTAGCTTTCTGGACCTTTACGCAGGCTCAGGAGCGGTGGGAATTGAAGCTTTAAGTAGAGGAGCAAGAAGAGCAGTTTTTGTAGAAAAAGGTCCTTTAGCGGCAAGAGTAATAGAAGAAAATATTGCTTCCTATGAGCTTTTTTCTCAGGTAAAAATATGGCGGAAAAATGTGCTTGCCTTTCTCCCCATTCTATTAGAAGGAGAGAAATTTGACTTTATCTTCATTGCTCCTCCCTACTACAAAAAGATGCAGAACAAAACATTGGACATAATCGAAGAGGTAGAAATAAACAAAGCCACGATTATAGTTCAGTATTCACCTCACGAGAATATTAATTTTACTCGAAGAAATATGGGCATAGTCAAACAGAAAGAGTATGGAGATACGATTCTGGCTTTTCTTGAAGGAACAGTTCATTGTTCATAGTTCATGGTTCATCGAGAAAAACAATGATAAAATGGTGAGTGGTGAGTGGTTAATCGGTGAGTGGAAAATTAGCCAATTAACCATTTAACCAATAATACAGCGACGGAAGAAATTGTCCTGAGGTATTTCTTATGCCCGATGAGTTAAGAATGAGAGAAAGGTTAGATTGTCTGCCGAATAAACCAGGGGTGTACCTCTTAAAAGACAAGAAAGGGAAAGTATTATATATAGGCAAAGCCCTTTCTTTGAAAAAAAGAGTAAGGTCTTATTTCTCTGGCAAAACACATTCCTCTCCCAGGATAAGCTCTCTTGTCAACGAAATAAAAGACATCGAGTGGATGATTACCGACTCAGAAACAGAGGCTCTTATCCTAGAATCCAATTTAATAAAATATCATCATCCCCACTATAATATCCAATTTAGAGATGACAAATCTTATCCTTATATTAAGCTTACTATTTCTGAACCCTTCCCACGCCTACTTCTAACCCGGAATCCCAGGAAAGATGGTTCTCTCTATTTCGGTCCTTATACTAATGTAAAAGCAGCCAGAAGGGTTTTGATTTTGATTAGTCGTTTTTTTCCTTTGCGTAGATGCAAGAAAAGGTTCACATTCAGAATTAGACCGTGTCTTAACTACTATATAAAAGAATGCCACGCTCCTTGCCTGAAAAAAATCACCAGAGAAGCGTACTCCTCCTTAGTTAGAAGTGTCTCTCTTTTCCTGCAGGGACACTATCAGGACTTACTCCGACGATTACAAGAAGAAATGGAAGAGGCTTCCCTGAAAGAAGAATTCGAGAAAGCAGCTACATTAAGGGATTGTATGAGGGATATCCATAGGGTCAGCCAGAGTCAAAAAATGGTCTCTTTCCCAGGAGAGGATATAGATTTGGTCAATATTGTTTCTGAACAAGAGAATGCCTGTGTAGTAGTTTTTCTCATTCGAGAAGGCAAAGTCATTGATAGGAAACATTTCTTACTTGATATAAGAGAAAAAAGTCAGAAGGAAGAGATAATAACTTTCTTCTTGAAAGAGTATTATGCGAGAATTTCTTTTGTTCCAGCAAGAATATTAATTCCTAATGAAATTGCCGAACCTAAGGTTATCCAGGAGTGGCTTTCTCAGAGACGGGGGAAAAAGGTTAAATTAGAAATCCCCAGAAGGGGAAATAGGCTAAAACTAATGCAGTTGATAAAAAAGAATGCTTATCTTATCCTGCAACAGGAGAGAAGGGGAGATAAAGAGCAAGCACTCGACCAACTTAAGGGATACCTGGAATTAAAGAAAAAGCCGTTACTTATTGAAGGATTTGATATTTCTAATATAAGAGGAAAAGAAGCTACTGGATCAGTGGTAGTTTTTGAAAAAGGAAAACCAAAAAGGTCTGCATATCGAAAATTTGGAATCAAGGAAGTAGAAGGAATAAACGACTTTGCCATGCTCTCAGAAGTTGTCCGTCGGCGTTATCAGAGATCTTTGAAAGAAGGGCGTGCTCTTCCTCATCTTATTTTGGTAGATGGAGGCAAAGGGCAGGTTTCTTCCTGCCTGAAAGTAATCAAAGAATTAGATTTAAGTTTTATTCCTATCATAGGATTAGCCAAAGAATTTGAAGAGGTCTATTGTCCTGATAGCTCTTTTCCTCTTAATCTTCCGTCAGATTCAATCGCTTCAAAGCTTCTACAGGAGATACGGGATGAGGCTCATAGGTTTGCCTATTCCTATCATAAAAAGAAAAGAGGAGAAAAAATTAGAGGTTCTTTTCTGGATACTATTCCTGGTGTAGGAGAAAAGACAAAGAGATTGCTTTTGACTCATTTCAAATCTATAGAATTGATAAAAAGTCAAGATTTGAAAGCATTACAGCAAATTCCTGGTATAGGGAAAAAGAGGGCTAAGAAAATTCTTAGATATTTAGTGAATCGTCGTTCCTAAATGGCAAATTCGTGATGTGTCGTGCGTGATGCGTATTGCGCAATACAATATACGATATACGCAATACGATATGCTAAATGCAGGGGTAGGGAGAGTTGTCTTGAAGTATTTCCTGGCAATGAAGTTAGATACTTTTTGGGCTGCAGGGGAAGCCGAAAGAGAAAAGGTAGTAAGAATATCTCTTTTTTGTGGCAAAAGCAATCTTTACGCCTATCTGAAAACAAGGAGGGATGGAATAGCGAAATCTTCTGCTCTCCTGGAATGCTTGAAAAAAGACCTGCTCAGTTATGTCCAGGGGAAAAAAATAAGTCTTATTAATTATCCTTTAAAGATGGATAACTACTCTTCCTTTTTTGTAAGAATATGGACTCTCACCCAGGAGATTCCTTATGGAGAGCTCCGTTCTTACAAATGGTTATCCGAAAGAGCTGGCACTGAAGGATATCGAGCTGTAGGAGCAGCCTTAGCTCGTAATCCTTTCCCTATCTTGGTTCCCTGCCACAGGGTAATTAAGAAGAATGGAAATTTAGGAGGATATTCAGCGGGACTAAAAATCAAGAAAAAGCTTCTACAAATAGAAGGCACTTTCATTTCTTGAACTATAGAATTTATATGTATGCCGAAGCACATTTTCTGAAGAAGCCTTATAGGAGCAAAAATCGTGAATAGTGAATGGTGAATAGTGAATCGCAAATAAGGAAGTAAATGATTGTAGGGTTTGGTTGTTTGCGATTCACGAAATACGATTCACCAGGTACAGCGACGGAAGAAATTGTCCTGAGGCATTTTCTTGCCTATCTAGATGGAAGTGCTATAATTGCTGCATAGTAATTCCTTGATGAACTAGGATTATATACTTACCGAAGGACATTTTCTGAAGAAGCCTTATAGGAGCTACCTTAACGAAGCTTCGAGTTGAGGATAAAGAAAAATATACTGTTTGAGGAGCAAAGCGACGAGTTTATATTTTTTCCGAAACGAGGAGCTGAGTAGAAAGAATAAGAAGCTACTATACAGCGACGGAAGAAATTGTCCTGAGGTTTTCCTGGACCAAGTCGTGAATAGTGAAAGGTAAAGAAAGAACCAGGTGATTGTAAGGTTTAATTGACAATTCACGATTCATGAAATACGATTCACCATAGATAAAGGAGACATGAAAAGATAATGGGTAATATCTTTAGCAGAGTTTTTGGTACACAACAGGAAAGGAACATTAAGAAGCTTATTCCCCTGGTCAACAAGATTAACGGGCTGGAAAAGAAAACAAGTAAGCTTTCCGATAAAGTTCTTCAAAGAAAAATGGATGAGTTTAGAGGAAGAGTAAAACCTCTTGGGGTCGAAATTGGCCAATTGGAAAAAGAAATGCTTGAACTTCCGGAGATTGAAAAAGAGGGAGCGAAAATTGACCTTCAGGAGAAAGCAAGACAATTAGATGAGCTTCTCTATGATATTCTGCCGGAGGCGTTCGCTATAGTCCGAGAAGCAGCTAAAAGGGCTATAGGCTTGCGTCATTATGATGAACAACTAATAGGGGGAATAGTTCTTCACCAGGGGAAAATAGCTGAGATGGCAAATGGTGAAGGAAAGACATTGGCGGCTACCCTATCTGCCTGCTTGAATGCTCTAAGTGGCAAAGGAGTGCATGTAGTTACAGTGAATGATTATCTAGCCAGAAGAGATAGGGATTGGATGGGGCCAGTATATGAATTTCTGGGATTTTCAGTAGGAGTTATTCAAAACCAGATGAATAGTGCAGACAGACGTCAATCTTACGGTTGCGACATCACCTATGGTACCAATAATGAGTTTGGTTTTGATTACCTCAGGGATAATATGGCTGTTAGCGTGAAGGAACAGGTGCAAAGAGGGTTCAATTATACCATCGTAGATGAAGTTGATTCGATTTTAATTGATGAAGCCCGGACTCCTCTAATCATTTCCGGGCGGGCAGAAAAAACTACTGACCTTTACTCTAAAATTGATAGGATAGTGCCTCGTTTGAAAAGAGGGACAGAAGAGGATAGAGTGAAAAGAGGGATACAAGAGGATAAAGATGAGGATTGTGACTATAAAATAAATGAAAAAGACCATACAGTAGCTCTTACCCAGAGAGGCATCGACAAAGCAGAGCAGCTACTGGGGGTAAAGGATCTCTATCAACCCGATCCTCGCTGGGGAACTGTGCTAGCTACGCACATTAATCAGGCTATCCGAGCTCACGAGTTTTATGAATCTGATAGAGATTATCTAGTTAAGGAGGGTGAGAACGGTAAGGAGATAGTAATTATAGATGAGTTTACCGGGAGATTGATGCCGGGAAGACGCTGGAGCGACGGTCTGCACCAGGCAGTGGAGGCAAAAGAGGGAGTAGCCATAAGGAATGAAAATCAGACTATGGCGACTATTACTCTACAGAATTACTTTAGAATGTACAATAAATTATCTGGGATGACGGGAACAGCAATCACAGAAGAAGATGAATTTAAGAAGATATACAACCTTGAGGTGGCAGTTATTCCTACTCATCGACCTGCTATTAGAGAAGAACTCTCGGACAGAGTATATCAGACGGAAAAAGCTAAGTTTGAAGCTGTAATAAAAGAAATAAAGGATCTTTACAAAAAAGAAAGGCCGATTCTAGTAGGTACCAGATCAGTAGAAAGATCTGAACATCTAAGCAAAATGCTTAGAGAAAAAGGGATTCCCCATACTGTTCTTAACGCTAAATATCATGAAAGGGAAGCTCAGATTGTAGCTCAAGCAGGGCATAGACGAGCAGTAACTATCGCCACCAATATGGCGGGCAGGGGGACAGATATCAAACTGGAAGAAGGAGTGGAAGAACTGGGAGGTTTATTCGTCATTGGCACAGAACGCCACGAGTCACGCAGGATAGACAATCAATTGAGAGGGAGAAGTGGGCGACAAGGAGCCCCTGGAACAGCTCAGTTTTACGTTTCCCTTCAGGATGAATTGATGCGTATTTTTGGTTCAGAGAGAATTGGTTCTATTATGGAAAGACTGAAAATTCCTCAAGATCAACCCATTGAACATTCCTTGGTGACTAAGGCCCTGGAAAGAGCTCAACGACAGGTTGAAAGAAGAAACTTCGATATAAGGAAACAACTCTTAGAATATGACGATGTAATGAATAAACAAAGAGAGGTAATCTACCAGGAGAGAAGACGTATTCTAGAAGGAAAAAGTCTAAAGGGAGTTGTCCTGGAAATGATAGAGGATGCTATTGAACAGCTTATATCCTCGTCTGTTGATGATAAAATTAGACCTGAGGATTGGGATACTAAGAGTCTGAGTAAAAGGATAAATCAAGTATTTCCGATCAATTTGTCTTATTATTCGCTGGAGGGTGTTCATAAGCATGAAGAGATAAAGAACATAATATTTGAGAAAGTAGAAGAGGTTTACGCAAAAAAAGAGGCAAGGTTGAGCGAGGAACTAATGCGTGAACTGGAAAGAAGGATTCTCCTGCATACCTTAGACTCAGAGTGGAAAGACCATCTCTACAGTATGGATTCCTTGAAGGAAGGAATTGGCCTAAGGGGTTATGGACAAAGAGATCCTTTAATTGAATATAAGAAAGAAGCCTATGATATGTTTGAAGATTTGATCGGTGGACTGAAAGAAGAAGTATCAAAACTTATATTCAGAGTGGAGATTGCGAAAGAGCCTTTTTTAGAGAGGGTTCTGGTAGGGGAACCTCAAGTGCCGCAATTGATACTGGGAGGAATCAATCAAAGGGGAGGAAATAATAATCTTAGCCAGGTCCAAAAGAAAATCCCTACGCACAGAAGAAGTGAATCAAAAGTGGGTCGCAATAATCCCTGTCCCTGTGGAAGTGGGAAGAAGTATAAGTATTGTTGTGGGAGAAAACAGTGAAAAGAAATGGAGCTCAAGTAATAGTAGAAGCTTTAATGAAAGAAGAAGTAGATATCATCTTTGGGTTTCCGGGAGGATCAGTTATTCCTCTCTACGATGCTCTTTATGAAACAAAAGAGATTAAACATATCCTCACTCGTCATGAGCAGGCTGCCGCTCATGCTGCGGATGGATATGCTAGAGCTACCGGGAAGGTGGGGGTATGTGTAGCTACCTCTGGTCCGGGAGCAACGAACCTGGTTACTGGAATTGCTACCGCCCATATGGATTCAGTGCCGATGGTGATTATTACCGGTCAGGTGCCTACTCATATGATTGGAAATGATGCTTTTCAGGAAGCAAATATAACCGGAATCACCTACTCCGTTAGCAAGCATAATTATTTAGTGAAAAGAGTGGATGAACTGCCTTCTGTCTTAAAGGAAGCTTTTCACATTGCTACTACAGGCAGAAAGGGACCCGTTTTAATAGATGTTCCCAAGGATGTCCTTACGGGAGAGACCAAAGTCCCTTACCCCGCAGAAGTGAAAATTAGGAGTTATAATCCTAATTATAAAGGTAATCTCAGGCAAATCAAGAGAGCTGCTTCGGCTATAAACAAATCAGAAAAACCCATTATTTATGCTGGAGGGGGGATAATCAGCTCTGAAGCATCAGTTGAGTTGATTCAATTTGCTCGACAGGCTGGTATTCCCGTGACTACTACTTTGATGGGATTGGGAGCTTTTCCTGAAAATGATAAGCTTTCTCTGGGAATGCTAGGAATGCATGGAACACGCTATGCTAATTACGCAATTAGCGAAACAGACCTTATTATTGCCGCAGGAGCAAGGTTTGATGACCGAATAACAGGCAATGTTTCAGAGTTTGCTCCTTACGCTAAAATAATTCACCTGGATATAGACCCCACCGTTATCAGCAAGAGTGTAAGAGTAGACATTCCTATAGTAGGCGATGCTAAGAATATTCTTTCCCAACTCATTCCTCTTATCGAAAAAAAAAGAAAGAGAGAGGCATGGCATGCCAGAATAAAAGAATGGAAAGGTAAGCATCCCTTGAAATACCAAAGGGGTGGGGATTTAAAACCCCAGTACGTAGTAGAAAAAATAGATGAGGTAACCAAAGGGGAAGCTATTATTGCTACTGAGGTAGGGCAAAACCAAATGTGGGCTGCTCAATTCTATCAATATACTAAACCTCGAACTTTTATTTCCTCGGGAGGATTGGGGACAATGGGTTATGGTTT
This sequence comes from Candidatus Aerophobetes bacterium Ae_b3a, assembly GCA_005223095.1. Classification (GTDB taxonomy): domain Bacteria; phylum Aerophobota; class Aerophobia; order Aerophobales; family AE-B3A; genus AE-B3A. Next base: position 47,151 of record NJBQ01000005.1, read on the forward strand.
TCCTGCTTCCATTGGGGCGCAAATTGGTTGTCCAGATAAAGTGGTATTTGACATTGCCGGGGATGGTAGTTTTCAAATGAATATTCAGGAGTTGGCAACAGCGGTAAATTACAAAATTCCGGTGAAGATTGCTATTCTCAATAATGGTTATTTGGGAATGGTCAGACAATGGCAAGAGTTCTTTTATCATCATCGTTATTCTCAGGTAGACATTGAAAAGGGTCCTGATTTTGTAAAAGTAGCTGCGGCTTATGGAGCAGAAGGAATCCGGGTGGATAAAACTGAAGAAGTAGAACCGGCCTTGAAAAAGGCTCTGGATATCCCAGGTCCTGTTATTATTGATTTTAGAGTTTCCCGTGAGGAAAATGTTTATCCCATGGTTCCAGCTGGTGTAGCTCTCACCCAGATGATAGAAGGATTGGCCTGAAAATAGCGTATAGCGGGTAGCGTTTAGCGTATAGTCAAGAACAAAAAAAGCAAAGCCATAGCATCTAATTCAAAAGTTTTAAATCTTGAATTATAATTTTTAGCCTTGCTGCTTTGGTTTTTAGTTACAATGAGCCCAAAACTAGCAACTTAAAGGCATCTGGAAGATTTATTCTATACGCTAAACGCTACCCGCTATACGCTATTTTTGACTGAATGAGGTTCTTTTGCTATAGTAATTGGGGTTCGTTTGAGAAGTCTTCTTCGATATACATATAAATCATACTGTATCCAAAAAATGAATATATATAAAACAGAGGCTATTGTTCTTAAAGATTACGACTTAGGAGAACAGGATAAGATCGTAGTTTTTTATTCTCGTCGATACGGAAAGATAAGAGCGATAGCAAAAGGAGCGCGGGGAATAAAGAGTAGATTTGCTTGCGTGATTCAACCCCCTTCTTATAATAGTTTGTTGATTTACAAAAATAGAAAGGGAAGCCTGGATGTTGTAAGCGAATGCATAGCTAAGTATCAATTCTTAGGAATCAAAAAAGACTTAGTTAGATTTGCTTACGTCTGTTATTTAATTGAATTAATTGACAAACTTACAGAAGAAGGAGAATCTCAATCTTCGCTTTTTAGAATATTATTAAAGAGTCTTTTTCTGATGGAGAGTATTCCTAAGTGTTCGCTTGATCTCTTGATAGAAAGTTTTCAGTTAAAATTGCTGAACATCCTGGGTTATCAGCCATACCTAAAAGGATGTATTAACTGTGAAAAGAAGGTAAGTTCAACCAGTTATTTCTATTTTAGTTTAAGATTAGGAGGACTTCTCTGCCAGAATTGTAAAAGCGTAGACGGAAGCAGAGTAACCCTTTCCCGAGAAGCTTTTCTATTGATGAGGCGTCTTCTTTTTTTGGGGTTAGAGGAAATATCTGGAGAAAAAATAAATAAGGAGATAGTGAAAGAAACTGAGGTAGTTTTAAGAACATATCTTTCCTATCAGAGCCAGATAAAGATGCCGGATTCTTATTTTATCCATAATTTTGAGAAACTTGAATTGATGCAAACAGCAGGATAAAAAGATGCGGGTAGAATATACAAAAGAGATTATGGAGGGAGAAATAAACGAGGAACGAAGTCTATCTCTAAATACGGTGGAAGATTATCTGGAGGAAATAGGAAAAACTCCTCTTCTCAGTCAAGAGGAAGAGAGAAAAGTAGCTAAGAGAATCCAGGAGGAAAAAGAAAAAATAATGAGGCTTCTTGAAAAGACTATTGATCTTGTCGAGAAAAACTCTGAGCTATTTGAGTTATTCGGCAAGGCAGAAAAAGGAAAGAAAATTCTAAATATTACTGGCCACAGCTTAGATGAGTTAAAGGAAGTTTTCGATCATTTGCAGCAAAAGAAAAAACAGCTAGATACAATAGACCCTTCCCGTAGTGGGGAAAGAATACAAGAGACTTTAGAGGAACTAGAAAAGGCAAGAAATGAATACAGGGTAAATAGGAAAAAAATGATAGAAGCTAACCTCCGCCTTGTGGTGAGTTTTGCCAAGAAATATACAAAAAGAGGAGTTTCCTTTTCTGACCTCATCCAGGAAGGGAATATCGGTCTTTCCAGAGCGGTGGACAAGTTTGACTATAAATGTAATAAACGTTTCAGTACTTATGCTAGTTGGTGGATTCGTCAGGCACTATCCAGGGCTATTGCTGACCAGTCAAGAACCATCCGCCTCCCCATACATATAGTTCATTTATTAAGGAAATTGAGTAAAGTCTCCAGGAAACTAGAACAGGAGCTGGATAGAGAACCAACCCCGGAGGAAATTGCTAAAAGGGCTGAACTCTCTCCTCAAAAAATCAGAGAAGCTTTAGGAATAAGTCAGGGTACCATATCTTTTGATAAACCAGTAGGAGAGGATGGAGATGCAACAATGATCGATTTCATTCCTAATTCTACCATTCCTTCTCCTGCCTATAGACTTACCTTAGGAATGCTTAGAAAGGAAGTTAGGAAGCTATTGGAAAAAGTAGTAAAGAATACCCGTGAATTGGAGATATTGAAGTTAAGATTTGGTTTAGAAGAAAGAGATTATTCCTTGCGGGAAATCGGAAAGAAATATGGAGTTAGTCGGGAGAGAATCAGGCAGATTCAAGAAAGGTCTTTGAGTAGACTAAGGGCTCCAGCAGAAGAGAGAGGACTCAGGGGTTATCTAGAATTACTAGACAGTCTTAGAGCAAATACACAAGGAGATTATCTTGAGGAGTGAAATAAGGAAAATTTTTTGGCTACTGTCTGTAGCGGAATAATAGGATTGCCTAATGTGGGTAAATCTACCCTTTTTAATGTCCTTACCGGAGGGAAGGCTCAGATAGCCAGTTTTCCATTTTCCACTATTTCTCCTAATGTAGGAACAGTTTCTGTTCCCGATAATCGATTAGAATGCTTGGCCAGAGTGACAAATACCAATATTATTACTCCAGCGGTAGTACAATTTGTAGATGTAGCCGGCCTGGTAAAAGGCGCTCATCAAGGTGAAGGCCTGGGAAATGAATTTTTATCCAGAATAAGGAGTATAAATGTTCTTGCTGAAGTAGTGAGATGTTTCCAGGGAGAAGAAATAGCTCATTGCGAGGGGAATATAGATCCGATAAGGGATATTCAGATAATAGAGCTGGAGTTACTTCTGGCAGACCTGGAAATAGTAGGCCGAAAGTTGGCAAAGGCAGTTCAGTCAGGAACATCGAAATCCACGAAAGATAAGGAAAGATCAAATATTCTAGAAAAGGTTAAAGCTGAACTTGAGAAAGGAAATTCTCTAAGAAATGTTCCTTTTACAGAAAAAGAGGAGTACGAGTTAGTCAAAGAGGGTTTTTTGAGTTTTAAGCCTCTTCTTTACATAGCTAACATGGATGAGAGTGATTTAACATCTCCCTCTCCTTTGCTGCAAAGACTAAGAGAGTATGCCTCGACAGAGAGGATGGAGATAATAGAGATATGCGCTCAGTTGGAATTAGAGCTAGAGGATATTTCTCAAGAAGAAAGAATGGAGTTTCTTGAGGAGTTAAAGATAAAAGAGAGAGGGATAGATAGATTAATAAAGGAAGTTTATAAAAAGCTCAATCTAATAACCTTTTTTACAGTTAGTGGAGGAAAAGAGGCGAAAGCCTGGCCTGTAGAAAGGGGAATTACTGCTTCTCAAGCAGCAGGTAAAGTTCATTCAGATATGGAAAAAGGATATATTAAAAGTGACATAATACCAGTATCTGAACTTCTGGAAGCAGGATCTATAAAACAAGCAAGAGAAAAAGGAAAAGTAAGAATAGAAGGGAGAGATTGTCTAGTGGAAGATGGAGATGTAATCCATTTTAGGTTTAGTAAATAGCTCTTAAAATACCTCAAAAAGAAAGGGAGGTCTTCTGAAATGTCCTTGTATAGAGCAACATTTGTTCTGAGACCAGAATTAGAGGAAGAGGAAAAAAACTCAACTGTGAAAGAGGTGCAGGATTTCGTTGTCAGCCAGAATGGAAAAATAGAAAATGTGGAAAGTGGGATACAGAAGTTTGCTTTCGAGGTAGACAAAACAAATAAGGGATTCTTTGTATCTATAGTTTTTGAAGTAGATGCTTCTAAAGTTCATCAGATTCGCCAATTCCTCATCAAAAAGAGAGGTATTATTAGAGCAATGCTGACAAGACAAGAAATACACCTAAAAAACAAAGACAAAGGAGGGAAAAAGGATGAGCGGATTGAATCAGGTAGTCCTGATAGGGAATCTCACCCGAGATCCTGAACTTCGCTATACTCCTGATGGAACACCCGTAACTAGCTTTACCGTAGCTGTCAATCGTCCATTTGTTAACCGACAGGGCGAACGAGAAGCAGATTTTGTGCCTATTGTGGTGTGGCGGAAAAGAGCCGAAACCTGTTCAGAGTATCTAATGAAGGGAAGTCAGGTAGCTGTAGAGGGAAGACTCCAGGTGCGGAACTACGAAGATAAAGATGGAATAAGAAAATGGGTTACAGAAGTAGTTGCTCGAAGAGTTGATTTTCTACAGAGACTAAAGAAGCAGTTTCCCTCACAAATTTCGGAAGAAGAAACTCAGAATGAAATAGATAGAGTTCCTCTGGTTGAAGAAGAAAAGGGAAACGACACTCCTTCTGATGAATAAAGACACCTTAGGACATTTCGTGAATCGTATTTCGTGAATCGTGAATTGTCAGTTAAACCTTACAACCGTCTGGCTTCTTGTTTGCGATTCACTATTCACTAACGACTATTCACTGCTTTCAAGGAGTGTCCTTCAATACAAATGTAAATTTTTATACTTAAAGGAGAGATGTGTGAGACCAAAACCAGTACTTAGAAGAAAAAAGAGCTGTGATTTTTGTCGTTCAAAATTACTGGACTATCTAAATGTAAGGATTTTGCAGCGTTATGTAGATAGTCGGGCTCGTATAAAATGTAGAAGGCGCACTGGCGTCTGTGCTAAACATCAAAGAAGACTTTCTAATGCTATAAAAAGAGCAAGAGAAATGGCACTCTTGCCCTACAAATAAAATAGTTCATTGTTCATAGTTCATGGTTCGTTGATTAAAATCTTTAAAGCATAAACCAACATTCTTTTGTCGATGAGCTGTAAAGCGTGGTTTGATTTTTCTTTGTTTTTATCGATGAACAATGAACAACGAACTATGAACCCAGCGAGGTTGACAGTGAAGGTCATATTGAAGGAAAAAATTAATAAGCTTGGAAACAGCGGAGAGATAGTGGAAGTAGCTGATGGTTATGCACGGAATTTTCTTTTGCGAAAAAAATTGGTGCTAACGGCTACCCCTGGTAATATTAGGCAGTGGGAAGAAAGAGGAAGAATTATTCAGCAAAAGAAAGAAAAAGTAAAATTCAAAGCCCAAAAAATAGCAGATAAACTTAAAGAAGCAAAGCTAATATTATCGAGAAAAAAGGGAGAGGATGGGAAACTGTTCGGAGTTATTACTTCCCAGGACATTGTTCAAGGAATCAAGAAAAAGTTTAATATAGAAATAGACCATCGTAAGGTTGATTTAGAGGAGCCTATCCGAGTCATTGGAGTTAAAGAGGTTTTTCTTAAACTACATCCGGAGGTAGAGATTCCCCTGAAAATAGAAGTAAAGAAAGCGAAGGCAAGGAAAGGGTCTAAGGAATGAATAGAAAGAAAAACAAGATTTACATCATAGATGTTACCAATAGAGATGGAGTTCAGACTTCTAGGTTGGGACTGGCTAAGTTAGAGAAGACTATCATTAATCTCTATTTGAATGAGATGGGAATTCATCAGTCAGAATTTGGATTCCCTTTTACCGATCACGAAACAAATTATCTTAAGGCTAACCTTGAACTGGCCGAAAGGGGAGTCCTTCGCCCCATAATCCTTAGTGGTTGGTGTAGGGCGGTTAAAGATGATGTAGAAAAAGCCTATCAATTGGGGCTTAAGCATATAAACATCTCTATTTCTACTTCAGAACAAATGACAAAGGGAAAATTTGGGAATAGAGTAGTGAGATATCCCCGAGAGGATCCTTCCAGACCCAGTATAATAGGAATGATGGTAGAGGCACTTGATGAAGCAAAGAAAAGAGAGATGAAGGCAGGAGTTAACGCAGAGGATGCTTCTCGTACCGACGACGAATTCTTGATAGAGTTTGCTCGGATGGCCAAGCAACATGGTGCTGATACCATAAGATATTGTGATACATTGGGTTGTGATGATCCTCCTACCATCTATCGGCGGGTGAAGAACTTAGCACAAGAAATTCAGCTTCCCATAGAGATCCACACTCATAATGACCTGGGTATGGCTGTGGCTTGTGCATTAGCTGGAGCCAAGGGAGCCATAGACGGAGGAGTAGACGCTTATATCAACACTACAATTAATGGAATGGGAGAAAGGACGGGAAATGCAGATTTAGTCTCTGTAATTCTAGCTTTGCGCAAGTCCAGTGGCACCAAAAAGTTGAACTTATTAGAGGCAAGAGTAGACCTCTCCCAGGCCTGGAGGATAGCCAAGTATACTTCTTATGCTTTTGGTGTTCCTATCCCCATAAATCAGGTGGGAGTTGGAGATAATGCCTTTGCCCATGAATCAGGAATCCACGCTGATGGAGCACTAAAGGATAGACGTAACTACGAGCTCTACGACTTTCAGGAATTGGGGCGAGGAGAGCCAGAAATGGTAGAAACAGGCAGGAAAATAACTACTGGGGAATATGGTGGAATCAAAGGTTTCAGGAACGTTTATGAGAAGCTAGAGATCAAGTTCAAAAATGAGCGAGAAGCCTGTACCATTCTAGAACTAGCTCGCTATGCTAATGTCCATACGCAGAAACCTCTTGTTAGCGATGAGCTTCTTTTCATCGCCCGTTATCCTGAACAAGCCAGAAAAATTCTCACCGTCGCTCCGCCCTCTTCATAGCGTTTAGCGTATAGGATAAATAAATCATCCCATACCAGATGCTTCTCGCTATCGTTCTTATCGATGAACAATGAACTATGAACTATTTTTCAGAAAAGATTTACCCACCTCATTTATGTTTCCTGCTCCCAGAGTGAGTATTAGGTCTCCTTCTCTGCATTCGCATCCTAAGAAATCAATGATTTTTCGAAAATTGGTAAAATAATAGGTCGCCTTCCTTCTCTTTTGTTTGACTTTTTCAAATAGCAATTCACCGTCCATTCCAGGAATCGGATTTTCTCCCGCAGCGTAGATGTTAGTTAGAAGAAGAATATCTGCTTTCTCAAAGGCAGTGCTAAATTTAGAAAGAAGCATTTTAGTGCGGGTATAGCGATGAGGTTGAAAGATAGCGATTGTTCTTTTTTCCAATCTTGCCGCTACTTCCAGAGTTACTTTTATTTCTGTGGGATGATGAGCATAGTCATCTATTACTAAAATACCGGACTTCTCTCCCACTAATTCAAATCTTCTTTTCACACCAGAGAAAAGAAGAAGAGCCTTTTTAATTTCTTCCCACCCTATGCCAATATCTAACCCGGCAGCAACGCCGGCCAGGGAATTGTATATGTTGTGTTGACCAGGTAAAGAGAGGTCTATATCTTCTATCTTTTTCCCCTGATAATTAATTTCATAAGAAGAGGAAAATTGCTTCAACTTTACCTTGCTTGCTGAAAAGTTAGCCATAGGACTAATTCCATAAGTGATTAGTTTTTGAGAAGGGGACAAAGAGATGTTTTTGATAACGTTACTTAGACAAGGGTCGTCGATGTTGATTATCAAGGTGCCTGCCGGTTTCAATCTTCCGGTAAATTGAATAAATGCCTGCACCAGCTTATCTTTGGAACCATAGTAGTCTATATGGTCGTCTTCTATGTTAGTGAGAATGGAAATGCTGGGGGACAGAAGCAAAAAAGAACCATCGGATTCGTCACTCTCCGCTACCACGTATTCGCTACTTCCTAATTTACTATTAGCACCGAAATCATTGACTTCCCCTCCAATGAACATAGTTGGATCTTTACCCGCCTGACGAAGGATTGAATAGACGAGTGAACTGGTAGTCGTTTTCCCGTGAGTTCCGGCAACAACGATACCCTTCTTCCTATTGACAAGCTCGGCTAAAAGGGCGCCGCGTGAGACAGTGCGCATTCTTTTTCTCTTCGCTATTTGAAGTTCAGGGTTATCAGGAGAGATAACAGAGGAAGCTATCACTAAATCGGCCTGGTTAAGATGAGAGGGACTGTGTCCCTGGTAAACAGTTACTCCTCTTTTTTCTAGCTGCTCGGTAAAGGCATTTTTCTTTATGTCTGACCCGGTAACTCTGTAGCCTTTTTCTGATAATACCTTAGCTAATCCACTCATACCAACTCCGGCAATCCCTATGAAATGAATGGATTTAACTCCTTTTAACATAATTCTTCTCTCCTAAAGCTTTAGCCCTGATGTATATAGGATTTTTGGACGCAGATAAACAATGATTAAAGAAGTGATCAGAAAATAAGTTCAGGGTTCAAAGTCCAATGTCTTTTATTTATCTTGTTTATCTGTGTGGATCTGCGTGCTACTTGACTCGATTAGCCAAATCGCAGATTAGTTCCACCATTTCTCCAGTGGCTTGCGGTCTTCCTAGTTCTTTGCTTCGCCTGCTCATTTTTTTCAGCAGACTTTTATCTTCTATTAAGTCTAGAATTAACTTTTTTAGTCTATCTCCGGTAAGATTATTCTCCACAAGAAGATGAGCTGCTCCCTTTGCTTGTAGAATTCTCGCATTTTCATATTGATGTCTCCCTGTAGCGTAAGGATAAGGAATGAGAATGGCCGGTAGCCCCAAGGCAGTGAGCTCTGCTATAGTTGTAGCTCCACTTCGGCAGATAGCCAGGTGGGAGGCGGCATAAGCATATTGTATGTCCTGTAGATAGGAAGAAACCAATGATTTAATCTTTAAGGGTGCCAGGGAATTTTCTACCCATCTTAAATCATTTTCCCCGGTGATAAATATTACTTGAATTTCATCCCTCATTCTCTTTTGCCTATTTAATAGTTGAATGACTTTCACTCCTATCTTATTTAAGTTATGAGCTCCTTGACTACCTCCCAAAAAAAGAAGAGTAAATTTATCTTTATTTAAGTTGACCCTTTTTATTCCCTTTTGCCTTCCTGTTGCCATAATTTTGAAACGGATAGGGTTACCTATAAGTTGGATTTTATTCTTTATCCTTTTAGAAAGGTTTTTATTTGTTTGAGGAAAGCTGGTGGCTATTTTGGAAACATACGGCAGTAGAAATTTATTGGTTAGGGAAAAACTTGCATTCTGTTCGCATACCAGGCTGCGAATTCCAAAAAAAAAGGCAAGCATTACCACCGGGTAAGAATGAAAACTGCCCATTCCTATAATTACTGTTGGTCTAAATTGTAGAAGAATGAGGAAAGATTGAAAAAAAGAGAGAAAGAGTCTAAAAGGGAATCCAATCCATTTTTGCGAGAAAGCTCTGGGGAAAGGAGAAGCTTTTATTTGTTTGAAATCAAATCCTTGCGAGCGCAGGAGCTCCACCTCTAATCTTCTTCTTCCTCCTATCCAGAGGATACGATTAGCCAGATGGTGTTCTCTCAGATAAGAAGCTATGGCAAGGGCAGGATAAATATGTCCCCCTGTACCTCCCGCAGTTATTAGAACTCTCATGTCCTCTTTGCTACGTTTTTCTTTCTCCAGATATAAACTACTGGGGCAGCGATGAAATCGGAAGAGTAAGTTCCTACTATCACTCCTATTAGAAGAGCGAAAGCAAATCCATGGATTATCGCTCCTCCCCAGATAAACAGGGCCGAGACTACCAGGAGGGTAGTTAGAGATGTAATGATTGTACGGGATAGGGATTGGTTAATACCCAGGTTGATGATTTCTTTAAGAGGTATTTTTCCCTTTCGCTGAGTTTTAAGGTTTTCTCGAATTCTGTCATAAACAACGATAGTATCATTGAGAGAATAGCCAATTATAGTAAGCACAGCGGCTATTACGGGAAGGGTGATTTCGTAATTTCCTAATGATAACGCCGCTACGCTAATAAAAACATCATGAGCCAGGGCGATTACTGCTCCCAGAGCGAACTTCAACTCAAATCTCCAGGCGATATAGATGAGCATCCCTATCAAGGCAAAAACTATGGCTAGAATAGCACTTTTCTGAAGTTCTTTACTTACCTGTGGTCCGATGAGGTTAATGCTTTGAATCAGGAATGAGTTTTCTCCTTCTTCAAATTCTCTTTTTACTCCTTCTTCAATCGTCGCCGCTATTTTTCTGTGAGTAACCTGGCGAATAAGTGAAACAAGAGATTCTTCCTCTATCTGATTAAGGTCAACTTTTTCCTTTTCTAAGGGATCGAGGCTGAAACGACTGACCAATTCTTCATAATCTACTGCCTCAATTCCGGGTATATTCCTGAGTTCCTGCAGGGCGGTAAATTCTTTGTGTGTTCTGCGATAGTTGATTATTTCTGAAGCTATCTCCTGTGAGGCTTCCTCTACTTTATATCTTATGAGAACAAGGTTCTCTTCTTTCTTTCCATACTGTTGGATAATGGCTTTACTCAAACCAATTTTAGCCAGTCCAGACCTTATTCGAGCAACGGAAGGGGACTTCTCAAACTTGAGGTGAACCTCAATTCCTCCCGTAAAGTCCAGACCAAGTTTTAATCCTCCCTTCAGTACGATAGAGGTTATCCCGATAGCTATAATGATTCCTGAAAGAAGAAAGGCTTTTTTTCTCAAGCCGATAAAGTCTATCTGAGTCTTTCCAAAAAAGCGCATCAGTTTTTCCTATATACTCATTTGTTTTCTTGGTTTTCCGGCTATCAATAAGTTAAAGATAATTCGCGTTACTATTATGGAGGTAAAAAGGCTAGCCAGAATGCCGATGGAAAGAGTAGTAGCAAACCCCCTCAAGGGTCCACTGCCGAACTGAAAAAGAATAAGAGCAACGATAAGAGTCGTGATATTCGCATCGAGAATTGTCCTGAGAGCCTTCTTGTAACCCGCATCTACCGCTGAACGAGGAGCTCTCTCTTTAGCCAATTCTTCTCTTATTCTTTCAAATATAATGACGTTGGCATCAATACTCATGCCAATAATGAGAATCATCCCAGCAATACCAGGAAGAGTCAAAGTTGCTTTTAGGGCAGCCATAGCTCCTAAGATAAAGAGCAAATTTAACAAAAGGGCCGCGTTAGCGATCAAACCGGCCTTCTTATAATAGATTATCATAAAGACAAAAACAGCAATAAAGCCAATAATGCCTGCCCAAAGACCTTTTTGGATAGAGTCCTTACCTAGAGAAGGACCTATGGTGGTATTCTGGATAATATTGAGGGGAATGGGTAAAGCGCCACTCTTAAGAACAATTTTTAGTTCGCGTGCTTCCTCCATAGTAAATTGTCCTTCAATGACGCACTTACCCTGAAGAATGCGACTTTTTACTACCGGGGCAGATTTCACCACATTATCCAGTATTATGGCTATTCTCTCTTCCACATGTTGGCCGGTAATTTCAGCCCATTTATCTGTCGCCTCAGATTTGAATTCCAGACCTATATAGGGTTGTCCCCATTGGCCCATTTCTACCCGGGCATCTTTAATAGCGCTACCCGATAGAAGAGTCTCCTTTTTCAGCAGATAAGGCCTTTTTTTTGAATCATAGAGTATTTGGTCATCCTCGGGAATATCTCCTTGTAGAGCCCTATTAACATCTCCCTTCTCATCCACCAGCTTAAATTCCAGAAGGGCAGTCCTTCCTATGAGGTCCACTGCTCGTTGTGGGTCTTCTATACCCGGCAAATCGACAACTATTCTTCTGTCGCCTTGGCGAGCGATGGTGGGCTCCCTTACCCCGAATTGGTCAATTCTGTTTCTGACGATTTCCATAGCCAAATCCATCGCGTCTCCAACATCTTCTTCCGATGGAAATTTGCTGAGGTCGGCTTCCAATATCAGATGCATACCTCCCTTTAGGTCAAGACCTAAATTTATCTTCTCTCCCAAAGGATAAATAGCCCAAATGGCCAGAGCCGCAATGCCTATAACCATTAATATAAACCACTTACTGTATTGATACATACGACAGCCCTTTTTAAGATATTGAGGGGGAAAACATCCCCCTCAACGGCCTTCGGCCTGCTCCCCCCGTTTGTCTGATCTATTAGCTACAGAGTTTGATTCATAAAGATTCGAGTAAATTACTGAAACTCCGATACTTAAATTTAGTCTAATTTACCAGAAAGACAATAATTGTCAAATGGAAGCTTTAGCGGTAGGGGTATGACATTTCTATTTTGCAGAAAGGGTGACATAATTACTTTGCATTGACAATCACTTGATCCTCACTTGACAATTTCCAATTTTTTATTACACTATGTAATAA
>NJBQ01000050.1 GCA_005223095.1 Candidatus Aerophobetes bacterium Ae_b3a
TCTCTTCTCTTTCCAGCAAGATAGCCTCAAGAGGACAAGCCTCCAGGCAGGCACCACAGAAAGTGCAACCTTCCATTATCTTTGCTTTTTTATCCTCAACCGTAATAAGAGAAAAAGGGCAACTGGGAATACATTTCTTACAGCCAGTGCACTTATCAATCAAGATTTCAATTTTCGCCATTAATTTCTCCTACAAAGAATTAAAATGGGATTGAGCTACTCTCATTGCTCACACCAGAAAAAGCTTCTCTAGTTTCGCGAGCGCCTCGAGCATGTCCTGGATAAGTACGCTTCCAGACACAATACGCAATACGATATAGGAACTTTATACTATCTTTCTCTTCTTTATCTCCCTAATCAATCTATCTGCCACCTCAAAAATCTCTCCTGAAAAAATCTCTCCCTTTCCAGGAGGCTGAGGAGTAAAAATCTTAATCACCTGAGTAGGAGAACCATCCGCTCCTACTCTTTTTCTTTCTACTGACAAATTATGGCAACCCCAAATGGGTATCTCTTCCTTTTTTGCCTTGAGGAGGCCCCTGAGAGAAGGATAGCGAGGCTCATTTATATCTTTAGTTACTGTAACCAGACAAGGAAGAGACGTCTCTACCACTTCAAAAGAATCCTCCAGAACCCGCTCTGCCCTTACCTTATTATCATTAACCTCTAACTTCCTGATATAGGTTAGCTGAGGTATGTTAAGCCATTCCGCAATCCCCGGCCCTACCTGAGCTGTATCTCCATCAATCGCTTGCTTTCCGGAAAGAATCAGATCAAACTCTCCTATCTTTTTAATGGCCACAGCCAAAACATAGGAAGTAGCCAGGGTATCTGCTCCAGCAAAGGCCTTATCTGAAAGAAGAATAGCTCTATCCACCCCCATAGCCAGGGTCTTTCTTAAAGCTTCTTCTGCTTGTGGAGGGCCCATAGATAGGGCTGTTACCTCTCCACTTTTCTTTTCTCTCAGCCGCAAAGCTTCCTCAATAGCGTTTTCATCAAAGGGATTTATTATACTGGATACTCCTTCCCTCTTCAAAGTATTAGTGGCTGGATTTATCTTTACTTTCCCTAACTCCTCTGTGTCTGGAACCTGCTTGATACAAACAATAATTCGCATGCTTTATTCCTTTAAAATAAAATTAGCGATAACCCCTCTCTGAATCTCAGAAGTTCCCTCAATTATTTCAAAGAGTTTTGCCTCCCGCATATAACGTTCTACTGGATAATCTTTGGTATAACCATATCCGCCAAAAACTTGAACAGCTTTGGTAGCTACCTTCATAGCCACCTCAGAAGCATAGAGTTTTCCCATTGAAGAAATCTTCTCAAAGGGCTTATTCTGGTCCAGAAGCCAGGCTCCGCGATAAAGAAGGTATTTAGCTGTCTCTATACCCGTAGCCATATCGGCCAGAATGTGTTGAATAGCCTGAAAACTGGAGATGGACCTACCAAACTGCACTCGCTCCTTAGAATACTCTTTGGCTTTTTCAAAAGCAGCCTCAGCTACCCCCAGGGCTCCAATGCCCACTCCTATTCTCCCTGCCGCGAAGGTACGCATAGCCACCCTGAACCCTCTTTTTTCCTTGTGCAAAAGATTCTCACTGGGAATCCGGCAATTATCGAAGATTAGCTCTACATTGGGCAAAGCACTCAGTCCCATTTTATCAAAATGCTGCCCGAAGGTAAATCCAGGATTTCCTTTTTCTACAATAAAAGCGGTTAAACCGCGTGGTCCCCTGGCTCTATCCATATTAGCAATGATAATATAGGTACCAGCTACCTCTCCATTAGTAATGAAGATTTTGGTTCCATCAAGGACATAAGAATCCTTCTCTTTTATCGCAGTGGTCTGGACATTCCCCGCATCCGAACCTGCTTCCGGTTCAGTGAGAGCAAATGCACCCAGTGTTTCACCTTTAGCCAAAGGGGGAAGATACTTCTTTTTTTGTTCTTCATTACCAAACTGGAGAAGAGGATAGGTACATAATAGGTTAGTTCCGAAGATTAAGCCGGTGGTGGTGCAAGCTCGAGAGATTCTTTCTGAAACCAGGGTCCAGGTAAGATAATCCATTCCCAATCCCCCGTATTCTTCAGGGATAGTAATGCCGAATAGGTCAAGTTCAGCCAACTTCTTAATATTTTCAGCAGGGAACTCTCCCTTGGCAGAAACCTCATCTGCTCGGGGGGCAAATTCTTTCTCACTCACCTCATCCACTAATTCTAAAATCATTTTCTGGTCGTCATTCAGGGTAAAATCCACTTTTTCCTCCTTAGCTTAAGAATTTCATATTGTCCCCAGCAGTCTCAGAAGAATAGCTTTTTCTCCATGAAGTCGATTCTCTGCCTGTTCAAATATAATAGAATGGGAACTCTCTATCACTGCCCTGGTTATTTCATATCCTTCATGAATAGGCATATCATGCATAATGAGAATATCCTTACCCTTCAATAGACTCTCATTCAACTGATAAGGCTTGAGCTTCTTTATTCTCATCTCTTTCTCTTTTTTAAATTTAGGGTCGAGGAAAAGCTCCATATCTACCCAGGTGTCAGTATAGATAATATCTGCCTCATCAATTGCCTTTTCTATATCCAGGGTAGCTTGATACAGTCCACTCTTTTCTGCCTCTTTTATGAGCTCCTTATCCACACTTGGCTCATGGATTATGGGAGTTACCACAGTAATCTTCATACCTACCTTAGTGCAACCATTAATTAAAGAATTGCACACATTGTTCTGCACTCCTACGTATACCAACTTCAACCCCTCCAATCTACCTTTTTTCTCCTTAATAGTCATTAAATCAGAGGAAGCCTGACAGGGATGATACTTCTCTGTACAGCCATTTATTACCGGAACTCTTGAGGCTCTGGCTGTTTTCTCTAAATCTATATGTTTGAAAAGGCGAGCCATAATAATATCTACATTCCGGCAAAGATATTTTATTTCATCTTCTATTTCAGCTAAAGTGAAATTGGTAGTTCTCCAATCCAGATAAATAGCATGCCCTCCTAGCTGGGTCATTGCTACCTCAAAAGAAACACGTGTTCTAGTAGAGGTTTTTTGAAAAAGCATAGCCAGAGTTTGTCTTTCCAGAAGGTTAACGTATTTCTCTGGACTCTCTTTAATAGCAATCGCTTTATCTATTATGTCTATTAGGTCTTCTCCGGACCAATCCTTAAGGGTTAGTAAATCTTTCTTGTTCATCCTTTTCCTTTTTTGCTCATATTCCCCCTCACCCCATCCCTGGCTTGATTAGTTCATAGTTCATGGTTAATAGTTCGTAGAAAAAAACAAGAAAAAGCACAAAATCATAGTTCATCCATAGAAACAACGAACAATGAACCGGTTGGCTAAGGGGCTAGCAGGTCAATGAACAATGAACTACGAACAATGAACACAAAAAGGGGAGAGGGCGCCACTCACCTATTGTCCGCTATTTTCTTTGCTTTTTGTTTTCACTATACGCTATCCGCTAAACGCTCTACGCTATTAAAGGTGAAACTCAACAACATCACCATCTTCTAAGAGATGATTTCTATCTACCTTTTGACCATCAAACTTACTTGACCCCCACACTTTAGCATATTTTAACTTAAAGGCAAAATCCTTATGGATAACTCTAGCTGCATCAATAAGCCTGCTCCCTTTTTTTAGAACAATAGGGTCATCCATATCAGCAGACTTCCCCGACTCCTTTGTATATACACGAATAATAGCTAGCTCCTCATAAATCTTTCTTTTAAGTTCCTGCAATCCTTCCCTTTCTTTTGCGGAGATAGAGAACAGAAGAAAATCATCGCCGTGTAAGTCTTTTAACACTCTAAAGTGTTCCTCGGCATCTGGTATATCATTCTTATTGCCTACAATCATTGTTTTTTTATAAAAATGGGTATTCAACTCATCATTCTCTTCCTCTTTTGCTGCAAGCTTGACCTTAGATTGCTCTAATCTTTTCAATATAACATCTATCTGGTTTAAAACCTCTTCGCTTCCCAGATCAACAACCAGGATAACATAATCAGCGTATTTGACAATCTCCGGCAGCCATGGTTCTATAAGTTCTTCCGTTATAGGAGGAGTATCTATCAGCTGAATCTTTATATCTTTAAAAGGCATCATCCCCACAAGAGGTTCTCTAGTAGTAAAGGGATAAGAAGCTACCTGAGGAGTAGCATTAGTAAGACTGCTGACTATTTGAGACTTTCCCACATTAGGCAGCCCAATGAGGACTACTTGTGCTGCTCCTTCTTTTTCAATATGGTGAGTATAGAAACTTTTACCACTCTTTTTCTTTGTTTGCATCTCCTTTTTTAATTGAGAGAGCTTTGCTTTAAGTTCACCCTGAAGCCTATCAGTTCCTTTGTGTTTGGGCATAATAGCCCACATCTCTTTGAGAATAACCAACTTCTCTTTATCAGTTCGGGCAAGCCTAAACCTTTTCTCAGCCTCATAATATTGAGGAGGTAAATTTGCCGGCATAACTCACTTACTCCTAAAGCTTATATCCTATTCTTCTCAAGAATTCCTTACGAAGCTTAATATCTCTTTCTCTTTCTATACCTTTGGGCTTGAATCCGTCTATAATTCCCATAACTCCCCTACCCTGTTCTGTTTCAGCAATCACTACCTCTACAGGATTTGCGGTAGCACAAAATATCGAACAGACCTCCCGGCAGTTTTTAATATCATTAAGAACATTCAGCGGGAATGCATCTTTTAATAAAATGACAAATATATGCCCAGCTCCTAGGGCGTTGGCATTCTCAATAGCTATTGCTTTTAACTCCTCATCATTTCCCTCTGCTCTTATCAAGCAAGGACCTGATGCTTCGCAGAAGGCAATAGCAAATTTTCCCCCCGCTGTAGAATTAACCATCACTTCATAAAGGTCTTCTACTGTCTTGATAAAATGGGTTTGTCCAATGATGATGTTTGCCTCTGCCGGAATTTTCATTTTCACTTTTTCGAAATCCATTTTAGCCTCCCTTATGTCCGCATCTCGTTGTTCGTATCTCGTATCTAGTGCAGCACATTACCTTGTACGCCTCGAATCCTTTTCTCGAGATACCAGATACTAGGTACGACTCACCTTCTTTCAACGCTTCTCCAAAAACTTCAGAGAATATCCTTCCATGAGCATACAAATTCTTAGGAATCAGGAAAAAATAACCGAACCTATGAACCAGACACCAAAACCAACCATAAGCAAACCACATAAACTAAATATTGCCCTGTGCACCCTCTTACTCCATAAATGGTGTAATCGATGAATTACCAAGGATATACCTGATAGCCAAGCGAAATCGCAAAGCCAATGTATCACCGTAAACAGAACAAAACCCATTAGTCCAAAGGCTATGGATTTGACAATAAGAGCTGCACCAACACTGGCCCACCATAAGAGAAAATAGGGATTAACAGCCGTGGTAATAATCCCACCCACAAATGAACCATAAGGCAAGTCCTTGCCCTCTTCAACCATAGCCTTCCTTGACCTGATCATATCCATTCCCATATAAATCAGTATGGCCCCACCAGCTACACCAATGAAAATTTGCAGTTGAGTCAACTTCAAAAATTTAGCAAAACCAAAATATATCAGAAATATTAAAGGAATCTCTATCACTGCATGCCCCAAAGCTACCAATGCTCCTGAAGCAGGATTATTGTAACTTTTAGCAACAGTCATGGCGAATAGAGGTCCTGGCATCATTACGCCAGACAATGAAATTACAATTACGCTAACCAAAAATATTGTGAACATTCAGTCATCCCCCTGCTGAACAGTGTTACTATAGCCAAAAAATGCAACTTGTCAATTATTTACAGAACCTTGATTGGTATTCTACACCCTCTAAAAAGGATATGAAATTTGTAAAATGTGGAGAAATTGGCAGGGCTGACAAATTCTAATAGGAGCTATACTCAATCAATTTGTTAATAGACCTGTGCCAGCTACTGTTCCAGTTCTTAATTATTATTTCTGCTGGGCACATCTCATCCTCTATGATAAGTTCCATAATGGGTTCAAGATGGACACTCTCATCTTCCCCATCCTGACTAAACTGTCGCTGCTCTTTTAAACCAGAGTAACTTATCTTTAATAGTTCTTTAGCAATATCGAGCAGCCTTACCCCTTTCAACTTGGCTTTCAAACCTTCCCTGGGAACAGTAAAGTAAAGATTATGCAGTTCTACCCAGGATAGACCTTTCATTAGCGAGGATACTGCTCTAATGGCCTCTTGGTTATATAGAATACCTTTCCAGGCAGCAAGAACAGCAGGAGTAAGTCGTGTCCTCTGACAATCAGCACATCTCAACTCTATATAACTCTTAACTCTTACTTCAGTAAAAATAGTAGAAAGATGAAGCTCCCAATCATCCCAGCTAGCCCTATAGCCCTGGTATCCCTTTTTAAAATATTCAGAGAAAGTCCTCTTTTTGACTTCAATCCACTGGTCATCTCTTATTATGAAGAACATAGGAACTTCCAGGGCATAGTCGACATAAGAGGAAAACTGTGGGTTAGAGAAAAACCTTTCCCCAATGAGACCAGAACGAGCAGGGTCCGTATAATTCCAAATATGGGCTCTTTCACTTAAGAAACCATTTATCTTGCCTTCAGAGATGGGGGAATTAGCGAAAATAGCAGTTATGATAGGTGCCAGACATAGAGCGGTACGCATCTTTCTGCTAAAATCATCTTCATCAGAATAATCCACACTTACCTGTATTGAAGCTGTCTTTTTCATCATATGATGACTGAGCTCTCCATGCTTAGCCATATAAGGAGCCATAATCTTGTATCTATGCTTTTGTACCCACTCTATATCCTCCAGGTGACTGACGGGTTGAACTCCCAAGCCCAGCCATTTTATATTAGAAGGTTCTGAAAAAGATTTGATCTCTCCTACAAAATTTTCCCATTCTTTTTTTACTTGATGAATATTATTCAGGACACTGCTACTTAGCTCTATCTGGCCTCCGGGCTCCAGAGTTATCCAGCTACCCTTTCGGGAAAGAGCAATGAGCTTATCATCCTCTTTTACCGACTCCCATCCAAACTTCTGGCTTAAATGAGAAAGAACATTAGCTACCCCTCTTCTGCCACTATAGGGGATAGCCTTCCCTGAGGGGTAAAAAACGCCCAACTTTTCAAACTCTGCTCCTATTCTTATTTTTGCCTGAGAAGAGCAAAAATTCAAGAAGTAGTCTATTAGTTCCTGACGACGGATAATTATTTCACTCATTTACGACATTTTCCTGTATAGCTTTGCAATCTATACTATACTTATATCTTCTTGTGTCAAACATACTAGACTTATTCTTTTTCTTTGCTATAAATATAGGGGAGGGAAGAGGTGGCTTTAGAAATCGCATTCATAATGGATTCTTTTGATAAATTGGACAGCATTGATGAGGATACAAGCTGCTGCTTGATTACCGAATGCCTGAAAAGAGGGTATGGAGTATTCTATCTACAGATTAAAGACCTTGAACTTCAGGGTAAGAAGGTCTGGGGCAGTTTAAGCAAAATAGTAGAAAGAAAAGAAGATAGGTTCATTATAGCTCGGCCAGAGATGATGAGACTGGACAGACTTCAGGCCATATTCATCCGTAAAGACCCCCCTTTTAACCTCGATTATCTCTACTCCACCTACATTCTGGAATATGTCTCTCCTCCTACCTTTATTATTAACAGTCCCCGCGGGATAAGAGAGGCAAATGAGAAACTGTATGTACTCAACTTTCCTCTCTTTGCCCCTCGCAGCCTGGTAAGCAAAAAACCTGCCAAGCTAAAGAAATTTCTCTGGCAAATAGGTGGAAAGATGATCTTAAAACCTTTGGGTGATTGCAGCGGAAGAGGAGTGCTTTGCCTGCAAGAAGGTGATATCAACCTCAACTCTTTGCTGGAAATGGCCACCGAGCAAGGGAAAAAATTCCTGATAGCTCAAGAATATCTGCCTGAGATAAAGCAAGGAGACAAGAGAATTCTTATTCTGGAGGGAAAACCTGTCGGAGCAATGTGCCGAGTTCCACCTGCTGATGATTATAGAGCAAATATCCACAGAGGGGCCAAATTCCTTCCGGCTGAAATTACTCCTCTTGATGAAAAAATCTGTCAATATTTATCTAACCGCCTGCTAAGAGATGGAATCTATTTTGCTGGAGTTGATGTGATAGGACAAAAAATAGTGGAGATAAATGTCACCAGTCCAGCCGGTATTCCTGAGATAAATAAATTAAACAAGGTCAATCTGGAAAAAGTAGTAATAGATTGGTTAGAAGAAAAAATAGGTAAATAAAAAATACAAGATGATTAAGAAAGCGCAGGTTTCTATAGTCAAGTGTGAGAAAATTCACCATTATGAAAGTGTGAAAAAAGCAGTCAAAGACTGCCTTGACCTCATTGGAGGCCTGGATAGCTTAGTCTCAGCGGGAGATAGAATCCTAATTAAACCAAATCTTATTGCGCCCTATCATTACAGGACTGGCGCAACAACAAATCCCTTGGTGATTAGGGCTCTTTGTGCGCTAGCAAAAAAGGCAGGAGCGGTAAGAGTGTCTATAGCCGATGGGTCCGCAGTAGGTCATAAAACGGAGGAAGTATTTGCCGTCACTGGATTAAAAGAACTTTCCGCTAGAATAGGGGTAGCTCTGATTGACTTTAAGAAAGCCAAGGCTGTGCCTATGGGAATACCCAATGGTAAGATTTTTAGGAGAATAAAAATCCCTCAAATCTTTATGGAAGCAGATGTAATCATCAATGTCCCGGTAATGAAAACCCATGATGTCTTTCCGGCAACACTTGGACTGAAAAATATGAAGGGGATTCTGCAGGAAAAGGATAAAAAGAGATTCCACAAATGGGGACTAGCCCAATCCATTGTGGACTTAAATAAATTGGTCTTAGCTCAGATTACCGTCCTGGATGGTACGGTATGTATGGAGGGAATGGGTCCAACACATGGCACGCCCGTAAACTTAGGAATAATTATCTCCTCTTTGGATACTGTGGCAGCCGATACAGTAGCAGCAGCCGTGATGGGAATCGACCCCTTAAAAATAGAATACGTAAAGCTGGCTTTTGAGCAGGGAATGGGATGCGCTGACCTTTCTCGCATCCAGGTATTGGGCACTAGTATC
This sequence comes from Candidatus Aerophobetes bacterium Ae_b3a, assembly GCA_005223095.1. Lineage (GTDB taxonomy): Bacteria > Aerophobota > Aerophobia > Aerophobales > AE-B3A > AE-B3A. The sequence continues at coordinate 9,152 of NJBQ01000050.1, forward strand.
GAGAAGGTAAAAAGGCCCTTTAAACAGGTGAAATTAGATTCTGGGTTCTGGAAGGAAAAAGGGATTGAAATTTACGAAAAGGGTGCCTGCAGTGGCTGCAGAAACACAGTAACATCTTTCATTGCCAATATCGAAGAAAATGAAGACAGGCCTGAGCTCCTTAAAGGCTATACCCTGATATTTGGTCAGAATGTTAAGCTCCCGGATAAATGTAAAGGTAAATTAGTCAATATTGGTCTCTGCACCGGAAAATTTCGGGGAAAAGGGGGATACATACCAGGTTGTCCTCCTCATCCCCAGGATATACTAGATTTTTTTGAGAAGACGTATAGAATAGCATAAATAAACTTTGGCTAATCTACCAACCAATAACAACATAAATAAGGAGGGGAAAATGCCTGCATTAGTATGGGTACTTGTTCCGCTGGCCGGTGTATGTGTTGCCATAATTGCTATATACACCGAGCACCGCCAAAAAATGGCTATGATTGAGAAAGGAATTAAGCCAGAAGAACTACGTCAGGCTCAAGTTCCCAGGCCAGAGGGAATGTTAATTGGCGGGTTAGTGCTGATAGGAATTGGATTTGCTTTTTTATTGGCACAGATTCTGGGAGAACTAAGTAAGTGGTTATATATCCCTGGTTTCTTTTTTCTGTTTATCGGAATAGCCCTGATGATTAGTTACTATTTAATAAAGAAATCAAAAAAGGAAGGCTAGATAGGAATTACGAGGAGTACTCTGACCCAGGGGAGGCAGCAACCATTGGTACTCTTAAAACGCACCCCTTTTTTTCTACGCTCCAGTTATTTGGTTTAGATAGTCTGTGCTTTTCCTAACTTCGTTATTGATGTCCTGGAGATGGCTGCTTAGTGGTTCGATTTCTAGCGTCAGCCCGCGTGTATAGTTAGTCTGTTCCAAAGCTTGAAAAAGACTTAGAAAATCTACCTCACCATCTCCAACCGACAAATGGATATCTTTGCCCCGGGCATCCTTAATGTGAACATGTTTTATTAAGTCTGTTAACTGATAAATCGCTTTCGCTGGGTCTATACCCGCCCATACTAGATGAGCCGGATCAAAAGTTACTCCGATGTTTTCTCTGTCTACCAGATCGAGAAAATCCATGGCTTGTTTTGGCGTTTCAATGAACGCTTCTTTGTGCATCTCTATGGCTAGGTCTTGTCTTTCACTTTGTGCATAGCCTGCCAGTTCTTTGAAGTCCTTTGCTAGTTGCTTAGCGACGTTTAGCCAATCTTGAGGCGAAACTGAGGCACTGGATTGAACGGTAACTGCGTAAGTATCCAGATTTTTCGCTAAATCCAAAGAACTCTTAATAAATTTAATTTCTTCATCCCGTTTTTTTAGATCGCCGCTACACACGTTTAACGTAGACACCACGAGATTCATGTTTTTGAGTTGTTCCCCAAGTTTTGCTTTTTCACCTTCGCTAGCCAGCAGTGGATTAAAATGCGGGCAAAAACTTGGAATCATTCCGATATCAACGGAGTGAAATTGGTGTAACGCAATCTGTGCCAATGCGACTTCCAGACTTTCTTCACGGTAAACAATGGTTGAACAGCCTAGCTGAATTGCCATCTCAGACCTCCTAGTTTTTTCCAAAAAACGATCAATCAAATCGGAAAATCACTTTTCCGGACTGTCCGCTAGCAAAAGTTTCAAAAGCTTTTTCGGCCTTTTCTAAATTGAAACGGTGAGTGATTATTTTTTCTATACCTAAACCACGCTGAACGAGATTTGTTAATTCCTCATATTCCCCAACATTGAAATACCAAGAACCGATAACTATCAACTCCTTCCTAATAAACTGATCACTAGGTTTTATTGTAGCAGAGGCATTTTCCCCAACAAAGGCCACTCTCCCCCCCTCTTTTACAACCTCTAAAGCTTGATTTTCTGTAATTGCTTGCCCAGCACAATCTATAGAAACATCTATACCTTTTTTGTTAGCAAACTCCTTAACTTTTGCCAGCACATCCTCTTTTCTTGGATCCAAAACAACATCCGCCCCAAATTCTCTGCCCATATCTAGTCTGTATTGGCTAATTTCTACAGCAATTACTTTACAGTTGAGAAGTTTTAGAATTAAAAGAGCCCCGAGTCCGACTGGACCCAAACCAAATAAAGCAACGGTATGAGTTCCATTTACCCCCAGACGCTTAATAGCACGGTAGGGTGTACCCACAGCATCTCCCAGTAGAGCACCCTGCTCAAAAGATAGATCGCTTGGCAGAAGAAAGCAATTTCGCTCTGGCACCACCAGGTATTCCGCGTCACCGCCATGGACAGAGTGTCCCAATATCTTGACCCGATGGCAAAAGATCCAATCACCTGAACGACAGAATTCACAGTGGCCACAACCAATCATGTTGTGAATAGATACTCTATCCCCCACCTTTAAGTAAGTCGGCCTATCAATTTCAAATATTTCTCCCGCTACTTCATGGCCAGCAATAAACTCAGATTCTTCGGGACGGAAGTAACCATGCAAGTCACTTCCACAGATAGCTGAAGCTTTGACCTTCACCACCACGTTTTGCCTCTGGCTTTGAGGTTTTGGAAAGTCCTTTACTTGTATCCTCTTATTTCCCAAAAATTTAATTCCCTGCATTCTCTTCTCACCTCCGTATTTACATTTTCAATCCACTCAGACTCACTGCTTCCACGAATTTTTTTTGAGCAAAAAGATAAGCTATAACTAACGGAGCCGCTGTAAGCGTGGATGCTGCCATTATCGCACCCCATCGCGGCTCATCATAAGTTTGAACACCCTGAAATCTAGCTAACATTACTGGTAAAGTAGTCATCTCATCATGGATAATCACAAGATACGGCCAAAGAAAAGCATTCCAAGTCCAATACAGATTTATGACCATTACAGTTATGATTATTGGCTTGGTCATAGAGAAAATTATGGTAAACAGAATACGAAAGTGACTGGCACCATCCATTTTTGCAGCATCAATGTAGTCGTCCGGGACGGAAAGAAAGCCCTGTCTGAGTAAGAAAATGCTAAATGCGGAAACTACGGTCGGTAGAATAAGGGCCCAGTATGTGTCGAGAAGTCTATAATTGCTCATCAATAAGTATAAGGGCATCATCAGAATTTGGAACGGAAGCATCATTACAGCGATGATTATCCAAAAGAGAAGCTCTCTTCCTGGAAACCTTAACTTAGCCAAAGCGTAGGCGGTCATGGAACTAAGAACTACATTAGAAACTACAACTGATACTGAAACAATCAAACTGTTAAAAAACGCGCGGGCAATATTGGCGAATTTAAAAACATATCGGTAATTTTCCAAGGTCAAATTGTAAGGCAAAAATGAGGGAGGCCATTGAGTAAGCGCCCACCCAGGCTTAAGTGAGTTAAGAATCATCCAATAAAACGGGAATAGAGCAAGAAAGCCACCTACTATTAGGCATATATACGCAAACAATCTCCAGAGGAACTTAGAAGTTAATATCCGTTGTAGCTTCATAATCTTGATGAATTAGTAAAGGGTAACCCTTTCAATAAATTTACGTTCAATAATGCTAAATAGTAGAATCAACAAACTAGTCACTATTCCAATCGCGCAAGCGTAGCTATAACGTCCCCAAGTGAAGCCTTGCCGGTAAAGAAATAAGGTCAAAGGAGTGCTCGAACCCAGTGGACCACCTTCGGTCATCAGGAGTGGCTCAGTGAATATCTGCATGCCCCAAATCGTGCCCATAATTACTGCAAACACAATAGCCGGATTAAGCAACGGTAAGGTGATGCTCCAAAAAATGTGCCATTGACTAGCTCCATCAATTTTAGCTACTTCAAAAAGACTTTGAGGGATTCCTTGCAAAGCTCCCAAGAATAACACTCCATAGAATGCTACATCTGTCCAGACTTTCATCAATGCTATTGAAGGCATTGACCATCGAGGGTCAATTAACCAAGGAACTGGAGGTAAGTGAACTTTACCCAAGAAATAGTTAATCACGCCTCCGCCTGCGCTAAACATCCATGACCATATAATAACAAGAACCACGATACCCGTAATAATAGGTAAAAAGAAAATACCACGGAAAAATATACGTCCTTTAACTTTCTGATTTAACAATACTGCTATTAGTATACCACCGAAAATAGATAGTGGGACTTGAATCCCTAAATAAACAAAGTTGTTCCAGAGGCACTGATAGAACTTCGCATCGTGAAACAGCTTCAAATATTGTGAGAAGCCAATCCATCGGAATGTGCCTTCGAAAAGGTTCCATTCATTCGTGCTTACCAAGAGAGCCGTAAAGACCGGGTAAAAAGTAAAAGAGCAGAAAAAAATAAACCAAGGTAAGATGAAAATAATAGCTACCTTATCCCATTTTTGCCTTCTCCCTAACATATCTATCTCCTTCGATTGAAGGGAGAGAAGCTACTTCAAAAAAAGCAGCTTCTCTCCCAACGGAGTTTCTTAGTTAAACCTCCAAATGAGCATACTACTCCGCTAATATTTTATTCCCTTCTTCCACTGCCCAAGCTAATGCCTCGGCTGGGTCTACCCCTTGTTGTAACTTGACGATTAGAAGAGTCAGAGCACCTTGTACCTCGGTAGTTTTTACACTATTCAAATCCATGTGAACAGCGCCGCTCCTAGCTTCGAGTAGCTGACCTAGCGGTGCGCCATATTTCTCAATCTCGGCTGTAAACAGCGGATCTGTTTCGAAAGTCTTAATACAGGGCAACATTCCTTCCGCTTTGAACATACCCGCTAACTGCTCATCTGCTTCTAGGAACTTCATGTATTCCCAGGCTGCTCTGTTAACCCTGTCTCCGGCCTCTCCTCGTAAGAACCGTTCTCGCATTAACACAAGCTCGCGTACAAATAGCCTACCGACGAATCTCTCAACTGGCGATTCTTTTGGCCTAGGATACGGACCTAAGAAGTATTCGAATCCAGGAGGAGCATTCCGTTTGACATCGAAAATTGTTTCGGCTGAGAAGTTCCAATTTATAGCAGTTAGCCCACCATAAACTGGATTCACTTTATAGATCTCGTTAGTGAAATATCCTTTCTCAACCAGCTCGTAAATGAACTCAAAAGGTTTCCGTTGGAGTGGCGTATCGGCAACGGTAACTTGCGTACCGTCTTCAGAGATATAATCTCCCGATCCTGTAGCCGCAATATACAGGTTGTATCCAGTTATTATGAATCGCCACCAGGCTTCTCGTGGATCTATAGCTGCTGCGTATCGAACAGTCTTCCCGCTGGCATCTTTTTCAGTCAGTTTCTCTGCCCACTTTAAGAACTCATCATAGAACTCAGGTGGATTGTTGATATCTAGTCCTACCTCTTGAGCTATCTCTTTGTTGTACATAAGCATGGTAGTCGCACCATACCAAGGCAGGGCATAAGAGTGTCCATCTTTCCACTTCCATGTCATTTGAGGTTCGAATCTATTGAGCTCTTCGGCAAAGCCAGGCAATCGGTCTAGAGGAAAGAGCATATCGTGGTCAATGTACCATAAGGACTCATTGTTTACGGAGTGATGAATATGTGAATTGGTACCGCCCACAACGAAAGACATCAATTCCCAGTTGTCCACAGCTGGTGGAGCCGTTCTTGCATCCACTTTGATATTGGGAAAGAGCTTTTCGAATTTCTCTTTTTCCAGTTTTCCAAGCGCGGTCATTTCTGGAGTCTCATAATACCAGTAACGAATAGTTGTGGAAGGCATATTACTTATGTCTTCCTCTGCAAGCCAGTCGACTGCACCAGCTTGAGTTACAAACACCGTTACCAGCAAGACAGCCATGATCAAAGTACTGGTTGTTCGTCGCTTTAACTTTTTCACTTTACGCCTCCTAAGACGTTTTTACTTGGGGTGCAAAGGCACCCATAAGAAACGCATTTCTCGGTCTTTCTCGTTGCAAGCCTGCCATTTGTCCAACTAAAGGCCTGGGTCCCTCTTTCACCTCCTCCTGGCCTTCTTTTTGGCTTCTCTATTTTTCTTACAAATATTTATTTCTCGTCGGAGCAAAAGAGCCTACCGGAATATTAGGAAAATCCTGCTAGATCTCCGTGGACAATCCCGTACCCTGACGGTCTAGTCCACAGGCTCCTCTGCAAAATATAAAAAATAAGGATAGACAACGCATAAAGCATCGCCTATCCTTTAAAGAGTTCAGCTTGCCAAAACTATCTTTCTTACAAGAAAGAGCTAAAAATATTCCTCCCCCCACTTGCACTCTTGCCACCCTTGCATTCTCCTTAACAAAGAAATAATTCTTTCTTTAGGTTGTCTCTCTTATTTCAAAGCCTAATCTAGTTAAAATATCAAAAGCATGCTGAGTGGTGAATGTTGCCTTATAAATGTTTAGAGTTCGGCTTAATACTTGCTTGATGAATTACTTTTTTCCTCCAATTTCTACAAAGTATTTAGCCCTACCTTTCTCTGCTTCAATGTGTTCAAGTTTTTTTTCCACAACTCTTCCACTGATGTTAAAAACAACATGGCTAAGGGTTATTCGTGTTTTCATACAAACGTTTACGCAACCGTTTATATCATAGATAATAAAAAAAATTTGTCAACCCCCTGTTACGTATCAGAGGATACCTGAAGGATAGACTTTTTCCTTTTTCATGGTATGCTGCAAATACAAGAAAAAGTTTTGGGCTGTCCCGAAAAGTGTCTAAAAGAAGTAAAGCAAAGAATAGCCCAAACATACTGATTTAGGAACAGAAATGAAATAGTTCGGTTAT
>NJBQ01000051.1 GCA_005223095.1 Candidatus Aerophobetes bacterium Ae_b3a
CCTCACAGAAAGAGACCGTCTAGGGCTTCCAAGTGACTAAGTTATTAACGTATTAGCCCATATCCAGAGCGGATTTGAGGCCGATTTCGCATTAAAAGATGCCAAAGTCTTGCATATACCTTATTGCTAAAAGGATCTAGTTCAATAAATTTGACTTTGCGGCTTAATCAGACTAGAATATCTTCTAGGTACTAAATTGAGCCTAAAAACTTGTGACCAAATTGTGACCATTCTCTACCAAAATAGGTATAAATACATCGAAATAGATATAAGTAGATAAAAATAGAAAATCCTTTGCCAAAGCTACTTACAGGCGAAAATACAGGTCAGTTCAGGAAGGCAGAAATGTCCTAATTTAGTCTCGAGGGTTCGAATCCTATCGTTCCCCTGCTACTAAGCAATGGTTTATCTGGTTCTGGTCAGACCGGAAGACCATAAACCGGAATCTGAATCTCATCTGTGGAAAGCTGAAAAAAGGTTCTAACATCGTCCGCCTCTCCGACCCGAATCATTACCAAAAAGATTCATTTCCCCCCTAAGTCAACCAAGTAGAATTTTGGCTCCCTTCCAGTTCACTCTATACACCGAATTAAGCATGTATTTAAGCTAATTCTTGTGATTGATACGTTTTCGTAGTAAACTTGATAAGCAATTACTAGAATTCACAAAGTAATTCTTAATCCCATCCCAAAATAGCCTAATAGGTTAAATTAACAACTATTAATTAGTGCAGTGATAGTTTGTATCCTTGTCAGCTAGATTCTTGCTTTCTTGTCTCTTGGAGATATTCCTCCAAGTCTGGCATACCACCCGTTCTAACAAATTCTTTTTACCCTTAAGAGGGCACACCTATCAACGATCTACTGACCCGTTCACTATAAACTCTTGACAAAATAAATTGATATGCTATAATGGTGGCGTAACGAGAAAAAGGGGGACAAGATGATAAACAATACGCAGAGCAATGTAGACCAAATCAATATGACGTATGTTAAGGTAGCCAAGAAAAATGGGCTCAACCCAGTGTGGTTGAGAGAAATCGTAGACCTCCACAACCGAGGCTTCAACTATTCACAGATCGCTCAGCGCATCGGTGTATCTCGTGAAACAGTCTCGGCGTACCTTCAGCGACTGCGGTCCGCAAATCGAAACGACTACTGGCTATTAATTGTAGGAGCCGTCTTAATCGGAGGAGGTATCTACGCACTCTATAAGTATTTTGAAGGGAACGCACCTCCAACGTCCCAAAGTGGTTCATTAGCAACACAGGACAAAAATGTCAGAAAAAAGACTTCTTAGCGTGAGAGAAACTGCAGAAATGCTCGGTATCAGTATCCATACCTTGTATTCGTGGGTTAGTCAGCGGCGAATACCTTTCGTTAAACTCGGGAGAAGAACAGAGTTTGACATAAAGGACTTGGACGACTGGATTGACGAAAATAAGACAAGGCAGCGGAAATTCTGAAAGAAGGAATTCATTATATTGATCGACACAAGAGTTTATTGCAATTTTATGGGCAATAATTCCTTACTTAAGAAAGGTAATAAATGGGAGTGTACAAAAAAGGTTTAAATTGGTACGTAGACTACTATCTCCCCAACGGGAAAAGAAAAAGGGAGCGGGTAGGACCCAGTAAAAAACAAGCTGAGCTCGTACTGAAAAAACGAAGAGTTCAGATTGCCGAGGGGAAGTTTTTTGACATCAAAAAGGAAACACTAATTTCCTTTTATGAGGCGGCTGAGGAGTATCTAGAAGTGTACTCTAAGCCTAATAAAAGGTCCTCGTGGCGAGATGAGATAAGCGTAAATCATCTTGCCACTCTCTTTAGAGACAAGACCATCCAAGAGATAACTCCCCTTGATGTGGAAAAGTACAAAAAAGAAAGAATAAGGAAAGTATCCCCTAGCACAGTAAACAGAGAAATAGCTTGCCTTAAGCATATCTTCAGCAAAACTAAGGAGTGGGGCAAAATAAGAAGTAATCCCATAACTTCCGTGAGACTATTTAAGGTGGATAACAAAAGAACCCGTTATCTTGAAAAGGAAGAGATAGCAAGGCTGATTCATGCCTGCCCGGATTACTTGCGGCGTATGGTACTAGTTGCCCTCAATACAGGAATGAGAAAAAGTAAGATTTTGGGTCTCCAATGGAGCGACGTTGACTTCAATAATAAAATCATCTATGTCGAACAGACCAAGAATCGGGAGGTAAGAGAAATTCCCATGAATGATATGATTTTCAAAACACTTCGTAACGCCAAGAAGAATTCTAAAAGTTCTTATGTTTTCTGTAAGAAAGACGGACATCCCTATGGAGACATAAGGGGTGGATTCAATAATGCTCTGAAACGAGCGGGAATAAGACATTTCCGATTTCACGACTTAAGGCACACTTTCGCATCGCATTTGGTGATGGCAGGAATCGATCTGAAAACAGTCCAAGAACTATTGGGTCATAAGAGCCTTGAGATGACCATGAGATACTCACATCTTTCTCCGGCTCACAAACGTCGTGCCATCAACATTTTGGGTCGACGCATGGACACTATATGGACACCAAAAAAAAAGAATAGAGAGAAAACAAAACTTGCAAAGTTACAAGAATTAGGCTATGATGAGGCAACAGAAGGATATGCCGGAGTGGTGGAACTGGCAGACACGCTGGACTCAAAATCCAGTGAGGCTTACCCCTCATGTGGGTTCAAATCCCACCTCCGGCACCATGATTCGTTGCTCGTTGCTAATCGCTCGTATCTCGCAAACAAGACATTAGATACTTCCTGGAAACAAGGAGGGGGATTTGAAGCCAAGTTGAGCGCCTCCAGGGGAGGGAAAGTGAGCGGAGTGAACGACAGCGAGACTGGCCGGTTTGGGAGGAGAAGCGAAGCGAGGGGGGAGAAAAAATCCCACCTCCGGCACCAAATTCGTATCTCGTATCTAGTCGCTCGTATCTCGCAAACAAAATATAAGACAGTTCTCAAGAATAAGAGGGATTTGAAGCCAAGTGTAAAATAATAGTGAGGAGGTAAAACAATTGAAAAAGAATCTGTTAGTGAGAATAGCTGTTATGTTGCTTGTTATGGCAGCAGTGCTCACGGGGAATGTCTTTGCCGAACAGACAAACGAAGAGCTGATATTAAAGCTCAAGGAAGATATCGTCAGGATTCAGAATCAAGGCGAACTTGGAATCAAAAAGCTAAATCTCTGCCGCAGCATTGTCACTCTAGGCGCCTATGTGCCACTAGAGGAAGCTAAGATTGAAGTGGGGAAACAGTATTATATCTACTATGAACCAGTCAACATCTTCACTAAAATAAGCGAAGGCAGATATGAATTTTGGTTCACACAGGACATAATCCTTCTCGACGATACAGGAGAGGTCTTAACGGAACGTCTTGCTGCTTTGAATATGCACTTTAACACTGCGACCCCTTTACTTGATATCTATGTGACTAATGACTTACTTCTAACTGCTGCTCCTTCAGGAAAATACACCTATAAAATAGTCCTACACGATGTATTCAGGGACGAGAGTACTGTAGAAACCATTGATTTTGAGGTAGTTGAGTAAGTTCTCCAGTACAAAAGAGAAATCGTCGAACCTGGAGTCGTCGAAATAGAAAATGGGTAATTATTGACAATAACAAAGTTCGATGTTAAACTACTGGTAGTTTGGATGATAGAATAAATGTCGGTGGGTGATTATTGATGCTATATATTGCTATAATTGTACCTTTACTTATTGCCTGGTGGGTGGCCTCTGATGCCAAAAAAAGAGGCTATAGTCAAGGTGCAATTGTCGCCTGGTTCTTAGGAGTATGGCTTGTATTAATTATCTTTTTACCCCTTTATTTTATTCTAAGACCAAAGTCTACTATTCTAAGACCAAAGTCTATGGGACAAACCCGCTCAACAAGTGGGACTTATGTATGTCCTTATTGTGGCAACCTCTACCAGGAGAAGGTTCCCTTTTGTCCTTATTGTGGACGCAGATTAGAAGAGGATGGGGGCTAGAGAATAATTGAAGGGGAAGTGGCATTTAGGAATAATTATCTTTTCTATTTCAATAATAACAGGAATTATCTTCAGGACAACCCCCCTCACTTTAGCAAAAAACATAATCCTGGCTGTGGTTGATCCGGCTACTCTAGAGTTATTTGCTATTATTATTCTGGTCATTTTTCTAAGCAATCTCTTGCGGGAAAAAGGTAACTTAAGGAATATAGTAGTTTCTCTGGAGAGTTTTATCAGAAATCCTCGCCTCAGTTTAATTATTCCGCCGGCCTTTTTGGGACTCCTGCCCATGCCTGCCGGAGCACTATTCTCCGCTCCTATGGTGGAGGAATCCAGTAGGAACTTAAGAATAAACACTGAAAGCAAAACCTTCTTAAATTACTGGTTCCGTCATATCTGGGAGTACTGCTGGCCACTTTACCCCGCGCTTATTCTAACAGCAGCCATACTTAATGTTTCTATCAGAAAAATCATTATTGCTCAACTTCCCTTAACTCTGGCTGCTATTTTTGCCGGATTGTTTTTTGGCACGAGAAAAATCTCTTTCCCCCAGAATCTAACCAATAACAGAAAACCGAGAGAGGTTTTTAAGGGTCTTCTCAGCTTCATCATTAACATATGGCCTATTCTGGCCATAATCTTTTTGGTTTTGGTTTTTAAAATCGAGTTGATTCTGGCTCTACTCACAATTACCGGAATTTTTCTTGCTGTGGCAAAAATAAAAGGAAAGAGAATATTCTTAGTTATTGAAGAGAGCTTCTCTTGGGAAATGCTTTTTCTAATAGCTTCGGTAATGATCTTCAAAAGAACTATCGAAATGTCCCCTTTGTTATCAGGAATTCCCGCCTTTCTTGAAGACCTGGGAGCTTCACCTCTACTCTTCCTTTTTCTTATTCCTTTTATTATTGGGCTTCTTACCGGAATCACTGCTGCTTTTGTTGGTATGGCATTTCCCCTACTTCTGCCCCTTATTTACCAGAGTGAGCCCAACCTGACTTATGTAATGTTTGCTTATGCGGGAGGATTTGCGGGAATTCTCTTATCTCCGGTTCATCTCTGTCTTATAGTAACCAAGCAATATTTCAAGGCGGATTTTAAGAAAATATATAAAATGCTTCTTCTCCCGGTTGCTTTTGTTGTCCTGATTGCCCTGGTAATAGTGTTTATGAGTAGATTATGGGGATAAACAGTCTTCTTGGTGAATCGTATTTCGTGAATCGTGAATTGTCAATAAAAGCGTACAACCGTTTGGTTCTTTTGCGATTCACTATTCACCATTCACTATTCACAATTTTCGCATCTCGTCAATCAATCTTTTTGATACTCGCTTCCCCACAAGTAACCTTGCTGCGTATATACTTGTCTATGCCCCGAGCGGCTTTCTTGCCCGCCCCCATAGCGGCAATCACTGTAGCAGCACCAGTGACAATATCTCCACCAGCAAAAATCTGAGGAATACTACTCTGGCCAGTCTCCTCATTTATCTGAATATAACCTCTATGGTTCAGTCTTAGATTAGGAGTAGTCTGGGCAAGTAAAGGGTTAGCTCCCTGACCGATTGCCACTACTACTGTATCAATGTCCATAATAAATTCAGAGCCTTTTATGGGGATAGGTCTCCTCCTGCCACTCTCATCAGGTTCTCCCAGCTTCATCTGGATGCACTTAACCCGGGTTAACTGGTTTTCTTTATTCCCTAAAAATGCTAAAGGGGCAGTTAAAAAATGAAACTTTACCCCTTCTTCCTCAGCATTCTCTGCTTCTTCCTGACGAGCAGGCATTTCCTTTTTGGACCTTCGGTAAATAATACTGACTTCCTCTGCTCCCAGTCTCAAGGCTACCCGAGCCGAATCCATAGCCACATTACCTCCTCCTATTACCCCTACTCTCCTGCCAATCTTAACTGGCGTATCATATTTGGGAAACTGATAGGCTTTCATCAGGTTGACCCGGGTGAGAAATTCACTGGCCGAGTAGACCCCATCCAGATTCTCTCCTGGTATATTTAAGAAATGGGGAAGTCCTGCTCCTATTCCTATAAAAATAGCAGAAAACCCTTGCTGTAAAAGATCATCAATGGTGAAAGTTTTTCCTATTAACACATTTGGCTGTATCCTTACCCCTAGCTTTTCAATATTGCTTATTTCTACCTCAAGGACACTCTTAGGAAGTCTAAACTCAGGTATGCCGTATCGCAAAACTCCGCCTGAACTATGTAGAGCCTCGAACACAGTAACTTGATAACCCAGCTTAGCCAAATCTGCCGCAGCGGTAAGCCCCGCTGGACCAGAACCCACTACAGCCACCTTCATGGCTGAAGAAGAGGAAGTGCCACATCTACTTGGGACACTCTCATTCATTTCCCAATCGGCTGCAAATCTCTCCAACCTCCCAATAGCAACCGACTCACCCTTTTTGGACCTTACACACTTGATCTCACACTGGCTCTCCTGAGGGCAGACCCTTCCGCAAACAGCAGGAAGATTATTCTTTTCCTTAATTTTATCAATAGAAGCTTTAAAGTTTCCTTCTTGAATACATTTTATAAAGGCGGGGATATCAATCTCCACCGGACAACCTTTTACACAGGGAAATTTTTTACACTGAAGACACCTCTTTGCTTCTTCCACAGCCTCCCTGGCAGAATAACCAGAAGCTACCTCATTAAAGTTCCTTATTCTTTTTCTAGGGTCCTGTTTGTGCATTTCAACTTTGGTGGTTCTATCAGACATATAAGACTCCTTTTTTAAATAATCAACTTAAGAATTCCCCTCAAATCCTCATCACTAAGTTCTCTTGGGTTCTTGCTCATGCTATTGCTTCTGGATTCAGCAATGATGTCAGGAAAGTCAGCTTCGGTAATCCGGTAACTTTTGAAATCAAGAGGAAGATTGACTTTCTCTAATAACTTCTTGATAGAAGAAGGTATATCCTCTACCTTTCTTGTTCCCATTTTTTCTGCTATCTGTTTGAATTTGTCACGTTTGGCCCTTAAATTGAAACCTATTATGTAAGGCAAAAGAACAGCACAGGCAAGCCCATGGGGAACATTAAAGCGTGCTCCTATGGGATGAGCCAGTCCATGAACAGCTCCCAGACCAGAATTAGAAAAAGCCATCCCTGAAAGTAGACTTCCCAGAGCCATTCTCTCCCTGACCTCTACATTACCGCCATTTTGTACAGCCTCAGGTAAGCTGTGATAAATAATTTCAATGGCTCTAAGAGCTAAGCTATCGCTTACAGGATTTGAAGTTTTACTGACATAGGACTCAAGAGCTTGAGTAAAAGCATCCATCCCTGTGTAGGCAGTTATCTGAGCAGGAAGAGAAAGAGTTAGTTCTGGGTCAATTAAAGCAACTTTAGCTATCATAAAAGGACTGCGGATGCTTTTCTTAATGACCTTGTTTCTATCAGTAAGGACAGAATTATTAGTAATCTCTGCCCCGGTGCCTGCAGTTGTGGGAAGAGCTATGAAAGGCAATCCCTCCTTCTTGATTTCTTTGCCGCCATGGTATTCCCAGACTGTTCCGGGCTGCCTGGCTAGCGAAGCAATAGCTTTTGCTACGTCTAGAGTGCTTCCTCCTCCCAGCCCTACTACTATATCGCACTTCTCTTCTCGAAGAAATTTGACTCCTTCATCAACCGTTTTCAAAGAGGGGTCGTGCTCTACCCTGTCAAAAAGAGAGAATTTAATCCTGGCTAGCTCGATAACAGCGGCAATTTTATCCAGAATGCCACTCTTGCCTATAGCCGATTTTCCAGTGACCAACAAGGCTTTCTCGCCCCAACGTTTAACCTCTGGACCTAACTGTTCAAGTGTACTTCTGCCAAAAATAATTTTTATTGGATACATAAGAGTAAACATCATGCTCTCCTCAACTCAATAGTTCGTTGTTCATCGACAAAAACATGGAACGCAGAACCTCTGAACTTAGACTATTTATATCTATTTCTTTTCAGAAAGGCAAGGACATCGTGAGGGTGGGGGGGATTACACCGGATTAACTATTACCTTTAATCCCTGATGTCCCTCAGCTACCTTGAAGGCCTCTTTAGTTTTATCTAAACTGAAATGGTGACTAATAAAATCTTTGCCTTTAACTGCACCTCTGGATAGAAGCTCTAGGGCAATTTTATGGTGTCGGGGAACACTTCCGTGTGAGCCTAAAACACAGCACTCTTTGTAGTGGATGAGGTTACTATCTATCTTTATCTTTCTAGACCCCGGCGCTAAACCTCCAAAGAAGTTTACTCTACCCCGATGTCCCACTATTTCCAGGGCCTCTTCCTGAGCAGAAGGATTAGCGCAGGCGACCATTACTACATCTGCTCCTTCTCCTTTGGTCTCTTTCATAACTCGCTCCACGAAATTCTCCTCTAAGCTGGAAATAAAAGTATCGGCAGAGAATTTCCTGGCAATCTTCAATCTCTCTTTAGACCTTTGAGAAAGAATAATTCTACCTGCCCCTATGTTTCTGGCTAGCTCAACCAGCATTAAACCAATGGGCCCAGCTCCAATGATAACCACAGTATCGCCCACCTTTAAATTAGCCAGCTCATAACCATTGAGAGAGCAGGCTAAAGGTTCAGCCAGAGAAGCCTCATCAAAGCTTAAGTTCTCAGGTATCTTATGCAGGGGTCCATATTTAACAGTAGTCTCATTAATATGGATATATTCGGCAAAACCACCTGGGAATTGATACCCGATAGCGTAATTTATAGGGCAATTATTCCCCAAACCATTCTTGCAGAATTTGCATACTCCACAGGGAACATCCGCTCCTAAGGCAACCCTATCCCCCACTTTGAAGTTTTCTATTCTCTCCCCTATCTCTACAACCTCTCCGGCAATCTCATGACCGATTATCTGAGGAGGTTTGACTCTGGGATTTCCCTGGTGGTAGATTCTAATGTCAGAGCCGCAAACGGCACAAGACCGTATCTTAACTAACATCTCTCCTTCTTTAATAGGAGGAGTGCTCACCTCTTTTACCACTATCTTTTCTAAATGTTCTAGAACTGCTGCTTTCACTTAATACTCCTTAAGTCGTATATCGTATTGCCTGATACGTATACTAGCCCCTCACCTTAATCCTCTCCCCTATGGGGAGAAGAAACTTTAATTCTTATTTTAAATAACAAACATTACCTTATTGAAAAACTCCTCTCCTTTATACATCATCTGAAAAGCTTCTCTGGCCTGCTTAAGTTCAAACCTATGAGTAATCAAGGGTTTAACTTTTAGCTTTCCCACTTTGATAAAATGAAGAGTGGCTGCCCATTCATTCTTAGGAAGCTCAGTAAAGCGAGAGTTCCAGGTGCCATACATAGTTAATTCCTTGCGCAAGATACTTGAGACAAGCTCGTCGGGAAGAGTCACCTCTCCCCTTATGTTTCCCAAAAAGACTACCTTGCCACCTTTTCTGACTACCTGGATAGATTGTTTAAAGGTGATAGGGTTTCCTGCTGCTTCAATGCTTACATCAACACCCCTTTGCCCAGTCTTCTCCAGTATACTTTTCACTGTATCCTCTTTGCTGGCATTGACAGTCTCTGTAAAACTATATTCTTGAGCTACCCTCAATTTCTCTTCTACGACATCAACCAAATACACCTCGCTGGCTCCCATTATCCTCGCCCACTGGGCCAGGATAATACCAATAGTTCCTGTTCCCAGAATAGCTACTTTATCTCCCACCTCTATCCTTGCCTGACGCAAAGCATGCAGGGCTACTGAAGTAGGTTCAGTTAAGGCTGCCTCTTCAAAGCTCACCCCAGGGGGGATTTTAATTAAGTTTTCCTGTGGAGCTTTTACATATTCGGCAAAGCCTCCGTTGCACCTGGAGCCCAAGTAATCATAATCATCACATAGATTATACTCCCCTATTTGACAATGAGGACACTTATAACAGGGCAAGAGTGGAGCTACTACCACTCTA
Source organism: Candidatus Aerophobetes bacterium Ae_b3a (assembly GCA_005223095.1). Classification (GTDB taxonomy): domain Bacteria; phylum Aerophobota; class Aerophobia; order Aerophobales; family AE-B3A; genus AE-B3A. The sequence continues at coordinate 9,954 of NJBQ01000051.1, forward strand.
TCGCCATTCTGATTTACACTCTTAGTCTCCTCTTTAAGGCTTGAGATATCTCCTCTTATATTAGCTACCTCACCAGAGAGCTCATGTCCAGGAATGAGAGGAAAGGAATAAGTTCCCTTTTCCATAACTCTAGCTATATCTGAGCTACAAATCCCACAAGCCTTTACCCTAACCAGAACTTCCCTTTTTTTTGTTTTAGGCAGAGGAACTTCTTCAAATCTTAAGTCCCCTATTCCATAAAGCACTGCTGCCTTCATCTTCATAACTTTTCCTCATAAAAGAATCAACGGTTTTACTGAGAAACAGTTCTTACAATTCACTTTACCTCATTTCTTCTCCGCCGGTCACATTTATGGCCTGACCGGTCATATAGGAAGCTTCATCGCTGGTTAAAAAGACCACTACATTGGCCACGTCTTCATACTGGCAACTCCTGCCCAAGGGGACCCTATTCTCATATTTTTTTCTTACCTCTTCTTTGGAGATTCCCCATTTCTTGGCATACTGCTCGTAGAGACTATTTACCCAAAGGGGGGAATCGAGAAGATTACCCGGGCAAACAGCATTTACCCGAATATGGTAAGGAGCTAAATCTAAAGCTATGCTCTGAGTAAGACCTATTCCGGCAAACTTTGAGGCAGCGTAAGCAGAATTCCAATAGCTGCCCTTTTTGCCAGATTTGGAGTTTATCTGAATTATTACTCCACTTTTCTGTTTTTTCATAATTTTAGCCGCTTCTTTAGCCAGTAAAAAATATCCTACTAAGTTAACCTCAATTACTCTTCGCCAATCCTCTTCCGGAAAGTCGGTCAATTCATAAGACTTCAATATTCCGGCATTGCTTACCACTATATCGAGGTGACCAAATTCCTTTACCGTCTTTTCAACCATCGACTTTACCTGGTTACTCTTAGTTACATCTACCTCTAAGGGAAGAGAATTTCCTTTTATTTCCTTTATTCTTTGTGCTACTATTTCCACACTAGGAAGATTTATATCGGCTACGGTTATCTTGCATCCTTCTTGAGCCAATCTTATAGCAATAGCCTCTCCTAATCCCTGTCCTGCACCAGTTACAATAGCCACCTTGTTGGTTAGTTTCATCTTTAATGCCTCAAGGCTCGGGACTTCCCCCTCTCCTTAATCCTCTCCCCTCAGGGGAGAGGGGTGGAGTGAGGGGTCACCTTTTTTTTCTTTTCGAGATACGAGTTACTAGATACGATTCACGCTCCTTTAAGGTTTTATGACAACCTTTAAAGCGTCTCCTTCTTTATCCAGCATCTTCTCCATTGCTTCTGTTATTCTTTCTAAGGGAAAGACATCGGTAACTATTCTGTCCATAGATACCTTGCCACTCACAATAAGTCTAAGAGCTTCCTTAAATTGTGGTCTATTAGAGGCAAAGGCTCCATAAATTGAGACCTCTTTATAATGAATAATATTCCCATCTAATTTTAAGATAGAGTTTTCTTTGGGAAACCCGGCAAAAAAGCTTAGTCTGCCCTTCATAGCCATTGCTCTTAGAAGCTCTTGGGCAACTTTATTCACCGAGCAGGCAACTATTCCCACATCCGTCCCTTCTCCATCAGTCAGCTCTAATACTGCCTTTACTAAATCAGTATCTTTACTGGCAATATAGTAATCAAAACCAAATTCCTTAGACTTGCTCAGCCTTACCGGAGAATATTCAGCCAGGATAACTTTTGCCCCTTTACTTTTTGCTAAAAGGCCATGCATCAAACCAATAGGACCTGCTCCTACTATGGTAACATATTCTCCCTTACTAATATCTAGATAATCTTGCCCATTTATGACACAGGAAAGTGGTTCCACCATTGCCAGGTGCTCATCGGAAACAGTGGAATCTCCCGGGATACGTATTATAGCACCCTGCTTAACAGCAGCATCCTGAACTAGTATATACTCAGCAAAACCACCCGGATAATAGTAGCCAATAGGATGGTTATTCTTGCACATATTATGGTTTCCTTCCCGGCAGGGCCTACATTCCTCTTTTTGGCAACCCACTGAGGTAACTACAATTACTTTATCTCCAATTCCATAGTCAGGACTCTCAACTTCAGAGCCAATTTTTTCTACAATCCCCACAATCTCATGGCCGATGATAAACCTACCTTCACCATAGCCTTTAATTTGAGGAAGGAATCCTTTGGTAACATCTTTTGTCCCCTGGTATATCCTTCCATCTGTTCCGCAGATAGCACAAACATTAACCCTTAGCAGAACATCACCTGCTCCACAGACTGGTTTTACTACATTTTCAATTCCTATATGTTTTGCTTTATCTATGTATAAAAAGGCCGTTTTCATTCCTTTATTTGTCAATATACTCTCCAGTATTCTACCGACTCCTTTAAATCATCCATCACCTGATATTCTGTGGGATAACACTCGTGATACGATTACCACGCCTGCCTCCAGCAGGCTCGCAATGACAGAAAAGAGAAGAATTTAGAAAATCCAAACTGTAACTCAAATACGTTAAGGAATAAGACGATGAAGAGTTCTCGTCTCCTTGTAAAGGAGAATATCGCCTTGCCAGTTATGGTGGTGTAAGATAGGTTTGTTATCGTTATCCTGCATTGTCTTGCTCAGATAATTTGTCCAAGAATCCAATGAAATCCCTTATCTCTTTCTCGTATATTCCTTGTAGTTTATCTGCTTTCTTAAGTACTATCTTTAAACGTTCCCAATCTATTTCATAATCATACGAATGCCTAAAAATATGTCTGAATCTTCGCAGTTCATCTAAGTAATTACTGGCTTCTTTGGAGATTACTTTTGGTCTGATATCCTCAATATTTAAGGTCATTCTTTTCTGTAAAGAATAGTGCCAGCGAGATTTCTCTTTTACCTGATTTTCGAATACATCCGCGACGTTCAAAAAAATATTCTCAAAAGCATTATAAAGATTGTGCAGGTAATATCCTATATTAATTGACTGTGCTTCATTTGGCGTATTTTCTATTTTCCCCTTTTCTCTGTTGAGTTTATCATAAATCCTCTTTATACTTTGCAAATCGTCTATTATCTTTGATTTAAGAAGTTTAATTTCTTCTTTCATAAATTAATTTCCCTTCTTTTTTAATAATTTGGGAAGTAACGCCACTATTAAGAATTCTCAAATCCACCCCTTCATTTAACTTTTCCTCAAGCTCACTCCATATCAAAAAATAATCTCCTTTAACTTTTCCTTCTAAAGCTATATCTATGTCTGAGTTTTCTCTAAACTTACCCTCTTTTATAATTGATCCGAATATATATGCTTTTTTTACTTCGGAAAAATTACTCAAAATCTTGTTAAGCAGGCTTAATTTCGCCATTGCTTTTCTTCTTATCTTCTCTCTTTCCCAAATCTTTCTTTTCTCCTTATCTTTAAGATAATTGGCGCATTTGCTTATGTCCATCAAAATCCCCTTAACAAGAAAATTTTTCTCTAGGCAATTCTCCTGAATTCTCTAAAGCAATTATAGAGAACGTCTCTGAGAATGTCAAGACTCTTTCTTGCATTTCTGTATTATAACAAAAGGATAGATTCAATTACTGAGTAAAAATGTTAGTTTTTTGGCAAAGGCTAGAAAAAAAGAAACATAAGTGTTTTGAGAGAAAAACTTAACTAAAAAGAAGGAAGAGGAAAAGGTGAGGGAAAGAGTAAATGTACAGTTTGTCAAGTTTTAGCTTAGACTCGAACATCCAGCAGGTACGATTCTGGGACAATATTCTACAGAGATCCTTCACATCATACTTCAAGTAAGCACTAATTTCTCTCACTTGCTTAAAACCCGACTAACTGCTTTCTTCCATCCCCTGTAGAGATTTTCTCTTTTTTTCTCATCCATTTTGGGCTGAAATAAAGCATCGCGCTTGCAGAGCGCAGTGAGTTCTCTCTGCTCTTTCCAGAAGCCAACAGTCAAACCAGCCAATAAGGCTGCTCCCAATGAAGTAGTCTCAAAAATAGCGGGTCTTTCTACAGGAATGCCCAGAATATCAGCTTGAAACTGCATCAACCAATTATTCTCTGCCGCCCCTCCATCCACCCTCAACCTCTCCACCTTTATTTTAGCTTCTTTTTCCATTGTCTCAATAACATCCCTTACCTGATAGGCAATAGACTCCAGAGCAGCTCGAATAATCTGTTCTTTTCTGGTGCCCCGATTTATTCCCAAAATTGCCCCTCTGGCTAAAGGGTCCCAATAGGGAGCGCCCAATCCGGTAAAAGCGGGAACCAAATATACACCTTCCGTATCCTCAATCTTTCTAGCTGCCTCCTCTGTATCTTTTTCCTCTTTTATTAATCCAAGACCATCACGCAACCACTGCACTGCTGCTCCAGCAATAAATACACTTCCTTCCAGGGCATAGGTTGGCTTCCCACTGCCATCACAGGCAATTGTAGTAAGGAGTTTTTCAGAAGAAACCAGCCTTTTTCCTGTATTAAGAAGAAGAAAACAACCTGTTCCATAGGTATTCTTGAGCATACCTGCATCAAAGCAAGCCTGACCGAAGAGAGCCGCCTGTTGGTCACCTAATACGGCAGCAATAGGAGTCCCTGAATTTAATGGAAGATGAGAAGCAGTGTATCCATAAATCTCACCAGAAGCCTTCACAGAAGGAAGCATTGAAGCAGGAATTTTGAATAGTTCTAATAATTCAGAATCCCAGGTTAGTTTGTGAATATTGAAAAGCATGGTGCGAGAGGCATTAGTGTAATCGGTAAGATGAATCTTTCCACCGGTGAGTTTCCATATTAACCAACTATCAATGGTCCCACAGATGACTTCTCCTTTTTCTGCCTTTCTCCTGATTTCAGGTAGGTTGTCTAGAATCCATCTAATTTTACTGGCAGAAAAATAAGCATCGAGAAGGAGACCGGTCTTTCCCCTGATGAAGCCTTCCCATCCCCTTCTCTTTAAATCATTACAAAAAGAAGCCGTCCGTCGGCACTGCCAGACTATAGCATTGCCTAAAGGTTCACCACTCGCTCTATCCCAGACAAGAACAGTCTCTCTTTGATTAGTAATAGCAATAGCACTGATATCGTCTTTTTCTATTCTGCTCTTCTGGATAGTCTCTTTAATACATGCCAGACAACTATTCCATATCTCCTGAGGGTTATGTTCAACCCAACCAGGTTGCGGATAGTAACAAGCAACTTCTCGATAAGAACGAGAGATTACCTTTGCTTTCTTATCGTAAATTACTGCTTTTGTCCTGGTCGTCCCTTGGTCAATAACCAGGATAAACTTTTTTTCCGGCACGCCTCTTTCTTCTTGAAGAACAAATTAATTAGGACACAGATTTTCGCAGACCTATGTCCAAAAAAAAGAACATTCTATAACTATCAAGTTATATGTTGACTTTAAAAAAAACTATTTTCTCTTCCCTAAAATCTTCCAGGCTCTTTTTAGTTCTTCTGGGGTATTGACTCCCAAAACTACCCGTGCATCCTCGACTTTCATCGCCACCACTCTCAACTTTTGTTTATTGAGAAGCTCAATTACATCTGTTAAATAATATTCTCCTCCCTTATTGCTACGACTTAAATGAGGAAGGAGGGGAAGTAGTCTCTGAGTATCAAAGCAATAGATTCCACTGTTTATCTCTTTGATCTCTAGTTCTTCAGAACTGGCATCTTTACTTTCCACAATTTTTTCTATCTGTCTATAGCCATCTATATAACCATTCATGACAATTCTCCC
>NJBQ01000052.1 GCA_005223095.1 Candidatus Aerophobetes bacterium Ae_b3a
AGCAACGAAGTGGTCGGGGCGACCGGATTCGAACCGGTGGCCTCTTGCGCCCCATGCAAGTGCGCTAAACCAGACTGCGCTACGCCCCGTTCAAAATATCTAGCACTTCTTCTAACTCTTTTTCTAGGATGGCAGGGTCGATTAAATCTTCTCTTTCTCTTCTTTTTAACTCTTCCTTGGCTCCTTTAATGGTTAATTTCTTTTCATATAACAAATTCTTTATCCAGAGAATTAACTCAACATCTTTTTTTTGATAACGTCTATGACCACCTCGAGTCCTTTGGGGATGGAGCTGCTTGAATTGACTTTCCCAAAAACGCAGGATATAAGAAGGAAGTTCAGTTATTTCGCTTACTTTTTGTACGGAAAAGTATCTATCTGGAATATCTTCCTGTTGGCCCTCTTTCTTTTTCTTATACAAAGAATTCATTCAACTGATTGTAGAATTTTTGTAATGGGGACACACTCAAGTGTGTCCCCATTATCTTCCTTTTTTTTGAAAAAGATTTCTCTAAGCTACTGCTTCTTTCAAGTTCTTGCCTGGCTCAAACTTAGGAACTTTCTTAGCCGGGATCTGAATTTTCCCACCAGTTTGAGGATTTCTTCCCTGTCGGGCTTTCCTCTGCCTTACCTTAAAGCTCCCGAACCCAACCAGAGTTACTTTTTCGCCGCTAGCCAGAGAATCAGCAATAACTGAGGTTATTGAATCTATTGTCTGCCTGCATGCTCTTTTTGTCAACCCTGTCTGACTAGCTACTTCTTCTACCAATTCTGCCTTATTCATCCTTTCCCTCCTTTATGGATAATATTTAACCTCTCTTTAAGGGGCTCTCTTCAGGCTTTGATTTTTTCTCCAATCTTGCTCTCTTTGCTTCTCAGAAGCCTTTGTATATTATTTCTGTGTTTAAACAAAATAAAAAGGGCTGCCATTATACTTAAAAAAAAGTAAGGTGGAGCATTATTTCCCAGCCAGAAGACAAAGAAAGGGAGACTTCCTGCAGCCACTATTGAACCTAGGGACACATAGCGAGTTAAGCCTATAATCCCTACCATAACGAGCAGGGATAAAAGAAAAGGGATAGGGGTAAGGGCCAAGAAGACGCCCGCTGTTACAGCTACTCCTTTTCCTCCTTTGAATTTCAGAAATATAGGCCAATTATGTCCAACTATAGATGCTAATCCGCCTATTCCACCCATTACTTGGTAGTCAATTCCCATGAGCTGCGCGAAGAAAAATCCTAAATAAACAGAAACTATTCCTTTAGTTATATCTATAATCAATACTATAAGAGCCGGAAATGTTCCTATAGCACGCAAAACATTGGTAAATCCTATGTTCCCGCTGCCAAAATCTCTTATGTCTATTCCTTTAAAAGCTTTTCCTATAAGGTAGCCGGAAGGAACAGAACCCAATAGATAGCAGGCTATTAGTATTAAGAATAAAAATATGATCATATTTCAAAAATTTTTTCTCAATTTCTCTTTTGTTTCTTCCCCAATGAAATCTCCTATTACAATTCCATCTTTTTCTGAAGAGGGGAGAATGGTAATACTGCCTTTTTTCTTTCTAGGCGGCGTTCTTTTTCCTCCTTTCCTTACTTCTTCTTCTTTTCTTTTTTTTCTTTTTGTTTGCATCAGCCTGCGAACACTAAGTCTAATTCGACGCTTCTCTCTATCAATTTCTACGATTTGTGCCTCTATGTTATCCCCTACTAAGGCAATCTTTTCTGGATGGGAGACATACTGCTCGTCCAATTCCGAAACATGGATCATTCCATCTATGCCCGGTGCTAAATTAACAAAGACACCAAAATTAGTTACCTGCTGGACTTTACCTGAAATCATATCTCCTACTTTATGTTCCTGTATGAGTTCTTTCCAGGGATCAGGCTTTGTCTGCTTTAAACCCAGAGAAATTTTTCTCTTTTTTGTATCAATATTTAATACTTTGACTTCCACTTCCTTCTCTTCTCCCAATATCTCTTTGGGGTGTTCTACTCGTTTATCCCAAGAAAGATCGGAAATGTGAATTAATCCTTCCAGTTCTTTTTCTATTTCTACAAAAGCGCCAAAGTCGGTAACATGAGTAACTCTTCCTGAAACTATGGAGCCTATCTCATATTTCTTTTCTACTTCTTTCCAGGGATCAGGTCTTGTCTGCTTTAAACCCAGAGAAATTTTCCCTTTTTCTCTGTCAAGTTTTAACACCTTTAGTTTTAGTTTGTCCCCTTTAGAAATGAGATATCCAGGATCTTTTATCCATCCCCAGGAAAGGTTTTCTGGATAGACCAGTCCATCAATTCCCCCCAAATCTACAAAGATTCCAAACTTGGTTATGGAATTTACCTTTCCGATGACAATTTGATCTTCTTCCAGGCTGTCTAGTATCTTTTTTCTTCTTTCTTCTTTTTCTTCTAAAAGTAAAATCTTTCGAGAGAGAACTATATTTCTTGACTTTTTGTTTAATTCGATCACTCTAACGCTGATCTTTTCTCCTATAAATTTTTTAAGGTTCTCTCTTCTTGTTAAGCTTATATGGGAAGCGGGAAGGAAGGCGTCCAGTGAGTCTAGTCTGGTTAGGAATCCTCCTTTTACCATCTTCTCTACCCGCACTATTACAGGTTTACTATATTTGAATGCTTCTTCAAATTTTGTCCACTCCAAACGGAGATCAGCCTCTTTCTTGGACAGCAAAATATGATTTCCCTGACTTTTTGGCAAGACGTATACTTTCAGCGTTTTTCCTAATGGAAGAGCCTCTTCTTTGTTCCCGTTAAATTCGTCCCAGGGCATAAAGCCCTCCGATTTTGCCCCTATATCGAGCAAAATCCCTTCTTTGGTCGTTTGTACCACTTTGACTTCTATTATTTCTCCTCGTTTAGGAAAGGACAGGTTCTTAGATTTCTCGATTATTTCAGCAAATTCCTCTGCTTGTTTCTCTTCCTCCCTTTCTTTCTCTCTTATTACTCTATCGGCGGCTTTGTCCAGAAGCCTTTCTTCTTTTGATTTAGACACTCTTTACCCCCGCTTCTTTTTGTATAATGGTTGCTTTTTATGCCTCATTTTAGTTGACTAAGGAAAGCTTGTTCTTTATTTTTTCTATTGTCTCCCTGGGGGTAGATGTACCTCCCGTAAGAGCAATTCTTTTTATTCCTTTTAGTTCTTCTATGTCTAGATCTTTTTCCTTCTCTATGAAATAGGTCTTTGCTCCTGATGAACGACATAGTTTAACTAATTGGCGGGTATTAGAGCTGTTATATCCTCCTATTACTATTACTGCTTGAGTTTTCTCGGCTAGCTTCAAAATACCTTCCTGGCGTTCTCTTATTATTCTACATATAGTATTGAATGCTCTGCACTCTTTCCCTTTTCTTATTAGATTCTTCACAATATTGCTAAAATTGTCAAGGCTTTCTGTGGTTTGAGCGACTATTCCCATTTTTCTTACAGAAGGGAGCTTTTCTGCCTCCCCTTCGTTCTTCACTACATAAACCTTTCCATTTTTTACACTTGCCATTAACCCCTTTACCTCAGGATGAGTATTGCTGCCTACAATAACTACTAGATAAGACTTCTGGGAAAGAGATTTTACTATATTTTGTACCTCTACCACATGAGGACAAGTAGCGTTCAGCACCCTTATTTCTCTTTTTTTTGCTTCCTCTATTAGAGAAAGGTCTACACCGTGCGATCTAATAACCAACGTTCCTTTCTTAATTTGAGATAAGTTCTCTATGGACTCGATTCCCTTTCTTTTTAAATCTTCCACTACTTGAGAATTATGAATCAAATCACCCAGAGTATAGATTTTTCCATTTCTTTTGATCTCGTTGAGAACTAATTTTAGAGCTCTTTTCACCCCAAAGCAAAACCCAATTTCCTGGGGAAGAAAAACTTGCATCAACTCAATCCCTCTCTATGCAGAAGTCTCATCTTTTCTTCTAACTCATTCTGAAGTTCATCTATATCTTTTCTGGTTATTTCTCTATTAGAGGCTATATTCTTTTTTAAAGGCTTTCCTGCCCGTGCCCTTATCCTGGCTAACCTTATCAGTTTTTTCCCCCTGGGTAAAACCTTTTCTGTTCCCCAAACAATTATAGGGATAATGGGCACATCAGCCTTGAAAGCTATTCTAGCTATTCCTGCATGGAGCTGCCCGATTGTTCCATCTATACTTCTGGTTCCTTCTGGGAAAAGAACAACAACTTCCCTCTTCTGTAAAAGTTTCAGAATTTTCTTATAGGTTGTTCTATCTATGCTCTCTCTCTTTATTGGAAAAGCTCCTAATTTCACTATCATCCAGCGAAAAAAGAAATTTTCAAAGAGCTCTTCTTTAGCCATGAAATTCACCCTGCGGGGAACAAGAATACCTAAAACAACAGGATCAAGATAACTGAGGTGATTAGAAGCAAGAATCGCCCCTCCCCCATAGGGAATGTTTTCTTTTCCTTCAATTTCTATGGCAAAGAAAACCTTAAAAACTGCTATTGCCAATCCTCGCAGGATAGAATACCAGAAGGGAGTACCCTTCATCGGACCAGTTTTCTTTTCAATATATCTAATATTTTATTTGTTGTCTGAGAAATATTCAGATGAGTGTTATCTACAACTATTGCCTTTTGAGAAATTTTCAAAGGGGATATTTTTCTTTGGCTGTCTATTTTATCTCGGCTGGTAAGCCCGGCGGCTATTTCTTTCTTGTCATAAGAGAGATTTTTCTCTTTTTCTTCCATCCAACGTCTTCTTGTCCTTTCTCCTAAGGAAGCTTTCAGGAAAATCTTTAGCTCTGCCTCAGGGAAGACTACAGTGGTCATATCCCTACCTTCGGCTACTATACCACCTTTTTTGCCTATTTGCTTTTGCTGAGCAACCAGTACTTCTCGTACTTCTTTTACACTAGAAACCAAAGAGACATATCTATTTACCTCGGGAGAACGAAGGAAAGAAGTTATATCCTGCTTATCCAGGTACACCTTATTTTCCAGGTTAGGTCCTGGCTTCAACTGAATTTGTGTATTCTCAGCTAGCTCAGAAAGAGCTTTTTTACTCTTGATATCTACTTTATCTCTTAAAGCCTTCCATGTCAAGGCTCTATACATTGCTCCCGTATCTATATATAGGTAACCCAGTTTTTTTGCTAGAAGACGGGCAGTAGTACTTTTTCCTGCCGCTGCTGGGCCATCAATGGCTATAGTTATCTTCCTATCAAATTGAGAGGAAGATTTTGTGCAGGGCTCTGATGAATCTCTCATTTTGTTCTCTGGTTCCAATGGTTAGCCTTATATATTGAGTAAGATTATATGCCTTCATTCCTCGAATAATTATTCCATCCTGGAGTAATCTTTTTTCTACATAGGAAGCCTTTGTGCCCAGCTTGATCAGTATAAAATTGGCTTGCGTTGGAATGTAGGGAAGTTTCATTTTGTGAAGGTTAGAATAGAGATACTCTTTTTCTTCCTTTATTAATTTCTTGCTTCGTTCGATTTGATATTTATCTTTAAGGCTAGCCAAAGCAGCTGCCTGGGCCAGGGAATTCACATTGAAGGGTGGGCGAGCCCGATTAAGCATCTCTATGATTTGAGGTCGTGTAATTCCATAGCCTATTCTTAAACCGGCCAAACCATAAATTTTAGAAAAAGTCCGCAAAATAATAATATTGTTTTTTTCATTCAAAAGATTTATAGTCTGAGGATAATTTTCATCTTCCACATATTCGAAGTACGCCTCATCAAAAATCACTATAATTCGGAAAGGAAGGTCTTTTAAGAAACTTTTCACTTCCTTTTCTTCTACGATGGTGCCGGTAGGATTATTGGGATTGCTAATAAAGATTAGTTTAGTCTTGGAAGTTATTGCTTTAGTCATTGCTGGAAGGTTTAATCTGAAATTATTTAAGGGAATTGGGATAATTCTTGCCTGGCTCAACTGGGTATCTATTTTGTACATTAAGAAAGAAGGGTCTCCCATTATTGCTTCTTCACCTTTCTGCAGGAATACGCGACTAATCAAGGAGACAATTTCATCAGAGCCATTTCCCAGAATAATCTCCTCTTCTCCCAGACCCAGCTTTTCTGTCAGAGCTTTCTTTAAGTAATAACCCCCTCCGTCCGGATAAATATTTATCTCACTGGCACACTTTTTAATAGCCTCTATGGCTTTATTAGATGGACCCAGCGGATTTTCATTGGAAGCAAGTTTAACTATTGTCTTTAGCCCAAGCTCTCTTTTTACCTCTTCTATGGGCTTGCCTGGCTGATAGGACTTGATTTTCATAATATCAGGCATAGCCAATAACTCAAGTTTATTCTGTTCGGACAATGTTTCTACTCTCTTTCTCACCTTAATTCTAAACGGGCACTATTCACCAATTAACCACTCACTACTTAGCATCCTATTGTTGTTCCTATCTATGAACTACTTTAGTACTGCTCCTTGACTAGCTGGTCCTACCAGCCGACTGTAACGGGCTAAATATCCTTCTTTTACGCGAGAGGGAGGCTTTTTCCAATTCTGGCTTCTTTTCTTTAGTTCTTCTTCAGATAAGTTGATATTTAGAAGTCTTGCCGGGATATTAATAATAATCTCATCTCCGTCCTGTAGAAGAGCAATAGGGCCTCCTACCTCTGCTTCAGGACAAATATGGCCAATACAAGGGCCTCTTGTTCCTCCCGAGAATCGTCCGTCCGTAATCAAGGCTACTGATTCAGTCAATCCCATTCCTGCAATAGTGGCAGTAGGGGAAAGCATCTCTCTCATTCCCGGACCTCCCTGAGGGCCCTCATAGCGAATGACAATAACCTCACCTTCTCTTGTTCTTCCTTCATAAATACTCTTAACTGCCTCTTCCTCGCTGTCAAAAACGCGAGCTTTTCCCCGGAAGTTTTTCATCTTTTCGCTTACAGCAGACTGCTTTACTACCGCTCCTTGAGGAGCAAGAGAACCGGTGAGTACAGCTATTCCTCCTTCTTTATGATAGGGATTATCTAAACTTCTGATTATTTCGTTGTTAAAAACCTCTCCTTTCTGAGCAATCTCTTTTATGGAACTACCGGAAACCGTAGAGCGCTCAAAGAGAAAGTCATTAAACCGATTTAATAAAGCAGGGATTCCGCCCGCCCATTCCAGGTCTTCCATAAAGTAGTCCCCTCCCGGTCGCAGGTTAACTAGATGAGGAGTCTCTCTTCCTATTCTGTCAAAATCGTCAAGAGATAGGCTGACTTTTGCTTCCTGAGCAATAGCCAGAAGATGGAGTACAGTATTACTGGAACCTCCTAGAGCCATATCCATCCGGATAGCATCTATAAAAGCCTGCTTATTCATTATATCCCGGGGGAGAACATTTTCCTTAATCAAATCTATAATCCTCTCTCCACTTTCATAGGCGAGCCTCTTTCTTTTGGCGGAGACAGCCAAAGCACAGCCAGACCCAGTCAGGCTGATTCCCAGGACTTCCGTCAGGCAATCCATAGTGTTAGCTGTATATAGCCCTTGACATGAACCGACTCCCGGACAGGCCTCTTCTTCTAAGCAATGAAGTTGTTCTTCATTTATTTCTCCCTTTTTGAATCTGCCCACTGCCTCATAGGAATCCCTCACATAAGAAAGTCTCTTTCCTCTCAATCTCCCCGAGAGCATAGGGCCAGCGGTAACAATAATGGTAGGGATATTTGTTCGAGCGGCAGCCATAAGGGCACCAGGGGTTATTTTGTCACAATTAGTAAGAAGAATAAGACCATCAAATGAGTGAGCTAGAGCTACGCTCTCAATAGAATCAGCTATCAGTTCCCGGGAGGGAAGGGAGTATCTCATTCCCATATGCCCCATGGCAATTCCATCACAAATAGCAGGAATGCCAAATATAAAAGGATAGCCTCCTGCTGATTCCACTCCTCTTTCTATAAATCTTTCCAGCTCACGCATCTGCATGTGGCCTGGAACTATGCTGCTGAAACTAGAAGCAATCCCTATAAAAGGCTTGCTTAAGGATTTTTTTGTTACTCCTGTGGCGTAAAGTAATGCCCGGTGAGGAGCTCGTTCTATTCCCTTCTTTATTCTGTCGCTGCGCAATTTTTGTCTCCAGGGTGAGATAAAAAGCCTCTCTTACTTGAAGTATGGCATTTATCTATGGACTATAGAGAATATCCTTCTTTCTTTGGCGTATAGCGGGTAGCGTAGAGCGTATAATAGAAAATGTAAAACCAAAGAATGAAACTCAAAAAGTTTGATGATTTATCCTATAGGCTAAAGGCTATCCGCTGTCAGTATATTGTATTTACAGTATCTTTTGGTGTTTCAGAAAGAATAGCCTACGTTGGCACCAAAAGTAAAGGCGAACCCTACCCCAGCAGTGTAATAACCTACCTGTGCAAATGGTTCTACGCTCAGGTTCGGAGTAAAGAAGTATCTATAGCCACCTTCTGCCCCAAAACCAAAAACATTTTGAGAGATCATCAATCCCCCTCCCAATGGAGCGGACCAATTACTTAAACTTGCAAAACCTCCTATCCATAATCCCTCCGGAGCAGTGGGTTTTAGATATTTTTTTATTCCCACCAATCCGCCTAAAATAGTCACACCACTTCTGAGACCCAGGCTTCCTTTTCCATGCAAGGAAAGGCCGCTGCTTAGTGCTTTTTCGTAACCTACATCTATAGAGGTTACAGAGACCTCGCCCGGCCAGTACCACATAGACAAACCACCACTAAAAACACTCTGGGGTCTATTGGCTGCTAGAGCTGTACTTCCCACCATAACCAGTATTAGCATCATTGCTAATACGAGACAAATCCCTTTTTTCTTCATTTCTTTTCCCTCCTTTTTAGTTCTCTAATATCCTTCTCCGTGTTCCCCTTTATGTCTGATGAGTGTTTGTTTTGCCTTTAGGAGATACGAGCGACTAGATACGAGATACGGATTTATGGTGGAGGCAGGGGGACTCTTCTCCCCCGTCGTTATCACTCAGGGTGCTCACCTTCTCGCACCCGTTACAACCCACGCGCTCTTTCTTCATCGCGCAGTAACTCTCCGAAGTCCGGCCGCCCTCGCTTTCATTCGCTAGGCTCATTCAGGGTGCTCACCTTCTCGCACCCGTTGCTATTCACGCGCTCTTTATTCATCGCGCAGCAACTATTCCCTGAATGCGCTCGGGTCGGCTTCAAATCCCCCTGACCACGGAAGACGCTTTTGTTTCTTACGCAATACGCTCTACGCATCACGACATACGAGTTTGGTGGAGGCAGGGGGACTCGAACCCCCGACCCCGTCCACGCCAAGGACGTGCTCTCCCAACTGAGCTATGCCCCCCTCTTATACTCTTTTTCCAGCGTCAGTCCATAATCTCTCTAACTGGTAAAAATCTCTTCCTGATTTAGAGAAGATATGCACCACCAATGAACCAAAATCTAGAAGAATCCACAAATCATTGCTAAAATGCCTTCGGTTGAGTTGTTTTATTCCTTTTTCTTCTAGCTCTTTCTCCAGGGCTTGCGCAATACTTTTCATGTGCGGAGAAGAATCTCCAGTACATATAACGAAATAATCAATGATGGGAAAAATTTTTTTCAGGTTCAAAAGCACTACATCTTTTGCTTTTTTGTCCTCAACTATTTCAATAGCCTTCTGCACCAACTTTTGAGAAGTCAAATTCATATTCTCCTGGCTACATAATTTTCTCCATCACCGTCATCCATATAGCTTATTTTTAGAAATATATTTCTCTACTGCTTCTGGCAAGAGATATTTGATTGTTCTTTTCTCTTTTATTCTTTTTCTAATTTCCGTAGAAGAAATGGTCAAAGCCGGAATTTCTATCAGGTAAGTGCATTCTTGAAAACGGGAGTCTATGCTTTTGATATCCAGTTTATAACCAGGACGGGAAGCAGCAATAAATTTCGTTATCTGAGATAAATCTTCTGTTTTGTGCCAGGTGGAAATCTCAGCTATAGCATCAGCTCCTGTAATAAAATAACACTCCGTATTCTCTGGGTATATTTTTTTTAACTGGAGAATAGTTTCCCGAGTATAAGATTCACCCACTCGTTCTATTTCCAAGGAAGAGACCGAAAAATGTTCATTACTGGCCGTAGCTAATACTGTCATCATCCAGCGGTGTTCAGGCGGAGCAATTTCATTACTATCTTTGTGAGGAGGCTTTCCGGAAGGAACAAAAAGAACTTCATCCAAATTAAATTCATCACGAATAAATTCTGCTGCTACTAGATGCCCTTGATGGATAGGATTAAAGGTTCCTCCCATAATGCCTAGTTTAAAGGCTTTTCCACTCATTTTGCGTATTCTGTAGCTCGTAGTTCTCTTATCACTGTTATCTTGATCTGTCCAGGGTATTTTAGTTCCTTCTCTACTTGTTGGGCAATTTTTCTGGAAAGTTCATTAGCATCCCCATCGGTAATTTCTTGGGGCTGGACTATTATGCGTAACTCTCTACCCGCTTGAATAGCATAAGCATTCTCCACCCCAGAAAATGAATTAGCTATTTGTTCTAATTCTTCGATTCGTTTAAGATAAGCCTCTAGAACTTCCTTTCTTGCCCCGGGTCGAGCAGCTGATATGGCATCTGCGATTTGGATCAAAATAGCTAAAATAGCTTCTGCGGTTTGATCTTCATGATGGGCAGCAATAGCATGCACTATACTGGCCGATTCTCCATGTCGCTCAGCTAGATGTGCTCCTATTGAGGCATGAGGACCTTTCATTTCTTGGTCAACAGCTTTTCCAATATCATGAAGAAGTCCTGCTCTTTTAGCCTCTACATAATCTGCATTAATTTCAGCAGCAATAATACTGGCTATATAAGCTACTTCTTTTGAATGTTGAAGAACATTTTGTCCATAACTGGTACGATATTTTAGTTTTCCCAGGAGATTAGTTAACTGGGAGGACAAGTCAGGTATTCCTATGTCGAAAGCTGTACGCTGGCCTTCCTCTTGAGTAATCTCTTCTATGTCACTCTTAGTCTTTTCTACTATTTCTTCAATTCTAGCTGGGTGTATTCTACTGTCAGCAATGAGCCGTTCCAAGCTAACCTCAGCAATTTTTCTTCTTATAGGGTCAAAGCAAGAAATTACCACCGTTTCTGGTGTATCGTCAACAATCAAATCTACTCCGGTAAGCGCCTCAAAGGTCCTTATATTTCTTCCCTCTCTTCCAATGACTCTTCCTTTCATTTCATCATTGGGTAGGGTAAGAGTAGAAATAACGGTGTCAGTTGCTTCATCTACAGCACAGCGTTGAATAGCTATAGCCAGAATCTTTCTTGCCTTTTTATTAGCTGTTTCCCTGGCTTCTTTTTCTACTTGCTGAATAATCTGTGCTGCTTCGTTTCTTGCTTCCTTTTTTATACTCTCCAACAAGCTTCTTTTTGCTTCCTCAGTGGATATTCCTGCTACCCTTTCTAACTCCTCTCTCCATTTGGTTTGCAAGTCTTTTGTTATTTCCTTATCTTTTTCTAATTTTTGTTCTTCAGTGGAGATTTTTTTATTTCTCTGTTCCAGCTCCTCTAAACGATGATCCAAAACCTCTTCTCTTTCTATCAACTTCTTGGATAATTGATGAAGTTCATCCCTCTTTTCTTCAGTGTCTTTTTCAAAGGCACTTCTTATTCGATGAAGTTCTTCTTTCTTTTCCAGCTCGATTTCTCTTCTCTTCTTCTCTACCTCTTCATCTGCTTCAACTAATCTCTCTTTTGCTTTGACTAGTAGAGACTTTGCTTTTATTCGAGCGATAAGAGTGGTTATTACCCATGCTCCTATTACTCCTGCTAACATACATGTTAGTATTAGGTTAATCATGGTAAGTACCCCCCATCTATTTTCAAAGATCTACTCAATGTTATTGACCTTATCAAACATACAACCTCTGAATCTTTTGTCAAGAAAGGTATGAGAAGACGTCTCTTGTCAAAGAGTCATCAATTGATATAATCAAGAACAAAAAAACTGACCAGAATAATGGAAAAAAATCCTACTTATAGACAGCTATACGAGAGAGGAGAGTTACAAAACCGAATAGAGCGAGGATATGAAATACTAAGGGAGTGCAGACTCTGTCCAAGGGAGTGTAGAGTAAACCGAGAAAAAGGCAAGAAAGGGTTCTGTAAAGCGGGAATAAAGCTGACAGTTTCTAGCTTTCATGCTCATTTTGGAGAAGAACCGCCCATATCTGGCTACCGAGGTTCTGGGACCATTTTTTTCACCTATTGTAATTTAAGATGTATGTTCTGTCAGAATTATCCTATTTCCCACTTAGGGAATGGAAATCAAATATCTTCTTTAGTCTTTTCTCAAATGATGCTTAACTTACAGGAAAAAGGGTGCCATAATATAAATCTGGTTACTCCCACAGTTTTTGTTCCTCAGATTCTTGCCGGGCTTCTCTTGGCTATTCAAAAGGGGTTGAATATACCGTTAGTCTATAATTGTAGCGGCTATGAGAAGGTAGAGACTCTGGAGCTCCTGGAGGGAATAATAGATATTTACCTGCCAGATATAAAATATGGAGGAAGAGAAGAAGGAAAAAAGTATTCTTCTGCTCCTGACTATTTCCAGGTGACAAAAAAAGCAATTAGAGAAATGTATCGGCAGGTAGGGGACCTTAGATTAGACCAGAAAGGAATTGCTAAAAAAGGTCTTTTGGTAAGACACCTAGTTTTACCCAATAAACTGGCAGGAACAACAAGGGTTTTTAATTTTTTAGCTAAGGAAATTTCTATTGCTACCTATATTAGTACTATGAATCAATACTTTCCTGCATACAGGGCAGAAGAATTCGAAGAATTAAAGAGGAGAATCACTGATAAAGAGTATAGAGAAGCTCTTAGTACAGCCAGAGAATTAGGTTTAGAAAAAGGGTGGCAGCAGGATTGAAGTTATAAAAGGAGTTGAATATTAATCACTCTAAAGTTACATTCTATCTTAATCTGTTTATGATGGGAGTAGTTTTACTACTCATCTCTTCTTTTATCCTGGAGTATGGATTCTATCTATCAAATGAGACTAGAATCTTACTTCATCAACTGGATCTATTGATAGTGGGAGTATTCATAGGTGAGTTTTTGCTTAAACTGCTCTTGTCTCAAGAAAAGAAAATATATTTAAAAGAGAATCGGATAGCTTTTTTTCTTATTATTTTTTTCTTATTCTTTATTTTTTTGTTAAAGAATCCTACCAGTCCTTCTGGGTTCATTTATTCTTTAGATAGAATAGGTATGCTCGCCTGGCCTGGGAATTCCATCATAATCTTTGAAATTTATGTCCTTACTTGTCTTTTATTGAGAATACCTCAATTAAACAAAGCGATAACTGTTTTGAAGATAAAACCACCCTGGATAGTTATTCTGACTTTTGTCAGTATCATTGCTGTGGGAACCCTATTGCTTCTCCTTCCTCGTGCTACTGCACCAGGCAAAGAAACTATGTTCATAGATGCTCTGTTCACTGCTACTTCGGCGACTTGCGTTACCGGTCTGGTCGTGCTAGACACAGGAAGTCATTTCTCTTTACTAGGACAATTAATCATTCTCTCTCTTATTCAGGTAGGAGGATTAGGACTAATGACTTTCACTTCCTTTTTTGTCCTGACTTTAGGTAAGGAATTTGGAGTTAAAGACCGTACTCTTTTGCGGGATATACTTAATTACAGAAACATAGGAAGAATTGGGTCTTTAGTTGTATCTATTCTTATTATTACTTTCACTATTGAGATAGTGGGGGCTATTTTTTTGTATATTCAATTCCTGCCTTACAATGGAGGCGGTCTCTCCTCTGCCTATTCCGCCATTTTTCATTCAATCTCTGCTTTTTGCAATGCTGGTTTTTCGCTTTATTCCGATAGTTTTATAAAATACAGGAATGACCTGGGTATTAATTTAACTATGAGCAGCTTAATAATTCTGGGAGGGCTGGGATTTATAGTCATAGTTAATCTTCTACGCTGGGCGTATGGATATTTCACGCATAAAAAGGAGTCCTTATCTTTGCAGAGTAAATTAGTCTTAGTGGTTTCCTCTGTCTTGATTATAGGAGGAACAGCTCTCATTTTCCTGGCAGAGAAGAATGGTGTATTAAGTGGCTTTTCCTGGAAAGAAAAATTATTGACCGCTTATTTTCAATCAGTAACAGCAAGAACAGCTGGGTTCAATACATTGAATATAGGTAGTGTAGGTATCTTCTCTGCCTTTCTTCTTATTATCTTTATGTTTATAGGAGCTTCACCTGGTTCTACAGGGGGAGGGATTAAAACAAGTACTTTCGCTACTCTATTTCTCACCATCAGGTCTATGACCCAGGGAAAAAATCGGGTTGAGGTTTTTCATCGTACCATTCCCCCTTTAGTAGTCTATCAGGCTTTATGTGTAGCTATTCTTGCTCTGGGATGGACTGCCTCTTCTACCCTAGTGCTTAGTCTCACAGAAAGTGCTCCTTTTATAGACATCTTCTTTGAAGAACTCTCTGCCTTTGGAACAGTAGGATTATCCAGAGGGCTCACCTCTCAGTTGACAACAGCAGGACGAGTTGTTATTATGCTCAGTGTACTGGTAGGGAGAATTGGACCCTTAACTTTAGCTCTAGCTATGGGAAGAGGGAAAATGAAGGAACTCTATCAGTATCCTGAGGAAAGAATAATGGTTGGATAAACCCCGTTAGATAGCAGGCATCTAATGGGGTAAAGGAAAAAAATGCGTAGATTTGCTGTTATAGGATTAGGAAAATTTGGAGGGACAGTGGCTCAGAGTCTGGCAGAAAGAGGCGCAGAAGTAATTGCCGTAGACAAGGACGAAAAACTGGTGGATACTTTTGCCGAAGTAGCAACTCTGGCCGTGAAATTGGATTCCACAGATGAGGAAGCGTTGAAGACCCAGGGAATAGACAAAGTAGATGTAGCCATAGTAAGCATAGGGGACTTTGAAGCTTCCATCTTAACTACCGCTTTGCTGAAGCGACTGGGAGTGCCCACGGTTATTACTCGAGCCACACAGTCTGTCTCTCAGATTCAAGAGCGCATATTAAACCTGGTAGGAGCAGATAAAGTAGTTCTACCAGAAATGGAAATGGGAAAAAGGCTAGCCCAAAATCTCTTAGTTTCTAATGTTCTAGATTATCTACCTATATCTGATAAATACAGTGCCGCTGAAATCAAATCTCCCAGAGTCTTTTGGAATAAAAGGATAGGCGGGCTTAAAATTCGAGAAAAATACAAGGTGAATATTCTGGAAATAAAGAAGGTTTCCGGAGAGGGACAAAATAAGCGAATAGAGACAATAAACTATCTTCCTTATTCTGAGGATGTTATTGAAGAGGGAGATATACTGTTGGTAATTGGAGAGGAAGAAGATATAGAGCGTCTCTCAAAAGGAGAGTAAAAGTAGTTTCTGCCGGGATGGCGGAAGTGGTAGACGCGCATGGTTGAGGGCCATGTGGACATTAGTCCTTGGGGGTTCAAATCCCCCTCCCGGCACCAAATTCGTATCTCGTATCTAGTTGCTCGTATCTCGTA
>NJBQ01000053.1 GCA_005223095.1 Candidatus Aerophobetes bacterium Ae_b3a
GGAGATCCGGTTAAGTTCTTTAGCAGCAAGATTTTTCTTTTGGTAGAGTTCTTCGTACCGCCTGTAGTCAATAGAGTACTTGCCTTTGATTAGGTAATCTTCTTTTGTATGGGGATAGATTATCAGCTTATCCCCTTCTCTCTTAATAGAGGCTATTTTAAAATCTCTGGCTGTTGGGGAAGGGCTACTTTCGTTATAAGAAGAAGCCAAAGCGCCACTGGTTAACTTTTCTAATTCAAATCTATTCAGGAAATCTTTGAAGATTCTGCTTTCTTCAGGAGTTAGTTGGCACTGGTGCTCGATTTCACTAATGTTTGAATTACCATATAAAAGTTCATTGAAACGGTTTTTTCCTATTGATTGGCCAATCTTCTGCAGAAGAGGGACAGTCTTGGGATTCTGGTGGAGCAATTCTTCCAGATCAAAATTATCTGAGGAGAACATGCCCTCTTCTCTAAATTCAATAGAAGAAGGAATCCCAACTCCTCTAAATTTTCGATAACATATAACTTTCCATTTATCTATTAATTCCTTAAAAAGAGAGGTGTTCTCCAGATCTTTGATTAATTTTCGAAACTCGGACTCAGGCAGAGAAAAGAGTTGACCCAATTTCATTCTTCCAATTTGTTTTTGCCTTAAGGTCTGTGCGGTTTTTTCTCTGAAAGCCTGTTTTAGAGAGCCCATTTCCATTTGATATGAATCTCACTTCCTCCAGTGAAAGTTAGAGGCAACAATAATAAGGTTGAATTGAATCTTTCCCTATATATATAGAAAAGAGGCTTTTGTCAAGCCCGATTGTCTATCAGAGACAAGAGAATCCAGTTCTTAACAAATCAAACCTTGAGGATATAATTGGAATGGTTATATTCTCTGTATTACACAATACGGATTTCCTAATGTAGGATGGATGCTGGCTAGATTTTCTCTGTTCAAGATACGTCGCTGGGCAATAGAATTGAACATATTTTGTTCTTAAGCCATTATTCGTTCTTTTTGTTAATGGACTACCAACTTATCTGCCCTGGTTCTGTCCTTTCCTCTTTTGCTTTTTAGCTTTTCGCTTCTAGCTATGTGTTCCCTTTGGGGTTCAAAAGGGGGGGAGATTGACTGGCCTTAATGTGTTCGCTCTGGAAAATGGCACAGAAATTGCTGGTTTGAGTAGAAAAAGAAACAGAGGCTAGTCAATGGAAAAGAGGCGAAAAAGAATCCTCTTGGTGGATGATGAGGCTAACGTAAGAAAGGTTTTCTCGGATGTTCTGAGTAGGGAAAGCTATATAGTAAAGGGAGTAGGAAATGGCCCTGAAGCTATAAAAGCAGTAGAAGAGGAAACATTTGATCTGGCCTTGGTTGATCTTAGAATGCCCTGCATGGATGGAATTGAGGTTTTAGAAAATATTAAAAAGATAAAGCCACAGCTCCCGGTCATTATTTATACTGGATATGGTTCAGTAACTAGTGCGGTCGAGTCTATGAGGAAAAAAGCGGCTGATTATCTTAATAAACCATTTTCTCCTGAAGAGCTAAAGTCAAGTATTAGAAAAGCTCTGGGAGGGGAAGAGAGGCAAAATTCAGTTTTGTTTCCTTCTCCTTAAGTTAAGAAAAACAAGACGAAGATATGCCTGAGAAAGAAGAGAGCTTTGAACTTTATCGGTATTGGCAGATTTTATGGCGACATAAATGGATCGTTCTTCTAGCGGTAATTGTTGTTTTTGCAGGCACGGTAGTCTTTACCTCTCGACAATCGCCCGTCTATAGGGCATCAAGCAGAGTTCTTATTAGCCCTCCCGCTTATCTTTATCCTTATTCTGGCACAGGACAGCTTTTAGCCTCACAGGGCCTACCTTATTCTCAGGACCTACCCTACCACATCAACTATCGGAAAATTATAAAGTCTGGCTGACCGGTGCAGACATGATGGATAAGATAAGAGAAGAGGTAAAATCCCTTTACCCTAAGTCAGAACAGATACCGTTCAATATGAGTGTCAGTACAATTCAAGATACTAGTATTTTTAATATTGCCGTAGAAGCTGGTGACCCTGAGCTGTGCAAAGTAGCAACCAATGCTAGCGCTCTGGTTTTGATGCAAGAAAATGAGAGGACGTTCGCCATTGGATTAGAAACAGCAAGTGAACTGATAGAAAAGCAAATCCTGACTCCCCTGGAAGAGTTGAGTAGGCTTAGAGGTGGTTCAGAATCCCCAGGCATAGATTCAGGTACTACAGATGATAAAGAGCCACAAAGTCAATTATGGCAGGCCAGTCAACTGAATAACGTGCGTATTATGGATTACGCTAGGACTCCGACATTTCCTATAAGACCTAACAAAAAGCAGAATGCTGCCTTGGGACTTCTGGTTGGGATTTTCTTGGGAGGTGGTCTGGCCTTCTTTTTAGAATATATGGATACTTCTATTCGTACCATTGGAGATATAGAAAAGTGCCTTTCCTGGCCGGTTCTGGGTATTGTTCCCCGCTTTGAATAGACTATTGAAGGAAAGGCTTCTGATTCAGAGATTCAGCCGGTGGTAAGCAAATTTCCAAAATCAGCCTCTGCTGAGGCCTATCGAACCCTAAGAACTAATATTCAATTGGCTGATTTAGATAACCCACCTAAATTTCTAGTAATAACCACTGCCATTCCCCTGGAAGGTAAGTCAACTACTGCCCTTAATTTAGCGGTGGCTCTGGCTCAAAAAGAAGGCAAGGTTCTTTTGGTTGATGCTGACCTGCGTAAGTCTACGATCCATAAGGTATTACATTTAGATAACTCTAGCGCAAACAATTCATAAGAACATTGCCTTAAGAGTCACGGCAGATATTGACCTATTGGTTCAGAAAAAGGACTTGTCTCGGGTAGCGAAAACCCTTCTTGAATTAGAATTTACATCGCCTCAGTCCGAATTTATAACGAAGGAATACTCGGCGGAACTGTGTTTTGCCAAACGGGGTGCGAGTGGAGGAAAGGGACTCGGTAGTGCCGTCATCGATGTCCATCAGGACATTACCTCTTCTATAAGGCTTAAGGAAGTGATAAAAACTGATACCGAGGAAGTGATAAAAAGGGCACGTCCGGTGAAGATAAAGGACGTTAATATGTTAGTTATGACTCCTGAAGATCTACTTTTACACTTAACTCTTCGACATTGTTTTCAAAGACTTATTCGACTCTGTGATATCGACGAGGTGATCAAGTTAAAGAAAGACGAGCTAAATTGGCAGTCTTTATTACAAAAAGCAAAGGAAAACAGACTTAGTATTATTATGTATTATACCCTCTATTATGTAAGGCAGTTGCTTGAGGCTCCTGTACCCGAATACGTATTCAAGAAACTGATGCCAAGCTGGTGGAGAAAAAGTATGCTGGATGCCCTATTGTCTAAGGCTGTTTACCCGGATGATTCTAATAGCTTATCCAGAGGCCGTAAGTATTTCCTGCAGATACTGATGGTGGATAGATTAATTGATGTGTTCTTGGTACTTTGGACGGTGATGTTTCCTTCCTTTGAATGGTTAGCCTATTATTATGGTCGCTCTAGAGCGAAAAAGATATATATCTCACTTTATTAACCTTTCCACAATTCTTCTAGCCGGGACAAGAGATTTCCTCAGAGTTTCAGCCAAAAAGTAAGATCCTCCTTTTCCGCTAATGGCTTGACACGTCTGTCAATTTCAACATTAGCCAATCATGCTATTTACATTCTTTGAAAATTTGCTATACTTTAAGAGTATTCAATATTTCTTAATAAAAGGAAGCATAGAATGTGCCGAGCAGTGTTAAAAGCATTAGGTTATTTTTTGGGAGCAGTTGGTGGGATAAGTCTGGTAATGGGGGTTGTATTGCGATTAGCTAAAGGCGCTGGGGGAGCCATTATGTTCAATATTATACCAGTTTCTTATGTGAAGTTTGCCGAAGCTTGTTTCTTGTTTGCTATTGCCCTTGGGATAGCTGCTGTCCTGCAGGGAAAGAAAAAATAGGTAAAGCAAGCCAGACGAATGCTAGTAAGGGAGTTCTATTAAGTAATCTACCCTGCCAGACTTAATTTTTCAGGGCAGGGGCCCATAGCTCAGTCGGTAGAGCAGCGGACTCATAATCCGTAGGTCGGAGGTTCGAGTCCTCCTGGGCCCACCGGGCGGATAGCTCAGTTGGCAGAGCGCTGCCTTCACGCGGCAGAGGTCACGGGTTCAAGCCCTGTTCCGCCCACCAGAAGTTTGCGGGGCCGTAGTTCAGTTGGTTAGAATGCCTGACTGTCGATCAGGAGGTCGCGAGTTCGAGTCTCGTCGGCCCCGCCAAATCCATTCGCTATCTAAAGCCGAGGTAGCTCAGAAGGTAGAGCACTGGACTGAAAATCCAGGTGTCGGCAGTTCGATTCTGCCCCTCGGCACCAGGCCGACGTAGCTTTATTTAAGAGAAATTCAGGTTACTAAATTGTGCTTGCTAACAGATTACTAAAAAATGGCCACCATATGTAAGCGTGGCAAAATTTGGTATGTAATCTATAACCTTGATGGAAAGCAGCACTGGAAGGCTATTGGAAGATCCAAAGAGATAGCAGATCTTGCCCTCAAACGCGATTATGTTACCCATAATCCAGTCAACTAATCGTTTATTCTGTGGTGTGTGGTGAACAATGATTTTGTTGTTCTTGCCCATTCCTTAATCTCCTGCCAGGCCTCCTCGTATGCCAAATTTCTGCCCCCTCGTTTTGACTTTTCTGTATAACTCGCCCCTCACAATTCTCCCGCAATCAACAAGCTCTCTACCGTTGGATTCCTTAATGTTGATTTCTCTATCCCTCTTCTGCCACAGCTGAATCGATACATATTCAAAAGGCCATTCACACTGGGCCAGCTCCTTCAGTCTTTTCTTAACTCCTGTGTGCAGCGTGCATTGTATGAAAAGAGGCTTTGAGTTTCCTTTTACCGAAATAATATCAATACATCCCAAAATATCGTTGCGTTCAGAAATCCACTTTACTTGCCCACCTACCTTGATAGCTCGAGCAGCTGTCTTCTGGTTGTGCACAGAATACCCTCTCTTCTCCAGCCATTTTTTGTCCAGTCCTGAAAGGTGTTGCCTTTTTGTCGTTTGTTCATTCTAAATTGCGTTTACTGCATTGCCTGTTTTCCCTGAGACAGTTCAACTTGATAGTCTCGCATTCCCTGCTATAATACCCTGAAACAAGACAGAGAAGAGAGCAATGAACATCCCTAATTTTCTTAGGAAGAGAGAAGGACAAATACAAATAATCGTTCCCATATTCATGGCTCTCATCATCGCCAGCATCCTGACTCTGGGTATACGTGATATATCTAAAAAACAACAAGAGAAAAGGGAACTCGATCAGTACGTCTCTGCCCTGTCCGAACAACACAAAGAACCTCAAAAGGTCTCTCAATTCTATGGCGAACAGATACTCGGCGGCTATCCTCCTGAAATCGCGTTCACGCTTGTTGGCAATGAAGGAGAATGGTATATTGAGCGTCGCAAAAGAGATGGAGTTGACGTCACAGATCCCTCTATCCACTCCTACGCATCTTTTGATCCTAAACTTTCGAACGTCCTCGTTATTTGGCTCTATAACCAATCTTCTTCTCCGATTGAAATAGACTATGAAAAAGACAAGTACTTCTTGCAGACCATCGAAGCAGCGATTCATCCTCTGCAAATAGATATGAACGATTCTGAATACAACGGACTCGTAGGCTCCCAGGAATATAAGGTGATATGGGTCAAATACCCCTCTGTTGTTTTGAGAGAAGATATTAAAGCCATAGTCATAAAGCTGGAGACGGCCAAACTGGTCATCGGACTGCAGCGAATACCAAGATAAACAACTAAGGATAATATCTTTCAGTTTCTTTCTCAACTCACGCCTCATAATAACCCTACAATCTTATTAACACAGCTAGTTACGTCTCGAAAAATCTGACTACCTGTGAATCTCAATACTGTATATCCTTTTCTCATAAGCGCTAGTTGCCGTTCAAAAGGATTCTGCCTTTGTTTTCGACTCGTATGCTATTCCTTTTATCCGTCTGTATGAAGTAATTCTGGTTTGTAGCCTCTTCATATTCTCATCCTCCTGTTTAATATACATACATCATATACATTTATCATAGGTGTTAATCTTTACTGTCCCACCGTCTTTTCGCTATTGACCACAAGTACTGCTTTTACTACAAAAGCAATTATCAATGATAATTATCAAGTCCTTTATCTCCTAGATTATGAACATTCCCTTGACTTGTATTAATATTTTGGTATATGAGAGGCAACCAACATATGAATACCGTATGGCTGACAATATGAATAACTTCCCGATAAAACTCAAAGAGGTACGCCTCAAACTGGGTTTGACTCAATTGGAAGTAGCCAATGCGTCCGGCACAACCCAGTCTTACTATAACCGTATTGAGAACGCCAAAGTTCCTCCTCCACCCACCTACTTGCTGAAAAAGCTTTCAGAGGTATTTATATGTGATTTCACCGAACTGTGAGATATTGCAGATGAAGAACGCATTGGATTCAAACAACGATGAGGCCCGAAAGAAGACCGCAGCGTTAGGTCTTGATGTATCCGACACAAAGCATGCCTTCCGTCTAGTCCCTGTTCTCAACTCAATCTCTGCCGGCAAACTTATTGACTATACAGATATGCAATATCCTACCGGCTGGGCTGACGATTAGGAATATGGTCCAGAGGAGATAAAAGACCCTCACGCCTTTGCTCTGGACGTGGATGGTGATTCTATGGAGCCTACGATGTCCAAAGGGGATAGAGTCCTTATCTCACCTGGCACCAAAGTTGAAAACGGTCAGATTGCTGCCACAGTTAACGACCATCGAAAAACATTAAAAAGAGTACATTTCGAGGAAGACCATATTTGTCTAACTTCTGATAATCCGAATTATCCGCCTATGTTTTGGAAAAAGGAAGGTGATTCTAAGATAATTGGCAGGGTAGTGAGGGTTGTGAAGAGGGTGTAGAATAAGGAATTCGAGAAATGCTCACCGGTATTATAATTGGAGTTATCATTACTATTGTTGCGTTCTATATTGAGTAGCTTATCCTTAAAAAAGGCAAATGGTATAATACTCTAGTTTACTTTGAGTTGAAATTAAATTCCCTTATATCGAGCCTTAGCGGCAATCAATTCGCAATCAAAAAGGGGTTGGAGGAAGACGGGGGCATTCTGATTCTTCTCCCCCACGAGTTAAACATAAGTGAGAACAGGATCCACAATGTAGGTCGGATAGATGTAAAGAACAAGTTGCTAGGCCTTGCACTTAATCTCAACAAATATAATCGTAGCCTAAGAACAGCAACAGCGGAGTTTCGCGAAAACATAGAAAACCTTAAGGTCCCTCCTGTCGACCTTAATAACATGCAGAAAGGTCAAATGCTGGAAAAGGCCAAAAGTCAATTCAAGAATCATCTGTCAGAAATAAAGACATTCGGCACCAGGTTAATGAATGATATAGAAGATGTCCTCGTTGACGTAAGATTCTATATTAAGAAAGACAAGAGTATAATCAGTCCCGCAATTCTCCAAAGACGGGTCCGCAAAGAAGAACTTGAAAGGTGGAGAGAGAAGGACCGGCCAGAACTACGCAAAGAGATTGAATCAGTTAGAGAAAAGGTCGAAAAAGAAGGGCGAAATTCGGCGTAAAATCAGAATAAAAATTAGACAAATAGCCCTAAGATAATAGGAAGAGTGAAGCAGATAATTAGGAGGAGATTTTTGAACTAACCCACCCAGGCGAGCGAATAAAGCAGGTAGAGGCGTGGGTGGATGATTATTATTGCGAAGGACGGGCTGAGGACGTTTGGGGAAGTTGGAATAGTGACGAGGGGATATGGAGGATGTCTAAAGGCAAGAAAGTCAAGCTATGTCGACCATTAACTGTGAATGAAAAAAAGGAAGTCCTGAGAGAACACTTCTATTATGAAGCTACAATGTTGGACTTTTCTGTGGAAAGATTAGTCGAGTATAGGAAACATAACAAGGAGAAGATTTTCGAGAATATGGCTGTTGACGCGTGCCTTTTGCATGCTAGGAACTTGCTGGAATTCCTTTTTTATCCTTCCAATATGAAAAATGGCTATATTAGAGCATATGACGTAGAGACTAGCTGGTCAACGAACCAAGAAAAGTCCCTGTGGATTAAGAAAGTACAAGAACGTGTAAATGATGAAGTAACACATCTTACTCTTGGAAGGATTTCTAGCCGTTTTAGCGGAATGGACTGGGATTGCTGTGCGATCCGAAAAGAATTCTTTGACGTTATGGTTGAATTCCTAAGCCAATTATCTGAGAAATACATGGATAAGAAATTGGGGAGCCTAAGAAAAAGAATTTCTGATGTATTGGGTTCTTATGACCCACAAGATGATAGTGGCGTCACGAACACATCAGGGAAAATTGTCATATCCCGTTCATGGACGAGCCCCTAGGCAGATAGCTCCTATACCCTCTGTAATTGCGGCCGGGAAAATGAATCTAATATCCGGACCCTGAAGGTACAGAGAACCAATGACTGACTACGAACAAATATCAATAATTGTGGAACAGATTCAAGGCCTGCTTTCCCGGGCTGACAACATGTCAAAGAATGGAGTCTATAAAGACTTCATCAGAATTATCGAAAAGGTAAGAGAGATTAATGATAATAATGGATTGGGGCAACATGGAACATTACTTTCGCTAATTAACTCTGAAATAAGTAACTGGTCAGAGTTGATGGATAAGTGCATAATACTTTTGCCCATAGTGGAAGGATTCGAGAGGAGACTGAGGCCTGGTGGGGATGGTGGTACTTGAAGGGATTGAAGTCGCATCCCGCACGATTGTGGGGGGTGGGCAAAGACCTGCTTAAGAAGAAAACACTATCTGCTAAATTGGTGTTATTATTAAGATCACACGATTTTGCTTCTTCTGTTCGCTGGCAATGCGCTAAGTAATCTCGCTCTTATCTCTGTCATCAAGACAAAATAGGCTCTCTTTAAGTAAATGAGTGACCTGGGAAGGGAGGATAAACTATGATCTTCAAGAGAGGAGACAAGGTCAAGAATAAAGAAGGAAAAAGCGAATGGTATGTAGAAAGAGTAACTGCTGATGGGAGTAGAGTATACTGTAGGAGTATTATTACTGGCAAAGGCGAACCAGAAAAACAGTGCTTTATGAAAGAAGAATTAGAGTTAATCAAGGATAGGTTGAGTTGAACTATTCGATGCGACTGCAAGAGAGAGCTAGTGGATGAAGTGTGTGGGGTAAAAATATAAAAAACACCCTCTACTACGGCGATAACATGGAAATACTTCGAGAACACATACCTGAGGAGAGTGTTGACCTAATCTATCTTGACCCACCGTTTAAGAGAAACCAAGACTATAATATACTGTTCAAAGAAAGAAGTGGGACTGATTCTGCTGCTCAGATTAGGACATTTCAGAATTGGTGGACATAGGAGAGATGAGTGATCATATTCCGGTTGTGGTGCAGTTGCAGGATATTTGATCCGCAAAAGGAGAAAATCAATGAATGGAGTGAAAGCTCAGACAGTTCAGGCCAAACTAGAACGGATTACCAGGAAATGGTGGTTTTTTCTTATATTTATTGTTATTCAGTTCATTCCTTTCTATACCTCAAAGACGGCGGATGTAGCAGACATAGGAATAATCACTGGCGAAATACTCAGTAAAGGTATCGTCTACTCCTTAAGTATAGTCTACCCGGTATTCAAGATTATGCCTATAATATTGCTCATTTTGATAGTTCTTTTTAGGAATAGAGTAAAGCGTATTTTTGCCGGGTATGTGGCTCTCACTTACATCCTTTTTGCATTTCTTCAAAACATTGCCATCACAGAGAAGTGGGGTCTGGGTATTCTCACTATCAATCTCACTATGTTCTTGGCCGTTGCTGTCTTCTGGATCTGGGAGACAGTCGCTGTCAAAAATGACTTTAGGCCACAACGGCGTCCCTTATGGAGATACTGGGTAATCCCTGTGGCACTCCTGGCTTTCTGGTACCCGGCGAATGGTACCACATTTGCGGCTGACTTTAATCCAGTTTCTATTGTGAGCAACATGGCAGGCCTGGCTTTCTGTATGATGACACCCCTCTACCTTGCTGTCCTCACTATATATCACCCGAGGGTGAACATTCCTGTGCTTAGAGTTACCGCTCTTGTAGGGTTAATAATTGCCTTCTACAATATATGGGTCAACTTTTTCATGTTTCCAGGTGGTATGTGGTGGAACGGCGTACTACATCTGCCGCTGGTTTCCATATCAATCTACGCATTTATTTTGTCTTTCGTACGCACTAAAGAGGAATGAGGAGAATCTTTTGGAGTTTGTAGATGAAGAGAGGGTTGAGGTGGAAGTAGAGGAATTGCTTGGTGATTCTTGATGGTGGCATAGTTATTGTTAAAAAACTGCAGAGGTGCTTTCCTTCGCTCACAATAGATACGCTCTCACACGTCCATTGACATTCGCTCGCCCTGATGTAAAATGGGAAGTGCTAGCGGGGCATTGGGCGTCGATATAAATGATCACAAAAGTCTGCTAACAATCTGCTAATGAAATAACGAGTTATTACTGGGAAAAGTGATACTTGATGATGGCTTATGGGAATGCCCCAAAATCCGATTTAAAGCAGCTTATAACGTTATTTTAAGACCAGTAGAGCGTTGACAGAAAAGGGGGGTCAATCGATTCTGCCCCTCGGCACCAGGCCGACGTAGCTCAAAGGTAGAGCAGCTGATTCGTAATCAGCAGGTTGTAGGTTCAATTCCTATCGTCGGCTCCCTTAATAATCTCACTATAACCAACTATTTCCACATACCTTCCTCAATCCCTAGATTGCCGCGTCGTCCTGAAGAGATTCAGGACTCCTCGCAATGACAGTAAGGAACGCATTCCACTGAATATTTCCCAGTAAGGTACTACATTTGAAGGCTAGGAAATACGATTCACTAGACACGGCGGAGTTTGACTTTGCTCGCTGTTTTTATTACATTACAAGGGATTTATTACTTCTAATTTATCGAACTGAGAGGTACCTCTATGTCTATTCCTTATCAACCTCAAAAAATAGAAAATAAATGGCGGCGTATCTGGGAAGAGCGAGGAGACCATAAAACCTCTTTCCAGACCGATAAACCAGAGTATTACTGTGTGGATATGTTTCCCTATCCTTCTGGGTCAGGACTGCATGTTGGTCATTGGCGGGGGTATGTTCTTTCAGATGTATGGTCTCGCTATAAAGAATTAGAGGGCTATAATGTTCTTCACCCTATGGGATGGGATTCTTTTGGTCTCCCGGCAGAAAATGATGCCATAAAAAAGGGTATTCATCCAAAGGTTAATACCGGCAAGAATATTGAGAATATGAAAAGGCAACTAAAGGAAATAGGGGCTATGTATGACTGGTCCAGAGAGATAGATACCAGTGCTCCTCAATATTATAAATGGACTCAATGGATTTTTCTTGAGATGTATAAAAATAATCTTGCTTATAGAAAACTTATGCCCATTAACTGGTGCCCTAGTTGTAAGACTGGTCTGGCTAATGAAGAAGTGATTAATGGGAAGTGTGAGCGCTGCGGTTCAGAGGTTACCCGTAAGAAACTTATGCAATGGATGTTGAAGATAACCACCTATGCTAATCGTCTTCTTAAGGACCTGGATAAGCTAAACTGGCCAGAGAAAGTGAAGATTATGCAAGCCAACTGGATCGGCTACAGCCAGGGATGTGAGGTTATCTTTAAAGCCCATTCAAAACTCGAGAAGAGGGATTATGAGGTTCCCATCTTTACTACTCGTCCTGATACCCTGGCTGGTGCTACTTATATGGTATTAGCTCCTGAACATGAGCTTGTCTCTAAAATCACCTTACCGGAACACAAAAAGGAAGTGCAAGAATATGTGGAGCAAGCTCAAAAGACTCCTGAACGGATGAGAACCGCCACGGTTAAGGCAAAGACGGGGGTATTTACTGGCGCCTATGCGGTCAATCCGATTAATGGGGAAGAAATTCCCATCTGGGTAGCCGATTATGTTCTTTTGACTTATGGCACAGGTGCTATTATGGCTGTTCCTGCCCATGATGAAAGAGATTTTGAGTTTGCTAAAGAGTTTTCTTTATCCATTAGAGAAGTTATTTACAACCAGCAGAGTAAAAGAGCAAAGGATGGTTCCTTAATAGAGGCATATATTGGAGAGGGAAAACTGATAAACTCTGGCTCATTCAATGGTCTGGATTCAGCAATAGCCCGCAAGAGAATTACAGGATGGTTAGCTAAAAAGGGAGAGGGCAAAAAATCGGTTAATTATAAATTAAGGGATTGGGTATTTTCCCGCCAGAGGTATTGGGGTGAGCCTATTCCTATTATTTACTGTTTCAGATGCGGTGAAGTTCCTGTGCCAGAGGAGGATCTTCCTGTCTGTCTTCCTGAGGTAGAAGAATATAGACCTACAGGTACAGGAGAGTCCCCTCTAGCCAGTATAGCTGAGTTTGTTAATACTATCTGTCCTCGCTGTGGTTCAAAGGCAAGGAGAGACACAGATACTATGCCTACCTGGGCTGGTTCTTCCTGGTATTTTCTTCGTTACCTCAATCCTCATCTTGAAGAAGCTGCTTTTGATAAGGAAAAGCTTAAACACTGGCTTCCTGTTGATATGTATGTAGGAGGAGTGGAACATGCTATTCTTCATTTGCTCTATGCCCGCTTTTTCACTAAAGTCTTATATGATTTGGGCTATATAGACTTTGAGGAGCCGTTCAAGCAGCTCTTTAACCAGGGAATGGTTTGTAAAAAGAGTAAGATAACAGGAAAAGTGGAGAAAATGTCTAAGTCGAAGGGAAATGTTGTTACCCCAGACGATTTAGTGAAAAGATATGGGACTGACAGTGTCCGTTTATATGAACTTTTTATCGGACCTCCAGAGATGAACTGCGAATGGACTGATCGGGGAATTGAGGGAACCTATCGGTTTTTAAAGAAAACCTGGGATATCATTCTAAAGTTGAAGGGAAGATATGCTCCAGAGAGAGAAGATATTCTGAGAAAACGGCACACTCTTATTCGAGATGTAAGTAATCGGATGAAGCTCTTTAAATTTAATACTGCTATTAGCAGCTTTATGGAGTTTATCAATTGGCTAAACGAACCTGAAACCTTGAGCAAAGGAATAGACAGAAAATCAATAGAGACCTTCCTTGTATTGCTAGCTCCCTTTGCTCCTCATTTTGCAGAAGAGCTCTGGGAGACCACAGGGCATTCAGATAGTATTTTTAAAGAGAAATGGCCAGAACATACTCCCTCTTTGGTTGAATCAGAAATAGCCAAGATAGCTATCCAGATAAACGGTAGATTGAGGGGGATTTTAGAATTGAGCAAGGAAGCTTCCCAGCAAGAGGTAGTAAAAGAGGCAAAAACCCTGGCAGGGGTGGCAAAACATCTAAGAAGTAAACAGATTAAGAAAATAATCTTTGTCCCTGAGAAAATTGTTAATTTTGTGGTCAGTAATTAATAAAAAGTAATTAAAAACAAGTTCAAGAAAGGTAAGTAGCGAGTAAGATAGGAGAGGAAAGTACCTTCTCCCCTTGGGGAGAAGGACAGGGTGAGGGGGAAAGGGGATGTGGAATCTTACCAGAGAAGAGCAAACAGTGCTTCTCTTTGTAGTAGCAGTATTTCTGGTAGGGCTGGGAGTAAAACTTACGGGAGGAATTCCCCGCCTTCCCAAAGTGCTCGTATCCAAAGAATCAATAGAAGTAAAGATAGAGGGCGCGGTAAAGGAGCCTGGTTGGTACGATATTCCCAAAGGGAGCCTGGTAATTGAGGGAATCAGAGAGGCAGGAGGAGCTCTTCCTCAGGCAGATTTGAGGGGGATGAATCTAGGTTCATCTCTAGAAGACAAAGAGGAGATATGGATTCCCGGGGAAAGGCTCAATATAAATCGTGCCTCTTTAGAACAGTTGACCTATCTTCCTGGCATTGGTCCTGTTCTTGCCCAAAGGATTATTGAGTATAGGGCGAAGAACGGTCCTTTTCATAATCTATCCGAGCTTACAGAGATCCCCGGCATTGGCCAGGTGAAATTTGAAAGAATTAAAGAAAAAACTACTCTGGAAGATGAATATTGAGTTTATTATTTAATTTCGGTGTCGTATATGTCTTCAATTATGGAAAACTCTAGGGGGATTTTTTGTAAGCATCTCCTGTGAATCAGAAGATGAGGTGAAAGAATTGTTAGATAGAGTAAGAAAATGGAGTAAGAGAAGGACTTTCTTTGAAAAAACTCAAAGGGGTAATGTGGTTACCTGGAATATAGCAAAGGAAAATAAATGATAAATCTGAAAGAATTATTGAAAAAGGCAGATGAAGGTAGATACGCTATTCCTGCTTTCAATTATTCAGATATCTGGGATCTATTGGCTATAATCGAGGCGGCAGAGGAAGAGAGATCACCAGTAATAATCTCCTCTAATCCTTTGGTAGCTGAGGCGATAGGGGTTGATTATTTGGCAGCCATCAATAAGGTAAGTATGCAGTTGGTCAGAGTTCCCCTGATACATCACCTGGACCACTCCGCCAGCTTTGAGCTATGTGCTGAATGTGTTGAAAAAGGCTATCCTTCAGTAATGATTGATGGCTCAGCTTTAAAGCTGGAAGAGAATATTGCTTTAGCCAGAAAAGTGGTTGAGTTTGCTCATCCAAAGGGTGTCTGTGTGGAAGGAGAGCTGGGAAGAATCAAAGGAAAAAGCATAGAGGGTGAGTATAAAGGAGAGGATTTCTTAGTTAATGTTGAGGAGGCTATTCAGTTTGTCAAGGAAACGAAGGTAGATTCTTTAGCTATAGGTATTGGAACGGCCCATGGATTTTATGATACCAATCCAGAATTGAACTTTGAACGTCTGGCCGAGGTGAATGAAGCGATTAAAATTTCTCTTGTTTTGCACGGAGGAACGGGCATCCCTGATGAAGACATTAAAAAAGCCATCTCTTTGGGGATAAACAAGGTTAACATTGGCACCATTATTCACTGTACCTATATGAATAGCCTGAAAGAGGAGTTAAGCAAGCGAGATAAGAATCCTTATACTCTGGAGGTGCTCCTTCCGGTAAAAGAAGAAATTAAGAAAGTGGTAAAAGAGAGAATAAGGGTTTGTGGCTCCAGTGGACAGATGTAAGCGAGGAGGAGCTTTTCATGAAACATCCAAGACCAGATAAAGAGGAATTTAGAAAAGTCATCTTCAGAAAGAAAATTCCCTCAAGGGTCCATTTCGTTGAACTTCATATTGATGCAGAGGTTATCAGGTACTTTACCAGAAAATGGAATCGAAAGTGGATAGAGCCTTGTCTAGCAAAGGATAGGAAATCGCAAGAGCTAGTTCTGGCAAATTATATTGAGTGCTGGTATAGACTCGGTTATGATTGCCTCAGGTTTACCAGCGACTTTCGCTTTTCAGGGG
>NJBQ01000054.1 GCA_005223095.1 Candidatus Aerophobetes bacterium Ae_b3a
CACGGGCATAACCTTGCCAAAGGAGCTCGTATGGATAGATTGCTGGCTGAAATATTGGGTAAGAGCGCAGGTTATAATCGAGGAAGAGCTGGCTCTATGAATGCAACGGCGGTAGAGGTGGGAAACCTTTGGTCTACAGCTATTGTGGGAGCTAATCTGCCATTAGCGGTAGGGGCTGGCTTAACGGCAAAAATGAAAAAAACAAGGAGAGTTACTCTCTGCTTCTTTGGTGAGGGAGCCTCTAACACAGGTGCCTTCCATGAGTCTCTTAATTTGGCCTCTATCTGGAAATTACCGGTGATATTCTTATGTGAGAATAACCTCTATGCAGTTTCTACTCCCCTTGACTCTTCTACTTCTTGCACCAGCATTGCTGAGAGAGCGTCTTCCTATTCTATGCCGGGAGTTTCTATAGATGGTAATGACGTTTTTGCCGTGTACCGAGCAGTCTGTAAAGCGGTCGAGAAAGCAAGAAGAGGAGAGGGACCTTCTTTGATTGAATGCAGGACCTACCGATGGGAAGGGCATTACGTAGGTGATCCTAGAGTCTATCGCTCAAAAGAAGAAGAGAATAAGTGGAAAAAAAAGGACCCCATTAAAAGATTTGAGTCCAGACTGATTAAGATGAAAATATGTTCCATCAAAGAAATCGAGATTATCCATAGACAAGTCAAGCAAAAAATGGATGAAGCTTTAAGGTTTGCCACTGGGGCTCCTGAGCCCAGTGGAGAAGAAGTAATGGGTTATCTATATAGCCCAAGTTCTGAAAAGGTGACGTAATGCGAGAAATAACCTATCTTGAGGCAATTAAAGAAGCCCTGCGAGAGGAAATACTGCGGGATGATAGGGTCTTTCTGATGGGAGAGGATATAGGGAAGCATGGAGGCGCTTTTGGCCTGACCAAAGGTTTATGGGAAGAATTTGGTGATGAACGAATAAGGAATACTCCCATCTCAGAAAATACCATAGTAGGCTGTGCAATAGGTTCTGCAATTACTGGATTGCGTCCTGTTGTTGAAATTATGTTTATTGACTTCATAACTCTGGCTATGGATGAGATTGTTAACGCAGCAGCTAAAATCAGATATATAACAGGTGGTGAGCATAAGATTCCTCTGGTGATTAGAACCCAGCAGGGAAGTGGAGGCTTAAAAGGAGCGGGAGCACAGCACTCTCAGTCTCTAGAAGCATGGTTTGTGCATATTCCGGGGCTAAAAGTGGTACTTCCTTCCACTCCTTATGATGCCAAAGGTCTTCTCAAAGCATCTATTCGTGATAATAATCCGGTGATTTTCATAGAACATAAAAACCTTTATTCTTTGAAAGGAAAAGTTCCCCAAGAAGACTATATTGTGCCGTTGGGTAAAGCTTCACTAAAAAAAGAAGGGTCTGATATTACTGTGCTAGCTAGCCAGGTACTCCTTCAGCAAGCTCTGGAGGTGGCAAAAGAGATGGAAAAGGAAGAGATAGACATAGAAGTTATTGATCTGATGAGTTATGCACCTCTGGATCGCCAGACCATAATAAATTCTGTAAAGAAAACCGGTCGTGCCGTTATCCTGCAAGAAGCTCATAAGAGCTGTGGTGTGGCTTCTGAGATAGGAATGGTTCTAATGGAGGAGTGCTTCGATTACTTAGATGCTCCTGTAAAAAGAGTAACTGCTATGGACCTACCCATAGCCTTTGATGCCGCTGAAGAGAAAAGGTGTATTCCCGGCAAAGACGACATTCGAAAGGCTATAGAGGAAACGCTCTCATAGACCTGATACCCTTCAACTAAGTTTAGAAAGTAAGGAATAATGAATCTCTCAAAAGTGAGAAAAGAGGATTTATTTGAATCTTTCCCCTCTCCCTGGAAGACGGATCTATTTGAGGAAATTAAGGCCATAGTCAAAGCAATGAAAAGAAAAGTAGTGGTTATTGATGATGATCCTACTGGCGTTCAAACTGTCCATGATGTCCCCATCTTTACCGGCTGGTCAAAGGAAGAACTAAGATCAGCTTTGAGTGATAATTCTACTACCGTCTATCTACTGACCAATTCTCGAAGTTTTCCTTTGGCTCAGGCAGAAGAAATCAATCGAGAAATTGGAGAGAATCTAGCCGCGGTCATGAAAGAGCTCAGGCTCGATATTGAGG
The DNA here is from genome assembly GCA_005223095.1 of Candidatus Aerophobetes bacterium Ae_b3a. GTDB lineage: Bacteria > Aerophobota > Aerophobia > Aerophobales > AE-B3A > AE-B3A. The sequence continues at coordinate 2,140 of NJBQ01000054.1, forward strand.
TGATTAGCAGGAGCGACTCTACTCTGCGAGGCCATTACCCAGGCGAAGTTAATGCTCTGCGCAAGTCTCTAGAGGATAATCTAGTTATTAAATTTGATGCAGAAATAGTGATTCCCTTTTTTATGGAAGGAGGAAGGTTTACCGCTAATGATATTCACTGGGTTGAGGAAGGAAAATGGCTTATTCCTGTCCATAAGACAGAATTTGCTAAAGATCAGGTCTTTGGTTATCAACATTCTAATCTCTCAGAGTGGATAGAAGAAAAAACGCAAGGAAAGCACAAGGCCAAGAATGTAATATCGGTGACTCTAAATGATCTTCGTCTTAAAGGTCCCTTAAGGGTGGAGAAAATCTTAGAAGATCTTAAAGGTGAAAAAAAAGTAATCGTCAACTCTCTAACCTATAGAGATATAGAGGTATTTGTCCTGGGCCTATTAAAAGCAGAAGAAAAAGGCAAAAGATTTATCTTTCGCACTGCTGCCTCCTTTGTGAAGGTACGAGGAGCAATTGAAGACATTCCCCTTCTTAGCCCTGAGCAAATTTATCAGAATAAAGATACCAGGAATGGCAATGGGATAATAGCGGTTGGATCTTACATAAGAATGAGCACTGATCAGCTTAATGAGGCTCTAAAACTTGAGAGAGTGAAGGGGATTGAATTGAAGGTGAAAAACCTATTTGATCAAAAAAGTCGAGAAGAGGAAATAGGGTCTGCACTAGCCAAGGCGGAACAGACTTTTAACTCAGGAAAGCATGTTTTAGTCTATACAAGCCGAAAAGAGATTCGTCCTGGCAGCGACAAGGAGAAATTGAAGATAGGACGGATGTTTTCAAATGCTTTAGTGGAAGTTCTCAAACGTGTTCAAATTAAACCTTCTTTTGTAATCGCCAAAGGGGGAATTACGGCCAGCGATATAGCCACTAGAGCTTTGGGTATAAGGAAAGCGCTAATCAAAGGTCAACTCGAGCCAGGGATACCGGTATGGATTCCGGGAGATGAGAGCAGGTTCCCTCTGGTTCCCTATGTGGTTTTTCCGGGAAATGTGGGTCAAAAGGATAGCCTGGCCAGAATAATCGAGAAGCTAGAAAAGAATTGAGACTGCTTCTATAAGGAGAATAAATGTTGAATAGACTGCGCATAGCTTTAGTAGGCTGCGGGCCTGTTTCAGAGAGGCATCTTTCAAGTTGGAAAAACATACCCCGAGTGGAAGTAGTAGCTTTATGTGACCGTCATGAAGAGAATCTTAAGCAGCGAAGTAGTGAATTTGGCATTAAAAGGACATTTAAAGACTTTAAGAAACTCCTGGAGGAGGTGGATTGTGATATAGTAGACATAGCTACACGCCCCTATTCCCATAAAGAATTAGTCTTTGAGGCTGCTCAGGCCGGAAAGCATATTCTCTGTCAGAAGCCATTTGCCCCTACACTAAGGGAAGCACAAGAGATGATTGAAGTATGCCAGGACAAGGGGGTTAGGTTTATGATCTGCGAGAATTGGAGATGGTTCATCTGGTTTCAGATAATAAAGAAGATATTGAATTCGGGTGAAATTGGTGAGGTAAAGTACGCTCGAATCACTTCACATAGCTGGTCAACTATTCCCAAAGGTGAAAACCCTCCTCTTCTTCTTGAGGATCCCCAATCCTACCTTAAGGATATGGAGCGTTTAATAATCTATGAGCTAGGAATACATTTTATAGACGTTTTTCGATTTCTATTTGGAGATGCTAATTCTGTGTATGCCCGCACAGGAAAAATAAGTTCTCAGATTGCCGGAGAAGATCTTGCCTTAATAATTCTTGATTTTGGCAGGATGTATGGTATTATCGACATCAACTGGTGCTCGAGATATCGGAACAATGAGCAAGAAAGTGAGCAGATGCTAATTGAGGGAAACAAAGGATCCATTATTCTGGAGCGACAAGGCAGAATTCAAATCGTAAGAGGAGATGGAAAGATAAGCCTTCCAGAATATGACTGGAAAGGGGAAACCATGCTGAAAACTCATTTTAGATTGCATGAGCACTTTGTTGAGGGAATCCTGGAAAATAAACCTTTTCAAACAGATGCCAGAGATAATATCAAAACCCTTGAAATAGCCTTAAAATCTTATGATTCGGCTCAGGATAACAAAGCAATTATGCTAGAGAAAGATAGGCTGCTTAAAAGGTGAAAAAGAATGAATGAGATCGAACTTGCTGGAATGTATGACCTTCACATCCATAGCGCTCCGGATCTGATAGCTCGTTGTATTGATGATATAGAGGCAGCCAGACAGGCTGCTGAAGCTAGAATGGCCGGCATACTTCTAAAGTCACACTATGCCTTCACCTGTGACAGAGCTCAGATAGCAGAGAAGATAGTCCCTAATATTAAGATTTACGGAGCCTTGACTCTGAATGAATCAGTAGGAGGCTTAAATGTTTCCGCTGTAGAAACAGCACTACGGTTAGGGACCACAGAAATATTTATGCCCACGATTTCCGCTGCCAATCATCTAAGAGGAGAAAGAAGGCAAGGAGGAATAAGCATATTGGATGAGCAAAGCAATCTAGCGCCTCTCCTAAAGGAGATTTTAGCTTTAGTGAGTGACTATAAAGCTATTTTAGGAACAGGCCACCTCTCAGGTGATGAAATTAAGATTTTGGTGAAAACTGCTAAAAAACAGGGATTAAGGAAAATAGTTATCACCCACCCGGAACTTCCCCTGGTCAATCTGTCCCTAGATGAACAGTACCATCTAAGTGGGAATGGAGTATATTTTGAGCGCTGCTACGCCTCTACTTTCCCTCTGAGCGGGAACGTCCCCCTAGAACAGATAGCCAGAGACATTAAAGAAATCGGTGCCTCCTCCACCTTACTAACTACCGATTTTGGAAGAGCTGATTATCCTCTGCCCGTAAAAGGCTTACAGACGTTTGTTGCTAACCTTAAGAAAGTGGGGATTGATGAAAAAGAAATAGAGTTGATGACCAAAGAAAATCCAAGGCGACTATTGGAAGGATAGACAAGGAAAAGATAATGCCTATAACTGAAAAAGAATACTGCCAGCGTCTCGTCTTTGTCCGCCAGCTAATGAGAAAGAAAGACTTAGATGCCCTTATAGTTTATTCCTGGAAACGAGGACAGGTGACCTATATCTCTGGATATTGGCCGGGATACATGGCCAATATGGCCATGGTCATTATACCCCAGGAAGGCGAACTCTCTTTATTAATCCGTTTACCCTTTGATTTAGAAAGGGCAAAGCAGGCATCCTGGATTGATGATATTAGAATAGCTAGTACTCTGTCTAAATTTGCTTCCTGCTGCACCCAGATTCTACGAAAAAAAGGCTTTAGCAGCAGAAAAGTAGGCTTTGTGGCTGGGGATGCTACAGTAGATGAAATGCCCTACTCTCTATTAACAACTATAAAGAAAGATTTCCCTCAAGTTGAATTCTTGTCTGCCTTCACTCTCTTTGAAAAAGCGCGTTTTGTTAAAAGCAAGGAAGAAATTAATATCTTGAAAAACTCGGCTCTCCTTGCCGATCTTGCCCTTGAAAATATGGCAAGAGAGCTTGTCCCCGGTAAAACTGAGTATGAGTTAATAGCCATGATAGAAAAGATTGCCAGAGAAAAAGGAGGAGATGAATTCCTGGCAGCTATAACTCTTAAAGCAGCCGAAGAGGTAATAGGTCCGCCCCAGTTTAAGAAAGTAAAAAAAGGTGATGTGGTAATTGTTGAATTTGCCTTGCGCTATCAGGGATACTGGACTCAAGTAGCACGTACCTTTGCTGTAGAAGGGCCTTCTCCTGAACAAAGAGAAATTTATCAAGCTGTAAGGTCAGCTTACCAGGCTGCATTGAGCGCAGCAAAGCCTGATAATCCTGTCTCACAAGTAGCTGAAGCTGCTTACCATACTCTAGCGTCTAAGGGTTACAAAAAACACATCCAGCATGATTTCGGTCATGGGATTGGTCTAGATTTGCCAGAAAAACCATCCATAAGGATGGAAGAGAGAGAAGTGATTCAACCTGGGATGGTGCTAGTTATTCATCCAGCCATAAGAAAGAGAGGATCAGGTGGGACATTTCTGGGAGGAACAGTCGTCGTTACCAAGAAAGGAGCTACTCCTCTTCATAAGATACCAGAGCATTTATAGTTCCATAGAATTCTGCGAATCAAGCGGAAGCATTGAGAAAGGAGAAAAAGATGGCCACTAGAATCAAGTTCTTAGGTCTGGCCGCTTATGAGATTACGAACAGCCAGGGGAAGGTATTGCTCATTGATCCCTGTTTAGAAGATAATCCGGCAAGTCCGGTAAAGGTTTCCCATCTTAAAAGAGTTGACTTAGTCTTGGTTACCCATCTTGCCTTTGACCATCTAGGAGATACAGCTGAGATCGCCAAAAAGTTTGACTGCCCCGTAGTCTGTGGAGGTGAGGTGAAGCAATTTCTGTTAAAACAAGGAGTTGATGCGGCTCAAATGAGAACTCTAACTTGGGGAGTGCAGCTCCTGGTGGAAGGTATCCGGGTACGCTCAATCATGAGCAGACATGCCTCCATGCGTCTTGATGCCGAGGGAAACTTTCTTTGCGGATTTCCCATGGGCTTTATAGTCTATGCTGATGCGGGAGTACGTATTTATCACTCTGGAGACACCGCTATTTATAGTGATTTAAAACTGGTTGGTGAACTATATAGGCCTAATATCGGCCTCATTTCCTGCTCTGAGGTAGAAAAGGATTATTTGGAAAAACATGGAATTCTCGATCACTATGCCAGTGAGATGAACGGAGATGAGGGAGCACTAGCTGCGCTCTGGCTGGGAGTAGAATATGCTCTCTGCAGCCATTATCTATATCCGAAGGGACACCAAGATATAGACAAATTTGTTTCTATCTTGAATAATCGAACTTCAGACGAGGGCCCGGTAGTAAAGCCTGTAGTTCTGGAAGCAGGGGATGTTTTCGTTTATCCTCCCCAAGAAAAATAATTTGAGGAGAAGCAAGGCTATGAGATTGAAGGACAAGGTTGCTATAATCACCGGAGGAGCCAAAGGCATTGGTCAAGCTACAGCTTTTCTCTTTGCCGGTGAAGGTGCTAAAGTAATAATTGCTGATCTGGATAAGAAAGAAGGAGAGAGAACAGCTAGAGAAATTAAGAAGAAAGAAGGAGAAGCTTTGTTTATCCGCACCGATGTGAGCGAGTTTAAGGATGTGGAAAAAATGGTGGATATAGCACTGAATACCTATAAAAAGATAGATATTCTCTTTAACAACGCTGGAGTTTATGCACGTGGTGATGTGGTTAGTATTTCTCAAGGCACATGGGATAAAATCATAAAAGTTAATTTAAAAGGAGTTTTTTTATGTAGTAAAGCTGTGATTCCAGTGATGAAGGGGCAAGGCGGGGGAGTTATAGTAAATAGCTCCTCCTCGGTAGGTTGGCATGCTACTGCTTCCGGAATAGCTGCCTACGCTGCCTCCAAAGGGGGAGTTACGCTCTTAACTAAGGCTATGGCCAACGATTATCTTAGAAATAATATCCGGGTGAACTGTATTTGCCCTGGACCAACGGACACACCTTTGATAAGAAAATCTCGCACTAAAGAGCAGTTAAAGGCTTTCGCTGACAGTTTGCCTTCTGGCCGGTTGGCCAAACCTGAGGAAATCGCTAGGGCAGTGTTGTTTTTGGCCTCGGATGACGCTGTCTCTATTACGGGAGTCGCTTTTCCTGTAGATATGGGACAAACAGCCCATATATAGGAAGGAAGATTATTGATTCTGAATGCTCCTTTACTCCTGTCAATTAGCACCTTATTTGCTGCTCCTTTTTTTGGCTACTTCTTTATTGGATGCCTGGGTGAGCTGTCTTCTAAGGTTAGACTCCTTGAGGAAGTTAATCTAGACCCAGAGTTTTCGTCAGGGCCGCATCATCCCTGATGGCGTTTAAGTGGTAGGGCCTGTCTACCCCTACTGTTATTTCAGTTATCGCTGAGAGGAGAATATCACTGGTTAAGTAGATGTATCCTTGGTAATCGAATACATCTTCCAGGTCTTCTTCAATTCCCATCTTTTCTATAAAAGAGATGAGAAGAGGTATTCCCGTTAATATTCCTTTCTTGTACTACCCCCTAATCCTTTAAAAGACCCCAGTCTGCTTTTAGAAAAAATTGGGTAGCTCCTATTGCTAGAAGCTACCCAATCTATGTCACTCTCTAAACTAATCTAATTCACCTTACTGCTTCCAGAAGAGTTGCCTTCCGTAGCTACTTAAAGCAATATCATAATACCCGATATCATAGACCTCGGGGACATTTCCTAGGTTGTTTTTAGCTATGTAAAGCGTAGGAGCCATTCCCACGGTACCGATCATGAAAACTTCCTCTGCATGAAAATCAAATATTTTTTGGGAAAGCTCAGTATACTCCTCAGAGCCTATTTCAACCCTATTCCTTTGCTCTATCCATTCCCCAAGCTCCTTTATCTCAGCAGGTGGCTCTTCGCCAGGAAGTTTACCTCCCGCGAAATCTTGTAGGGTCTTTCTTCCTGCAGCAATTTCTCGTTTTGCCTGAAACCATACAGACCAAAGCGGGCTCCAAGCCATGTCTGCACTGTCGCCAGGATCCCACGCGTCAGCCCTCTCGGTGTAATTTGTTACTTCCTCAGCGTCCTCCAATGGCGCGCCGAATATACTATGGTCCGGATCGTCTCTTCGCTCCTCCCACAGACCCGCCTCCTCAGGTTTAACTACCACCTTAACTCCTATATCTCCCCAGTACTCTGTTACCAGCTCCAGACTAGACATATTTTCTTCTGCCCACTGTGCAATAACGTCAATAATCAGCGACAACGCCTTGCCATCCGGTCCTATACGAAAACCGTCTCTATCCCGCTCGGTTAAGCCCACTTCATCAAGAAGACTGTTAGCTTTATCTGGATCGTACTGAGCATAAGCTTCTCCCCACTCCTCTTTATAGTAGCTGGCAGAAGGAAGAACCGTTGCCTGTCGAGGGACAGCCATACCGAAGAAGGAAACCTCATTAATCTCCTCTCGGTTAATGGCCAGGGATAATGCTCTTCTGAATCTGACATCCTGATAGATTTTACGGATAGCGGGATCTGAGTGATTTTGGTTAACGCCAAAACCTACGTCAGCTCCGCCGCCGCCCGGTATGCTTATGACCCGGTAGCCTCCGCTTTCTTCATTCTCCTTATACAGAGAATAGTTCGATACACTTGTACCACAAAAAGCAACATCGGCCTCCCCACTAATCACTTTCATTTGGTACACCTCTGGACTAACTATATGAGAAACTATTCTGTCAATATAGGGGAGTTGGTTTCCAGCTGGATCCACTGCCCAGTAATAGGGATTTCGCTCAAAAACCTTGTAAGTAGCCGTGGATTCCTTCATTATCCAGGCTTGTAGGGTTGGTAAGTTCAGGTCTTGTAGTGTCGCCCACCAGTAATGATAGTGAAAACATTCCCACCAACTGTCGAAGCCCTCCTCTTCAGCCAATTCATTCGCATTGGGATTATAGTCTATGTGCCACTTTTCCAGGTAATGCTTGGGATGAAACATAAACCAATGGCTTCCGATGAATGTGACCATCTTCGGAAGCATTAGTGGAGAAGGTTCATCCGCTTCCAAACGTACTGTATAATCATCAATTATCTTTAGCCTCGTTACCTCTGGCATATCATTCCATGTTTCTACGTTGTCATTCCAGTGCAAAGCCTCAAACATAAACACTATATCCTCTACGGTAAAGGGATGTCCATCCGACCACTTTGTGCCTTCCCTAAGGTAAATGGTTAGACTCTTTTGATCCTCTGAGAGCTCAAGCGCTTTAGCCAGATGACCAACGATGTTTGCATCTTCAGTAAAAACAGCTAAGTATCCGGCTCGCTCTGGCCCTTCTGTCATATCATTCCAGGGAGTCTGGTCCATTGCGAAGACATTCAGTGTCCCTCCATACTGGCCAATCTCCTCTACGACTTTCACCACAGTAGGCTCGTCCGGGAGTCTTTCCTCTACTGAGGGAAGCTCCCCCGCTGCTACTTTAACCCGAAGCATAGGTGCTTCATTGTAAGCAAGAGCCGAAGCTCCTCCTAAAAGACATATTGCTCCAATTAACAGTCCCAAAGTTAATATTTTCAACTTTTTCTCCTTTTTTCCTTTATGGATACTTTAGATCGACCTATCTATTTTTCACCCCCTCTCTTTCATAGAGTTCTCTCGGAAATTCTTTTCCCCTGCCTGTTCAGCATTTCGCTATTCAAATAGAGCAATGCCCGTCAGAGCTTCAAATAATACGCTTCGCTCTTTCTTAGCTATGGTTCTCTCAGGCATAACCTCTATTGATCAGTGGGTAGCTCCTCTAAGGAGCTTCCCCTCTTTAGCCATCATCAGCGGATTTACCCCTGATGCTACTCCAGGAGTTGGGACCTTATATGATTTCCTTGATCGAGTATATCTTATGGATAAAGCTAAATCTAAAGCCAAAGGTAAAGGGCGATTTAGAAGAAAACCAAAGAGCTCTAAAAAAAATGACAGAAGATACTCTTTCTAAACACAACCATAAAGGTGTTATCCAGAGATTAGTAGATACAGCAATAAGAGAAGGTTCAAAAAAAAGAACAACATCTCCTTCAAGCAGGCAGGAATTTACACACTTATTTGTATACCATAATTTAACACTTAGAAAGTGTACAAAAAAAAGCTCCACTTGTCAAGGGCTCGCGTTGAGTCTGTTAATTCCGTCAGAAATTATCCCAAAAAGCAACCCAACTGCGTCTATTGGGTATGACCTATGGGCAAATAGCAAAAAGCCTGAATATCAATAAAAAAACTGCCACAAAAGCTTGCGATTATCAAGAGAGGTGAGCAAATATTCCGGCCAGACATTGTCCCCGTCATTAATAGTGATATCCTGCCTTGACAAAGAATTTGATATCATTAATCGCCTTCTTCCTTCATCGGGTTTGGACCTCTATCCCGGTTATTGAATGCGCAGGAAAGTCATAAGTGAAGCTTCTCTTTAGATTAGAAAGTTCTTTTCTCTCAATGTGAATTTCTTCAGGACAGTCAATATCATTGTATGCATCTAAGTTGCGGTGATTTATCTCATAGACTGTAGCGCGACTATAGTCAGAACCGAATTTTTCCAGCTCGATTTGGCATGTCATATTCTCTTGCTTGTGTTTATTGACCACTGCCACAAATAGCTTCTTTCTATCGTAGGTAACCGAAACATCCAAATACTTTACCCTGACCGTCTCAGGAAGAGGAAGGTATTTGAATGTTCCTAACTCAGAGATCAACGCACATTCGTAACTGGCCGATTCCACCAAAGGATCTAACGCTATCCCACCACTGTGGTTAGCGTAAAGATCGAAAACATGATACTGCGGTCTGAGAACAACACCCTTAGGATGAACAAAAAATGCTCCTCTAATATTTACGACAGGTGAATAGCAGGCCATGGTCACCACTGAGCACAGTCTCTGGAAAACATTGAGTATGGAAGCCGTGACTAGCGCATTCTGCAGATTATAAGAGCTATTATTGTCATTTTCTAGGTGTTTCTCGTGACAGATCCAACCCAGCAGGTTCCACTCATCCCAGGATATTTTTATGTGATTATAGGAGGAATCCGTTCCCGCATCGATAACTCCCTTCAAGACTTTTGTTCTATCTTCGACTACCTCGGATATAGCCATTGCTTTATCATATTCCGCACAAAGGGGAGAAAAATAGGCGTGAATGGAAATATAGTCTATATGCTCACCTAAGACTCGTACGACTTCGTAGTCCCATTCTGGGTCATTCTCTCCTACTGCTACTAGCTTAATACCTGGATCTACCCGTTTCATTGCCTTGGCAAACTCTCTGGCCCTTTTGGCATAGTCAGAAGCAGACTTATGGCCTATTTGTGCAGGGCTCCAGATTTCATTTCCTAATCCCCAGTACTTCACCATGTAAGGTTCAGTATGACCATGGCTTCTTCGTAGCCGGGCATAGTAGCTGTTTCCATCATAGTTACAGTATTCTACCCAATTGATGGCTTCTCTCATGCTGCCATTACCTAAATTTACACAAATATAGGGTTCTGCATCTAATCTCTGGCATAAGCTCATAAACTCTTGTGTCCCGAATTGATTATTCTCTTCTACTTGCCACACAGGATCGTATCGTATGACTCTTTTCTCTTTTGTGCCAATTCCATCTTCCCACTGATAAGCAGAAGCAAAATTCCCCCCCGGCCACCGAATAATGGAGGGCTTTATTCGCCTGAGAACATCGAGCACATCTTTCCTCAGGCCCATCTTGTCCGAGAATTTTGAATTTTCTTCGTATATCCCCCCGTAAATGCATCTACTCATGTGTTCAAGTAAATGTCCGTAGATGTTTGCATTGATTTTTCCTATTATCCTGTCACGATCAATTACTATTCTGCCCTTCATTTTATTTCCTCCTCAGTAAAGTCCCCCTGACCTTTCCCCATTAATATACCACCTGTTAAGTTGAAGTCAACGGAATAATAGCCTCGGGAGCAGGTGGTCGGTAGTTCAAGGCTCTATGTGGCCGCATTATCCAAAACCAGATTAACAAGTTCTTAGATTGGGATTAGCGTGCTCTGACCCGCTGTCGTAGCGGAATATTATGGATCGGAATCTCTATTCTTTTTACTATATTCTCTCAAAAAGTTGGTGCTTCGGTACGCCCTCGCCGGAGAGCTATTATTGCGGACGAATATATTAAAATAGCTAAGCAAAATCCTGATTTATGTTCCGATAATGGAGGTAAGCCAATGTTCTGGCCAGACATTTCCCCAGCTTGACCTCAACTTTTTATCTCTCTTATTCTTCTATATTATGATACATATAGTATTTTTCCTCTTCTCCAAATGCATAGTATGGTTTGAATCTTCTTTTTGTTTGCTTTGTCTGGAAAAGAGAAGGTTGGCCAGATACGTGCAAGATCCAGGCAGTGGGGTCCTTCATGTTTCTGCGTAAAGTGCCGGAGTCTTTTTCATCGGTGTACTCGTAGATGTCTACAAGTCCTCCTTACACATTACCTTCCCAGGCTTCTGGCATAGCATCGTGCCATAAGAAGAAGTTTCCTGGGAGGACAAAGAAAGCCACAGCAGCTTATTCCATGCTATGGCCCTTCATAAACAACAGCGTCCTTACCACTGAGTATTATTATAATTGTAGTTATAATACAGACAATTGGTAGAAGGAAAACAGCGTTGCAGAACTCCTTTACGGTGGGATTCTTTCTTCTTCCTTAATAATTCAATATTTCCCTGTCAAATTTCCTTCTTCCAGCATTGCCAGAAAATTATTAATTGGAACATAATTAGGAACAGAATTCCCTGTTCCCAGAGCCCAGCCACCACCAGGGCTACATTTGTCGATCAAAAAACGAGTATGCTGACGAACTTCTCCTTTGGACATCAAGCACAGCTTGTTCATATCAAATCCACCCAGCAAAGCTATGCGATCTCCGTACCTCTGCTTAGCTTCCCATACTGGTTCTATCTCATCCTCAAAGGAATGTTTGGCATCCCAGCCACAGTCGATAATGTCATCCATAATCTCCCTAAGATTACCGCATGAATGGAGAATAATTGGCTTACCATGTGTGTGCACGACCTTGACCAGTTTCGCATGCCAGGGAAACAAGTATTCCCTGTACACTTCAGGAGAAAGGAGAGTCTGAGTTTTGAAACCCATATCCTCTCCCAGTACTAGGGTTCCCACTACATCAAAGGTGGCCAGCGTATCGAAATACTCAATCACCCGAGTGGCAACTGCCTCAAACATATTCTGAAGCAGGTCCTTATCATCGTACAGGCAGTAGCTTGTTTTTTCGTAACCGAGAAGCCACATCACATTCTCAAGGATGCCCCCGGGGCCACTTGCGATAACCTTCATTCCCTGGGGAAGAAACTTGACCACATGCTCCAGGGGTGAGTAGTCAATACTTGACATATTCGGCCAGGGATAGGCGTCAAAATCTGTCCGATTAGAAATGGTACACGTAGCTGCCCTCAAATAGGACCTTTCCCCCTCCGAAGTACTGGTACTGGGATGTTCTTTCTGGGGGAAGTGAAAATTGCTGGCGCCAACCTTCACGTAATCATACCCCAGACAGAACATATAATTAATGTGCTGGCTCAGCTCCCAGTCGTGATCTTCTTTATTAGCCCGGTTTGTTCTGTTCAATTTATGGGTTTTGCCGATAGCACGCAGTACTTCCGATTCGATGTTTGAGAAGAGTTCATAGAATGGAACCCGATCAGGGGTACCCTCCCGCCTGAGAACCTTCTCCAGTCGTTCAAAGTTAGGATTTGGTTTTATCCTCAGTTTCAGAGGATCCATACTTATCTCCCGGTTGAAATGCCCGTTCTGTCAAAATATTTTTGGTGATTTTGTTTTAAAGTCTTTATTATCAAGTGTTTCGGTGAAAGTAACTTGCCTCCCCCTACCTCTTACAGTCCTTTTTCTTGACCTAGTACCAGAATCTTCTTTTCAAAGGACAACTGTCACCCCATCCAAAGATAATTTCTTCTTTTTAGTTTGTTGATTTCCTATATTTACTTTTCATATTTTCTTTATACGTTGCAGCATTCCCTTATAAACTTCCGCATCGCGTCGCATGCCGACTTTTAGCACTAAAACTTTAATCGTGCTTTTTTCTATTCTATATATAACACGATAGTGAGATATTCTTAATTTCCAATATCCTTTTAATGGATTACGCAGGGGAGAGCCGTGTTTTTTAGGGGCAACAGTGAGTTTTTTGTAGATAGTTTTGAGAATGATGGTGCGGTTTTTTTTATTGATTTTTTTTAAATCTTCCTCAATGACGAGGCGATGAATTTTTATCTTCCACATTTATCACTCATTATTTTAAAAGTGCTTCAATGTCAATATAATCTTTTTTATTGCTGCTTTTATACCGTGCATCAGCGATGAATCCAAGCACTAAATCCTCAGCAGTTTCTAAAATATTTTGGATATGTTCATATTCTTCGTTGGACATAAGAACAGCGGTCGGTTTGTGTCTTTTTTCAATAATAACAAGTCCTTCCTGCGCCTTTTTTAGTATCTT
>NJBQ01000055.1 GCA_005223095.1 Candidatus Aerophobetes bacterium Ae_b3a
AATCGCCTGAGACCTCTGGGTCTTTCTTAAAACAAAATCATCCTAATGTCATTGCCAAAGACGAAGTTCTGAAGCAATCTCAAGGGAGTGTTTGACAACTACTGACATTTATCTAAACTTATTTTTTGGCAGGAGATAGAACTGAAGAACTGGCAGAGTATTAGCTTGCCTTTGATGGGATAGTTAGGTCATCATATTCGCTTCAGCAAGAATATATTAGAGAAATGGATAAGCACAGACAAATTAGATTTTTTCAAGGTATTACCAGAAATATATTGATATTAGGGTTGGTTAGTCTATTCACTGACCTATCAAGCCAGATGGTCTTTCCCTTAATTCCCCTATTCTTAACTACTGTATTAGGGGCTGGTGCTTATGTAGTGGGTATAACTGAAGGTGCTGCAGAGACAACAGCCTCTTTGTTAAAAGTCATATCCGGTTATTGGTCAGACAAAATTAAGAAAAGAAAACCTTTTATTTTCTTTGGCTATTCTCTGTCATCTATAACAAAACCTTTATTTGCTTTCGCCAATGTCTGGCCTTCCGTTCTTTTTATTAGAGTGATAGAAAGAATCGGCAAAGGTCTAAGAACTGCTCCCAGGGATGCACTGGTAGCCGAGTCTTGTCAGGAAAATGTTAGAGGCAAAGCTTATGGACTACACCGGGCTATGGATGGGATTGGTTCGGTTTTAGGAGCAGTTATGGCTTTTTTACTTCTTGGAATTTTAGGATATAGAAAGATCTTTCTTTTGGCTTTTATACCCGGAATAATTGCCGTATTTGTTATTTTGTTCATTAAGGAAAAGAGGACTCCTGCAAAAAGAGAGACAAAAAAAACACCCATTAAGTTGAGTTTTAAAGAACTACCTGTCAATTTAAGATTGTTCATCTTGATTTCTTCAATATTTGCCTTGGGTCATTTCGGATACGCCTTTCTCTTATTAAGAGCAAAGAACATAGGGTTAACTGATAATATGGCCATTCTTCTCTATGTTCTATTTTATGTTGTCTACACTATTTGTATAATACCTGCCGGGATGTTATCAGACAAGATAGGAAGAAAACCGGTTTTAATAACAGGCTATTTAGTATTTGCTGTAACTTCTCTTGGCTTGATATTTACTTCAAGTATTTACACTCTTCTGTTATTTTTTATTGTCTATGGAATATTCTATGCTATGATTGATGGTGTTCAAAGAGCCCTGGTAGTAGACTTAGCACCAGGCAATCTAAAAGCAACCGCATTAGGAACATTTCATACGGCCATAGGATTAGTAGCCCTCCCAGGTGGATATATTGCCGGGCTCTTATGGGATAAGATAGGTCCAGGGGCAACATTTACCTATGGCTTTACATTAGCAATAATTTCAATAGCTCTATTTATGTTTGTAAAACCAACCAGTCGGATCAGGTCTTGATTTTCGATAACCAACCCAGCACGTATGTCTTCCCCGATTTGAATAGATAGCAGTTTCGTATATAATTGAATTAATATAGATTTTAGATTGTGATTACTAAGTAGTTACGAGGAGAGGTAAGAATGTGCCCGGGATAATCTTAAGAAGTTGGCTGGTTGCATTATTACTAATGGTTACCATTGCTGGTACATCTTTCGCTAAATCACTTAAACCTGAGCTTTCATTCAATTCCCCTTATCAGCAAACCCGGACCGAATACAACTATAGCAAAGAACTCAAGCTAAATGGAGACTATTTTGAGGGATATATATCAGATATAAAGAATATTCTCATCTCACCATCTGGCTGGGAGAGGTTAGATTGGATAAAGGCTTCGCTTATAGTGGGGATAACGGCAGGACTATACACCCAGGATCAAGAAATACAGAATTGGGTGCAGGAAAATCGCAGTAGTGTCAGTGACAGAGTTTCAGAGTTTGCCAAACCCTTTGGCGATGGCAGATATACCCTGCCGGGTTTAGGCGCGCTCTATCTTTATGGTCACTTGTTCGAAGATGAGAAAGCTCAAAGAAGTGCTCTGTTAAGTCTGAAAAGTTTTGTGATTTCTGGGCTTTTTGTGCAAGCCCTGAAGTTTACTGGACATAGACATAGACCCAGCAGCGCAGACCCATATAATACATGGGATGGGCCTAGTTTTTCTACTTCTAATCTATCTTTTCCTTCCGGACATTCATCTTCTGCCTTTGCCATAGCAACTGTAATAGCTTCAGAGTATGGGGATAAGGCGTTTGTCCCGCCCTTAGTATATGGCATCGCCACATTAACCGCTCTCTCCAGAGTTAATGACAATGCCCACTGGGCTTCAGATGTCTTTTTTGGTGCTGTTATTGGTTATTTTACAGCCAAAGCAATTATCGCTCTAAATAATAATAAAATAAATAACGGGGTCAGGTCTTGATTTTTCCACCTTTACCCACTTGTAGATCATCAGCAAAGATAGAATCCTTCTTTAGTGTTCCCACTGTCCGACTTTAATTGTTACGTATCAAATACTCTAAGCAGGACTTGACAAAATTTTTGTTTCTATTAAATTTATTATAGAAACGTTTTCATATTTTTCCTTAAAAATTAGTGAGAAGTATCTAAAGTGCTTTTAATAAAAACAAAAAGTGAAATATTATGTCGAGTGAGCATTTTACTTGAAAGGTGGAATCAAAATAGTAGTAACAATTCGAGATGTAGCTAAGCGGGCGAGGGTATCCGTTTCCACAGCCTCAAGAGCTTTGAATAGCAGCGGGCCGGTTAAGGAAGAAACAAAAGCAAGAGTGTCAAAAGCGGCAAAAGAAATTAACTATACTCCTAATGCTATAGCTCGAGGGCTAGTTACCAGAAAAACTGGAAACATAGGTTTTATACTTCCTGCTAGCGTTAAGGGTGGTACCTCTAACCCTTTTTATTCCAGGATTTTTGAGGGCGTTGAAGCAGAGACGAGAGAAAGAAATTACCATCTTATATTTTCTATTCTTGACGAGAACCAAGAGGATCTTCCTAGGATGGTTAAAGAAAAAAGGATAGATGGAGTTATTTTCGCTAGCAAGGTTAGTGAAAGATTTATCTTGCAACTCGAAGAGAGGGAGATAACTCTGGTGCTGGTAGATCATGCTATCGAACAGGGGAATGTGAATTCTGTAGTGATTGATAACTTTAATGGTGCTTGTAAGATGGTTAATCATCTTCTTGAATTGGGTCATCGAAGGATTGGTTTTTTGAGAGGACCGCAAGATAGACCAAGCTTCATACAAAGGTTTGAGGGGTATAAAGAAACACTTAAAAAAGCAGGACTAAAATACGATGAAAAGATAGTCTGGGAAGCAGATTTAGATTTCAACGATGCTTATAAAGTTATGAAAAAAAAGATAAAAACCCAACCTTTTCCAACTGCTATTTTTGCTACTACTGATATAGTAATTCTGGCTGCTGCTAAGATTATTCGAGAGGAAGGATTAAGAATACCTGAGGATGTAAGCTTAGCAGGTTTTGATGATATTCTACAGGCAAAACAAGCACATCCACCCTTGACCACTATAAGGGTATCCAAGCGAGAAATGGGACGAATAGCAGCAAGAAAACTCTTTGAGAACCTAAATGGTATAACTAAAAAACCTAGTCAGACAGTGATTTTAACGGAACTAGTGGTTAGAGACTCCACGGGGCCACCTAAGCTGTGAATCGTCTGAAGTTTTCGAAGAAGTGGAAACGATTCCACAATATAGAGCCGTAACCATGACGATTTTAGTACAGCAAGGAAAAAGACAAAAAAGGTAACCTGATTTAAGAAGCTAAAAATAAGGCCAGTAAGGAGGTGAAAAAGGGAATAGGGGCTGTTAGCTTAAAATCAAAAAAAAAGCTTACAAAAAGAAAAATAGGGAGGAAATAAAATGTTTAGAAAAACAGGCGTGTTGCTATGTGTGTTAGCATTTAGCCTCGTTGTTTTTGCTTCCTGTGCAGGTGCAGTTACCATAAAGTGGTTACATTATTTCGATATTACTGCACCAGGGGCTGAAGTTGACTTGGACATAATACAGACTTTTGCCCAGCTCAATCCAGATATTAAACTGGAAGTTGAAACACTCTATGATGATGCCTATCACCAGAAACTTGCCGCACTGGCTGCTGCTGGACAGCTACCTGATGTTATGATTCTATGGCCTGCTGAACGAACCGGTAAAATTACCAGATCTGGCCTCATAGCAGACCTCTATCCGTTCCTGGGTGACGATATAGATAACTACGTTCCTGCAGCTGTTGCTCCTCAGCTTCTCGGTAGACTTCATGAGCTTCCCATGTTCTCAGGTACTGCATCCCATATGCTGTATGTCAATACCGGGCTTCTCGATGGGCTTGGTCTTGCTATGCCGCAGACATATAACGAACTTAAGGCTATGGTCCCTGCCATAAGGGGAGCTGGTTTAGAGGCCATCGCAATACCAGCTAAGCCTACCTGGGTTATGCAGTCCTGTCTTCTCAGTGCTATAGTTGGAAGAACAGCAGGAGATGAATGGCTGATGAAGGCAGTTAAGGGTGAAGCTTCATTTACTGATGAAGGGTTTGTCTGGGCTCTCCGTATCGTTGAAGAAATGTATGCTACGGGACTAATTTTAGAAAGTAATGTCCTGCTTGGGTATGGAGATGGTCCAAACGTATTTGCAGAAGATAAGGCCGTCTTTTATATTGATGGCGACTGGCGTGTAAGTGCATTCTCGGCTGTTGCTGATGGTCTTATGACTCCGGAAGAGCAAGAGAAGATCACTCTTACTGTACTTCCTGACTTTGCAGGACAGGTAGGCCCCTCCGGTTCCACTTCTTTCGTTGCTTCAACAGGTCTTGGTATGAAAGCAGGTCTTTCTCAAGAAAAGGCTGAGGCAGCCTGGAAATTGGTTTCTTTCTATGTTGGACCTATAGCTAGCAAGAAAAGACTTCTAGGAGGAAGTCTTAAGCCACCTTCTTGGACCAATCTGGATATCTCAGATGTTGAAATGGGTCCGATGGACAGGAAACTTTTTGATTTTTATCCCTTACATCCCCCAACTCTCATCCTCGATGCGGTAATTCCCGCTGATGGAGTTCAAAGGATAAATACCGGTCTTCAGGAACTGGCACTGGGTGATATAACACCAGAAGAACTGGCTGCGGAAATCGAAGCTGCAGTCGCGTCCGTGCGTTAAAGGGAAAAAGGTACTGTGAAAAGGCACTGCCCGACATCGTGCAGTGCCTTTTCAATAAGGGAGATGAGAATGAATTTTAGATCCGAAGAGTCTAAGAAGGTAATTACCTATCTACTCTTTGTAGCTCCAGCATTAGTTATTTACCTGGTAATAATAGGCTATCCAATAATAAGATCTCTTCACCTGAGTCTTACGGATTATAACGTTTATACAAACGAAGCAGTATGGACTGGATTTAAATGGTATACAAAAATGTTTAGTCAGTCGGAATTCTGGATGGCACTGAAGAATACTATGATTGTTGTTGTTGTTTCTGTTTTTGGCCAGATACCTATTGGATTTGTACTGGCATATATTCTCTATAGAAAACTTGTACGGTTTCGGGGATTTTTCCAGGGTATGGTTTTCCTTCCCATTACTCTTTCCATGGTTATTGTGGGTATTCTCTGGCTAAAAATGTTTTCTTCGGTTGGAGCGATAACCAATCTTCTGCGACTTATTTATAACGACCCAGAATATACAATAGGTATGCTGAGCAGTAAAACCTGGGCTATGGTACCGGTTGCATTTGCTCTTCTCTGGATATATACGGGATTCTATATGGTTGTTTTTCTGGCCAATCTCCAGAGGATTAATCCCTCAATTGTTGAGGCTGCTATGATCGACGGCGCATCTGAAGCTCATATCTTTCTAAAAGTTATCATTCCTTCCCTTTCTGGTGTAGTAGTAATATTGACTATTTTTGCCATCGCCGGAAGTCTTAAAGGTTTTGATTTAATATTTGCCTTGACCGGAGGCGGCCCGTCTAACTATACAGAGGTACTTACCCTTTATATGTATCGTTATGCATTTACCTACTTCAATTACAGTTTTGGATCTGCAATTTCCATGGTTATTGTTATTATGAGTATTATTCTTATAATCCTGGTGCGGGTTATCCAAAGAAGACTTACCGGTCCCAAGGAGGTTTAAGAATGTCCGATCTTCTTTTAAGCGAAGAAAGGAAAAATGTTCTTTTCAAAATAGTAGCTTATACAGTTTTTATAAGCTTTGCCATATTAACAATTTTTCCTCTAGTCTGGCTTTTTTATTCTTCATTTAAGCCAAAGCTTGAAATACTGAGACACGGCCTTGCCTTGCCCAAAAATCCAACGCTTCAGAATTATGTTAGGGCCTGGGAGCTTGGCCATCTGGGTGAGTATGCTATCAATAGCCTCATTTATACATTTTTTTCTACAGGAGGGGTAATTATTCTTAGCATGATGACTTCTTTTGCTTTTGCAAAATTAAAAATAAAGTATAAAATTACTCCAATTCTTTATAATCTATTTCTGGGGGGTTTGCTTATTACTTTACACGCAATTCTTATTCCTTTGTTTCTTTTTGAAACTCGAATTGGTCTTCAAGACACCTATCTTGGCCTAATACTTCCCTATATAGCAATTGGTTTGCCCTTTGCAATTTATCTGGGAACAGAATTTATAAAAGGAATACCGGATGCTATAATTGACTCGGCAAAAATAGATGGTGCCTCTTATCTTCAGGTTTTCTTAAAAATCATTCTTCCCATAAGTAAGCCAATTATTGTAACGCTCACTATCCTGTCAGTTCTGGGGGCTTGGAACGAATTTTTACTTGCCTTTATTCTTACTTCTCTCAAAAGAAGTCTTCCTGTAGGTATTTATATGTTTTCAGGACCTCTTGCTATTGAGTATGGACTGCAGTTTGCTGCACTTGTGATTGGACTTGCCCCCGTACTTTTATTCTATGCCCTTTTCAATAAACAAATAACCCGTGGTCTTACTGTGGGAGCGATAAAGGGATAACATTCCTGGGACCTTATGAATCACAATGCTTTCCAAAAGATGCAGAAAAGAATGATATTGTAGGAAAAGTCATAAGACGATAGAAGATGATGCACGATTTTTAAAAACAAGGATGAAGTGCCTAAATTCGCTATAAGTATGGGGGTAGGAACTATTATGCAGGCAAGAGAATGCCTTCTCTTAGCCAGTGGGAAAAATAAAGCAGAAGCTGTGCAAAAATGTATAGAAGGCCCTATTTGTGCTGAATGTACCTCCTCAATCCTTCAGCTTCATCCAGAAGTAATTGTAATTTCGGATGAGGAGGCTTCTCAAAAGCTTAAGAAGAAGGAATATTATAAATATGTGCAGAAGATGACTTTGAAGTTTAAAAAAAGTTAGTTCTATAACGTCCCCACGTCGATGTTTCGGATTTCATTCTTTTCTCTCAGGAACCCACCCGTAGCGAAGTAAAAAAAGGATAGGTACTTGGTAGACAAAAAGTGTGTGACGGGTATTCAAATCTTTATTCCTCCCACAAAACCTGACTCGGTAAAAAAGACTCCCCTTACAAGAATTATCGATTATATCGAACATAAGTTTCACATAGACATTATCATCATTGGATGGGGTGATAATCCCTTACTGTATGAAGAGTGTTTAAGGAAAGCTCGTATTCATAATACTCAGGTTTATTTCTGGTACCCCGTATTATCAGAAATTCCTAATTTTCAGAGTTCTTTCCAGGTGGTCGGTTACAATAAAAGCAAGGTTATTTCCGAATGGTTGACGGACACAGGAGAACATTTCCTATTTGCCTGCCCAAATAGTCGGAAATTTGAATCTCTGTTAAAGAAGAACTTTGAAAGCTTATCAAAGAAATTAAGAAACTCTGGTTATAACGGGGTCTTTCTGGATAGAATACGCTACTACTCACCAGCCAGTGGTCTTTTGTCAACTTTTTGTTGCTTTTGCCAAGGATGCTTGAGAAAGGCAGAGCATATGGGGATTGATTTAAATAAAGCCCGAGTACAACTTGGACAACTCATAAAAGAGATAAGCAAGATCAAGGCCTCACAGGTCCCCAAACAATCAAAAGCTCTAAATACCTTATTTTCTTCTTTTAAAGAGAATCAAATCATTAATGATTATCTCCATTTTAAATTTAATTCTATAAAAGAAGTTATTGAGCGTGCTAGAGAGATGTTTTGCAAGAATGAATTAAAGATCGGATTAGACTGCTTTACACCCTCTTTTGCCTCTATCACTGGTCAAAATTACTCCTATTTATTTAAATATGCAGACTGGATTAAGCCTATGTTCTACATAAAGACATTTGCTCCTGCTGGCATCCCTTACGAAATCAAAAGTATTGTTGAAGGCCTCATTGAAATAAATAGAGACCTGAGGGAAGAATCGGTCCTAAGCTTTCTTCAAGATCACTTTCATTATGGTCTTCCTTGTTCAGTAAATGAGATTTATCAAAAGGGAGGTGTTAGTGAGGAGATTATTGCAAAGGATGTTTTGCTTGCCAAGAAACAAACAGAGGCGGGCTTTCCCATTTACGGGGGAGTGGAAACTATCAGTGTTCGCGGAATTTGCGAGCCAGATCCATCAAAATTAAAACAATCCATCTGGTATTTACAAAAGTATGCTGATGGAATTGTCCTTTGCTGGGATATGTTTTCTACTCCGGAGGAAAATATTGATTTGGTAGCAGAAGCTCTAAAATAAGGAAGTATCCCAAGAACCGTCGTTGGGGTTCTTCTCTTTCTTGACACGTGAAATTAGCACTTTGGAGAGGGGGCCAGAGATATAGAAAGAAAAGGGGTGACAGATAAAGATGTAGTAGTAGGTATCAGTGCTTGTAAGAGAACTCCCTATGTACTTGGCGCTTTAAAAAAGGCAAAAAGCATAGGGGCACAGACTGTCTTTTTAATCTGCAATCCGCGTTCTCATGTAAATATAGATATTGATGTGGCTATCTGTCCCACAGTGGGACCCGAGATAATTATGGGCTCTACCAGGATGAAAGCTGCCACAGCGGAGAAGATGATTCTTAATATGCTTACTACCACTGCAATGATTAGATTGGGAAAAGTTTATGGAAACATGATGGTTGATCTCCGGGCCACCAGTCAAAAATTAGTGGAAAGGTCGAAAAGAGTGATTATGATGGCAACCGGAATTAATTACGATGCTGCCGAGAAGGCCTTGAAAAAAACTGGTGGAAGTGTTAAAATAGCTATAGTGATGATAAAGGTAAATGTGGATTACAATCGAGCTCTCGACCTCTTAGAAGGAGCAGATGGATTCGTGAGAAGAGCTATTGAGGAGAAAATCCCCCTAACCGCCGGGAAGGTGGAACAGGCTTAAGTGCGGGAGCTATACCCATCTTTAGAGGAATTGCCTTATCACTGGAGAGGATGAACAGGACCTTAGAGGTGGATAGGGGCAATCTGATGGTTACAGTAGAGCTACGCAGAGAGGTAGAAAAATATGGCCTTTTCTACCCCATAAGTCCTGCCAGCCTGGATAGCTGTACCCTAAGAGGTAATGTTGCTGAATCCACTAAGCCAATAATTTCCATCTTCTCCTTCCCTCAAAATTTAGCTCTTCTTAAAGCATGAATGCCCCATTTTTTGACTTGATTTAGGCAATCGTTCAGCAGAAAAAGTACGGGATGGTTCTATTGTATTGGTCGGGATTAAATCATATATAAAGGAGAAGGACGATATGCGTTACGGTTATTTCGATGATGAAAACAGAGAATATGTCATTGAGCGTCCTGACGTGCCAGTATCATGGACAAACTATCTTGGCGTGAAAGATATGTGTACTGTTATATCGCATAATGCAGGGGGGTACTCGTTTTATAAATCGGCTGAGCATAGCAGGATTACACGCTTTCGTCCTAATGGTGTGCCTCTGGATAGGCCAGGGCATTATGTTTATTTACGGGATGACGAAACAGGGGAATATTGGACGATTTCATGGCAACCGGCTGGCAAGGACCTGAAAAAAGCAAAATATCAATGTCGGCATGGTCTTTCATACTCCAGGTTTATATGTGACTATCTTGGTATTCAGGCAGAGCAACTATTGTTCATTCCGGTGAGTGATGATGTGGAGCTCTGGGATGTAAAGGTCAAAAATACAACCGACAAGGACCGTAAAATAAGCATTTTCTCTTATGTGGAGTTCTCATTTCAATACATTGAGATTGACAACCAGAATCTCCAGATGAGCCTTTATGCCAGCGGCTCCTCCTATAAAAATGGTATCATCGAGTTTGACTTTTTCTATGAACCACGGACCTATCATTTCTTAGCTTCAAGTTTTGATCCAGACAGCTACGATTGTGTACGCAGCCTTTTTCTTGGAAACTACCGAACTGAAACGAACCCCATTGCCGTTGAGCAGGGTGAATGCCATAATAGTTCTGAGTTAGGTGGGAATCATTGCGGTTCTTTACATAAACGCTTGACCCTTAAACCCGGTCAAGAGATTCGGGTGATCTTTATGCTGGGTGTGGGGTCGCGAGAAAAAAAAGGTATTCCCATAAACAAAAAATATTCAGATCCGAATGCTGTAGATAAGGCCTTTGAAGAGCTCAAGGAATACTGGCAGAAAAAGACCTCTATATTCCAGTGTAAGACCCCCCATCAGGGTATGAACACCATGATCAATACATGGACGCTCTACCAGTCTGAGACGTGCGTGCTCTGGTTACGGTTTGCCTCATTTATCGAAGTCGGTGGACGCACAGGCCTCGGGTATCGCGATACATCTCAGGATGTCATGAGTGTTGTTCATACCAATCCCGAGAAATGCAAGCAGCGCATTCTTGAACTTCTACATGGTCAGACGAGCATGGGATATGGGCTGCATCTTTTTGATCCTGAAGTCCTTAAACCAAAGAAGGTTCCAGAGGGAAAATTTCCCACTGTTGTACCGACTCCAAAGCCGGAAGATATCATCCATAGTCTTGAAGATGTCTGTGCCGATGATGCGCTCTGGCTGGTGCCCACGATCTGTGAATTTGTTAAAGAAACGGGTGATCTCGCCTTCTTGGACGAAGTGGTGCCCTATGCTGATAAGGGAGAAGGCACAGTTTATGAACATTTAAAGAAGATTCTGGATTTCTCTGCCAAATATGTAGGACCAAGAGGGATTTGTCAAGGATTGAGAGCGGATTGGAACGATTGCTTGAACCTAGGCGGCGGTGAAAGTTCTATGGTTTCTTTCCTGCATCACTGGGCTTTGCAAATCTTTATTGAAGCCGCTGAATACCTTGGCCATGATGAAGATGTCCAAAAATACAAAGCCATAGCCGAGAAAGTCAAAAAGGCGTGTGAGGAGGTGCTTTGGGACGGCAAATGGTACCTCCGAGGATTTACGAGCAAGGGCACAAAGATCGGCACTGAGCAAAGTGAAGAAGGAAAACTCTTTTTGAATGCCCAGAGCTGGGCCGTCTATTCCGGTGTGGTTTCCGAAGAACGGGGCAAAATGTGTATGGATGCAGTAAATGAACATTTGTATTCCAAGTATGGAATTCATCTCTTATGGCCTGCCTATTCAAAACCCAATGATGATATTGGATATGTAACACGTGTTTACAAGGGTGTCAAGGAAAATGCAGCCATCTTCAGCCATCCCAACTCCTGGGCCGTGATTTCGGAGTGTATTCTAGGAAGGGGAAATCGGGCTATGAAGTTTTATGATGCGATCCTGCCCTATAATCAAAATGATATCATCGAAATTCGCCAGGCCGAACCCTACTCCTATTGTCAGTTTATTATAGGTCGGGATCACACGGCTCTTGGCCGGGCAAGACATCCCTGGCTCACAGGAGCTGCTGGCTGGTTTTACACGGCGGCGACCCAATGGATCCTTGGTATCAGGCTGACCTTTAGTGGCATGGTGATCGATCCCTGTGTTCCGGATGACTGGAGGGAATTCAAGCTTCAGCGTAAATGGCGAGGAGCAACATACAAGATTACGGTGAAGAATCCAAACGGTATCGAGAAAGGTGTCAAATCGACGAGACTGAATGGAGAATCTATCGAATGTCCGATACCGCCACAGGAAGCCGCTTCGATCAATGAGATTGAAGTGATTATGGGTTAGAGTAATTTCAGAAATTCTGCCAAACCGTGTGTACGCCTTCTAGCAAAGAGCTTACTTTTACTTATGTAGACTGGAACCCTTCGCCTCCTGACAATAATACTGGAATATGGAATAAAGTATTTATCAAATCTTCAGGTCCAGTTACATTGAGGTGTCCCCATGTAATTAGCAAACTGAAAATACCTTCGTTTGATAGAGCAGCTCTGACAGTAACCGCTGAACTTACTAACAGCTCGAGTAACTTAATACAGGGAACACTCAAGGGGAAGATTGAATCAATCCAATTCTATCAAGATGTAAGTCTTTCTCCAGGAGAACGTAAAATGGTCACTTTTGATCCAGCCCTGTATACCCAACTCAATATCTCCAATCCCAGGGTGTGGTGGCCTTACCATAGGGGGAACCCGGAGGTCTATAAAATGGATATATCCTTTGAAATGGATGATAAAGTATCCGACTCACAAACACTCACCTTTGGCATAAGGAGTTTTGTGTCCAAAAAGGTTGATGGCTACAGACAGTTCTATACAAATGATGAGAAAGTCCTCATTCGAGGAGGAGGATATATCTGGGACATCACGATCAGATTCTCAATTGAAGGCAGAATATTTTTCTTTCCACCGATAAAATTGAGCTTTGGATAACCCCAAAAGCTCACAAGCTTGTTCTCTACTAATCTTTTCCTCACAGAATGTCCTTATAACATCTTCCACAAAATCTTTGGACAGTCTTTTATGTATCTGTTTTCTCACCGCTAAACCTCCTTATCTTTACCAGGAAGTTTATCAGTTAATTTCAAAGAGCACTTTTTTAGTTTTCCTCCAGATCCTTAAGATTTTTTCTCTAGAAACCTATTTCTTCTTCCTCCAGAAAGAGTCTCATTTTAATTGTTACGTATCAAAGGTCGAGGGGGGTTGACAAATATAATATCTGTTATATAATAAATAACGTAGTACGGATGACCGTATGTGCATATAAGCAGAAAGGAGTAAATAGAAATAATGAAAATTGATCCCCAAAGCCCCCTTCCTAAGTATCACCAATTGAAGGAGATCATAAAAGAGTCTAGCAAAAAAGGTATGATTAAACCCAATGAGAGGATTCAATCTGAAAGCGAATTGATGACTATATATAAAATAAGTCGGCATACTGTTCGCCACGCTATGGGAGATCTGGTTAATGAGGGATGGTTATACCGAGAACCAGGAATAGGAACCTTTTGCGCTGACCGGCTTAGCAGAACTTCTAAGAAAACCTTCATCATAGGGGTAATAAGTGTAGTGGTATCTAACTATATCTTTCCCAGTATCATTCACGGAATTGATAATGTCATCCATCCAAAAGGTTACAGTATAGTCTTAGGGAATGCCAACCACAATACAGAAAAAGAAGCTGCTCACCTGCAAGATATGATTAATAGAAATGTTGATGGGCTCATTATCGAGCCTACAAGAAGTGCCCTTCCCAGTCCTAATATTAAATATTTTCACAAGTTAAGAGAAAAAGGGATTCCTTTTGTAATGATAGATAGTTATCTTGATGAACTCAATCCATCTTATGTATGTGTGGACGATGTATTAGGAGGATATCTTGCTGCCGAATATTTACTGGAGTTAGGACATGGAAGAATCAGCATTATTTACAAATCAGACCATCTACCCAGTACAAAGCGTTTCCAGGGCTATAAAAAAGCCTTAAAAAAATACAAAGTAGACTATTCTGAGGAGCTAGTTAAGAGCTTTGTCCTCCCTGAAGATAAAAACCCTGCTTCTCCTCTCATAAAGGAACTTTTCAAAATAAAAAAGCCACCTACGGCTATTTTCTGCTATAATGACCAAATTGCTCTTCAAGCCTATAAAGCCATCACTAAGTTGGGACTAAAGATACCCCATGATGTGTCTCTGGTAGGATTTGATGACTCTGATTTAGCCATACTCTCTGAAATACCTTTAACTACAGTTGCTCATCCCAAAGGTAAAATGGGGGAAAAAGCAGGAAAAATGCTCCTGCAACTTATTGAAAGTAGCAGCACCAGTCAGGTTCAGCAATTTATTTATAAACCACAATTGATAATAAGAGATTCCTGCAAATCCATGTGTTGAGAATTTTTTTATGTATAATGAGGTACGAACGACCGTATGTGCGAAAAAGAGAAAGGTAAATTACTGAAAGCAAGAGCTAATGAGTCTTTGCGAGTTTTATGAAAGGCACGACAACAAATTATGGAAGGAGGTGAAAAGTAAATAAGTTGGCTGAAATAGGAATAAAGGAGGAGAATGATGGGAAGAAAGATAAGAATGTTAATTGTGACATTCGTTATTGCTAGCTTGTTTATAATGGTTAGCATGGGGTCTGTCTTCGCCCAACAAACTACCCTTACTGTCTGGTGGTGGCAGTTTTGGCAAGACGCTCTGACCCCTGCTATAGAGGACTTCCATCAGGACCATCCGGAGATAAAGATCGAGCAAGAGATACTGGGACCCAGCGATGTTTATGCTAATCTGCTTTTGGCTCTATCAGCCGGTGCAGGAATACCGGATATGGTTGGACTGGAAAGCAGCCATTTAACACAGTATGTGTCCTTAGG
>NJBQ01000056.1 GCA_005223095.1 Candidatus Aerophobetes bacterium Ae_b3a
CCAGGGTGGGACACATTCCCAGAAGTAGAACAAGGGCAGGGTTTTGCTTCCATATGCCTTTAATGAATTGAGCATAGAGCCGATACGAACTCATTCCTTATCTCTCCTGAGACTGATAAAAACATTTTATCTTCTTTTATGCAATAAGTCAAGATTCGTTGCTCGTTGCTAGTGGCTCGAAAAGAGAAATATCCTCTCCCCTGTGGGGGAGAGGGATGGGGTGAGGGGGGAAATTATCCTGAAGCCTTCCTCAGTTACACGTTTGCCGAAGGATATTTTCTGAAGAAGCCTTATAGGAGCAACCTTAACGAGGCTTCGAGTTGAGGAAAAGCAAAGACGTGCTGTTTGAGGAACGAAGCGACGAGTTTCACGTCTTTCCCGAAACGAGAAGCTGAGCAGAAATAATAAAAGGCTACTATACAGCGACGGAAGAAATTATCCTGAGGCCTTTCTTGACTTACAAGGGAAGTTAGAATAGAATTACAAAATCTTATCTGATGAAGGAGAAGAAAAAGAGGCCATGCAGAGCAAGGAAAAAGATAAGCTAAGGATTAAAGGCAGGGTAGTCATTAATCAGCCGACCAAGGAGCTGACTTCTATAAAGATAGGGGGTTTAGCTGATTTCTTTGTTATCCCAGAGGATTTAGATGATCTTAAGAAAGTTTTATCTTTCTGTAGAAAAGGAAATCTTCCTTTTTTTATTATGGGTAGCGGAAGCAAGTTATTAGTGAGGGATAAAGGGTTCAGGGGAGTAATAATTAAGTTAGGCGAGTCCTTTAAGTCCATAGTAAGTAATGGAAACCAGGTAAGGGTAGGAGCAGGAGTGGACTTGGCTACTTTAATAGACTTTGCTGCCAAGAAGAGTTTTCCTGGTCTGGAATCTTTGCTGGGAATACCCGGAACAGTAGGGGGAGCGATAGCCAGAAACGTCAGTGCTTTTGGAAAGACCTTATCTGAGAAAGTTTTATCGGTTAAGGTGCTGGATGGGAATGATAATTGTTTGGTTCTTTCCAAAAAGGATATCGATTTCGGTTATCGAACAAGCACTTTTTTGCATAACAAAGATTGGATCATAATCGAGGTTAGGTTGGAATTGTGGCCAGGAAAGAAAGAGGAGATAATCTTGCGTTCAAGACAAGCAAGAGAAAGGAGGACTCTAACCCAGCCTCTCTCTTTTTCTACCGCCGGATGTATATTCAAGAATCCCTCCTCTCATCCTGCCGGATTTCTTATTCAAGAAGCAGGTTGTCTTGGAATGAAGGTCGGGAATGCCCAGGTCTCCCTCCAACACGCTAATTTCATAATTAACAAGGGAAATGCTACTGCTCGAGATGTGATTAGTTTAATAGAAAAAATCAGGAAAAAGGTTGAAGATAAATTTGCTATATCCCTGGAGTTAGAACTAGAGGTAATCTAGTTCCTTGATGCTTCCTTACCTGTCATCGCCAGGAGTCCGAAAGAGGACCAAGCAAACTCGAAACAAGCTTGGCAACCTAATCATAGAAAAAATTGGGTGAGAGTGAGAGCGAGAAGAGTTTTATCCTTTTCTCAGAGAAAAAGAAGGAAAAGGGTAAAAATCCTTATATTTTTGGCTATTTTATGTGTATTAGGATGGGGAATGAGGAGATTCCTTCTCACTGCCCCTTATTTTGAAGTTAAGGAAGTTGCTGTTCAGGGGAATAGTGGGCTGTCAAATGACCAGATCCTGGGGTGGGCTAACGTTCCTCTTAAGAGGTCTATCTTTGCTGTGAATATCAAAGAAATATCCCGGGCAATAGCTTCAAAATCGCAAATTAAGAGAGTAGAAATCAGGAAAATTCTTCCGGCAAAGGTCCTTATTGTAGTGGAGGAGAGATTACCCTTTGCCTGCTTAAGCAGAGGGAAGGAACTTTTTGAAGTATGTGATGATGGCGTAATCATAAAGAAAACAATAGATTCGATGAATCTTCCTGTAATTAGGGTGGCTAGTTCTTTTTCTCTGGAAGAAAAGCTGAGCAGGGAGGTAAATATTTTACTTATGGCTCAACAATTAGGGCTTCCTTTTTTCCAGCTCGATGTAAGAAATAGGCATACTCTGGTGGGAGTACTGGAAAGCGGGATTAAAATTTACCTGGGGAAAGGTGACCATCTGGATTATCTTTCTTATCTTCCTTCTCTTCTGGAGGTTTATAGAGGAAAAGAAAAGGGCCTTAAATATATAGACATTCGTTTTAATGAGCAAATTATTGTAGGAGAGAATTAAATTGGATGAGCTTGTAGTGGGGCTAGACATTGGAACTACTAAAGTCTGTGTTCTTATAGCTAGAATAAGGGAAAAGGAGGAATTTGAAATCCTGGGCGTAGGGACAGCTCCTTCTCAGGGAATAAGCAAAGGGGTGGTTACCGATATTAGTAAAACTTCTTCTATGATTGAGGAAGCTGCCAAGAAAGCAGAGGCCCAAGCAGGTTTGAAGGTAAAGCGGGCATGGGTTAGCATCGCCGGTGATCATATTCAGGCAGCAGACAACCAGGGTTTTGTTAAGGTAGAAAAAGAAGACAAGGTAATTACCGCTAAAGATGTAGAAAAGGTATTGCAGGAAGCCTCGCATATTACTCTTGCTTCAGATAGAGAGATTATTCATATTCTCCCCCAGGAGTTCATTATTAATGGGCGAAATGAAGTTAAAGAGCCCATCGGTATGAATGGAACAACCCTGGGGGTAAAGGTGCATATTGTTACTGCTTCTTCCAGCTCTCGCCAGGATATTGAGACTAGCGTCAAGCAGGCGCAGTACGAATGTGAAGGGGTAACTCTTCAGTGCCTGGCTTCAGCTATGGCCACTCTTTTCCCGGATGAGGAAGATTTAGGAGTGGCTCTTCTGGATATAGGAGGTGGAACCACTGATTTGGCTATATTTTTGAAAGAGGGAATGAGATTTACCTACGTTTTAGGCGTAGGAGGCAATCACATCACCAATGATATTGCCGTGGGTTTTCATACCAGCCATCAGGTAGCTGAGAGGGTAAAGATAGAATATGGCTGTGCTTCAGAAAGTCTTCTTAAAAGAGGAGAAAAACTAGAGATAGAAGGAGTGGCAGAAAGGGGAATCTCCCGGATTGGACAGGACGATTTATTTGAGGTAATTGAGCCGCGTGTAAAAGAAATATTTGAGCTGGTCGATAAAGAATTAGTGAAAAGCGGTTATAAGGACTTGATAACAGCGGGAATGGTGCTTACTGGAGGATGCTCTCTATTAGAAGGAATCAAGGAGAAAGCAGAAGAAATAACTGGCCTGCCCACCAGGATAGGCCATACTCATATGAAGGAGCCAGAGGAACTAATCAGTCCAGTTTATGCTACTGTATTGGGTTTAATTCTCTATGGCATCAAGAGAAGAGGAGAGCTTGCCCACAAGGAGAGGATTGAAGTAAGAATTAAGGAGTGGTTGAAGGGTTTCTTCTAAAGAAATACCTCAGGACAATTTCTTCCGTCGCTGTATAGTAGCCTTTTATTATTTCTACTCAGCTTCTTATCTCGGGAAAAATATAAACTCGTCGCCTTGCTCCTCAGACAGTATATTTTTCTTTGTCCTCAACTCGAAGCTTCGTTAAGGTCGCTCCTATAAGGCTTCTTCAGAAAATGTCCTTCGGTAGCGATGTGAATTCTTATGGTCATAGTGAATAATAAGCCGATAATAGGTCTTACCATGGGGGATGCTGCTGGAATAGGTCCCGAGATCATTGTTATGGCTCTTCTTGATGAGAGAGTGCGAGACATTTGTAGACCTTTGGTAATCGGAGATACAGATATAATCAAGCAGGCTCTACAGATTATCAACAGAAGAGCCACGGTAAGGAAAATAGCAGAGATAGGGGAAGCTCACTTCAAAGAAGATGTGATGGAGGTTATCGATTTAGATAATCTTGATTCTGGGCTTATTGAAAGAGGAGAAGTTAGTTCTTTAGCGGGCAAAGCAGCCTTTGAATACCTTCAATGCGCTGTTAGTATGGCTTTAAAGAAGGATATTGGAGCTGTAGTTACTGCTCCCTTGAATAAGGAAGCCCTCAATAAGTCAGGATACCACTATCCTGGCCATACGGAGATTTTAGCTGAGCTTTGTGGCGTAGAGCAAATATGTATGATGTTGATAGTGGGGGATCTGCGGGTAGCCCATGTAAGCTGGCATCTTTCCTTAAGAGAGGCTTGCAATTTTCTGAGTAAAGAAAGAATTCTTACTACTCTTAAACTGGGTCTGCAAGCGGTAGAAAGAATGGGTATAGTAAAGCCACGGGTAGCTGTAGCCGGGCTCAATCCTCATGCTGGTGAGAGTGGTTTACTAGGGGAAGAAGAGATAATCCATATTATTCCTGCTGTTAAAGAAGCTCGTTGCCAGGGGATAGATGTAGTAGGGCCCATTCCGCCGGATACACTGTTCTATAGGGCTAAGAAGGGAGAGTTCGACCTGATTATCGCTATGTATCATGACCAGGGTCACATTCCTCTAAAAATGCTCGGATTTTTTGAAGGAGTCAATATTACTCTGGGATTACCTATTATTCGCACTTCTGTAGATCATGGCACTGCCTTTGACAAAGTCGGTAAGGGCACAGCTTCCCCTGAAAGTTTGATTAAAGCTGTAGAGTTAGCTGTTCAATTAACCAACAAGACAGAGGAAAGGAGATTTTCTTAATGGCAAATGATATTAAAGATGCAGGATTAGCTCAAAAAGGAAAGAGTCGTATTCAATGGGCAGATTCAATGATGCCTGTTCTGGGTTTGATCAGAAATAGATTTAGTGAGGAACAGCCCCTGAAGGGAATAAAAATAGCTGCTTGTCTGCATGTAACTTCCGAAACAGCTAACCTGGCCAGAACCTTAAAGGCGGGTGGAGCAACGGTTCATCTTTGTGCTTCCAATCCTTTATCTACCCAGGATGAGGTGGCTGCTTCTTTAGTAAAGGACTATGGAATCGAAGTTTTTGCTATTAGAAGTGAGAATAGAGAAACTTATTATTCCCACATTCACAGTGTTCTGGATGTTAACCCTCATATTACTATGGATGATGGAGCAGACCTGGTTTCTACTATTCATTCAGAAAGAAAGAATTTGGTCAGTGAAATCATAGCAGGGACAGAGGAAACCACTACCGGGGTAATTCGCCTGAGGAGTATGGCCAAGAAAGGCGTTTTAGAGTATCCCATCATTGCCGTAAATGATGCTGACACCAAACATCTTTTTGATAATCGTTACGGAACAGGTCAATCCACTATTGATGGAATCCTGCGTGCCACTAATATACTTTTGGCTGGTTCTGTGTTTGTGATTTGTGGATATGGCTGGTGTGGGCGAGGAATAGCTATGCGGGCCAGAGGAATGGGAGCTAAAGTGATAATTTGTGAAATAGACCCTTTGAGAGGATTAGAGGCGAATATGGACGGTTATTCAGTAATGCCCTTAATGGAAGCCTGTCCAAAGGGAGATATCTTTGTTACCAGTACCGGTGATAAGAATGTTATCAGTAATGAACATTTTAAAGAGATGAAGGATAGAGCTATAGTGGCTAATGCAGGTCACTTTAATGTGGAGATTAATCTGGGTGGCTTAGAGAAGCTTGCAGTGAAAAAAAGGAAGATAAGAAGAGATATTGAGCAGTTTACACTGAAGAGTGGAAAGAGGATAAATATATTAGCAGAGGGTAGACTCATCAATCTAGCAGCAGCAGAAGGTCATCCCTCCATGGTTATGGACATGAGCTTTGCTAATCAGGCGCTTTGCTCTGAATTTTTAGCCAAAGAGGGTAGGGATTTAAAAAAGAAGGTTTATCCTGTTCCTATGGAAATTGATAAACAAATTGCCCAGTTAAAACTAAAGAGCATGGGAATCAAAATAGATAAATTAACCCAGGAACAAGAAGAATATCTTTCCGCATGGGAAATGGGGACATGAAGGAGTATAAAATGATAGCAGTAGTAGAAACAGGAGGAAAGCAGTATCAGATTAGTCCTGGTTCTATAATAAGAATAGAAAAACTAAAGGCTAAAGAAGGAGAAGAGGTAGTTCTTGACAAGGTTTTGATGCTCAAGGAAGACGATGGCGAGACTCTTGTTGGCAATCCTTTAGTAGCCAAAGCCAGGGTGACAGCGGAAGTGCTGAGGCAGGACAGGGCAAAGAAGATTATTGTTTATAAGTTCAAGCGCCGCAAGAATTATCATCGTCAATATGGTCATCGCCAGGCATTCACTGAGTTAAAAATAAAAGAGATTCAATCCGGGAAAACGAAGAAGAAAGCAAAGTAAGATATTCGGAGAGGTGGCTGAGTGGTCTAAAGCGGTTGATTCGAAATCAGCTGGACGCCGCGAGGTGTCCCGTGGGTTCGAATCCCACCCTCTCCGCCAGTGCAACCAATTCGAACTCAACTTGCCGAAAAGATTAACGCCAAGCAAAAAAGCATTTCCTGCTATAAAACGAACGCATCATTATCATCTATACGAACTCTACTAAAAATCGCCAAAGTCCTCAAAAAACCAGCAGGCTATTTCTTAGAGGAGTAAGGTGGGAAGAAAAGTCTTACAGGATTAAAAATGGAGGATACTAGACCTAGCAAAATAGTAGCACAAAATGTGGTAAATTAGGGATGAAGTGGAAATCATTTGAATGGAGGGGGAAGGATGAAAAGAATTTTCTTGGTGTTTTTCGTTTTTGTTTGCTTGTCCAGCTTGGCTTTGGCAAGCGAAAATGACGGTGCGAATTGGTACGACAATCTGTTTTTTAAGAGTTCTGAGTATAATTTTCAATTGATAAGAACGATAGGTTATGCCTACAGTGGCGGAGCAGATATAGGTGAATGTATATCCACTGCGCGACGGATAGAAGACGGGGATGGTAACAGTTGGTTTGATGAATGGATGAAAACCGCAAATGGAGTTTATGAATTTGCCCTATCAAGCGAAAAAAAGGGTCATCTAACATCTGCAAAAGAAGCATTTCTTCGAGCATCCAACTACTATAGAACCGCTGGTTTCTTTTTACATTCAGAAAAAGACAGGGATAAATCTATGATTTCATGGAGAAAAAGTAAAGAGAGTTTTCTAGGAGCGCTGAGATATATGCCAAATATTACACCTATCACAATTCCATACGAGAAAACAACCCTTCCCGGTTATTTTGTTAAGGGTAAGACATATCTTGAAAAACCTCCACTTTTAATAATTCATACAGGGTTTGACGGTACGGGAGAGGAATTGTACTTTGAGATTGCATATTTTGCAGCAAAACGTGGATATAACTGCCTCATATTTGAAGGGCCAGGGCAGGGAGCTGTTATTCGTCTTCAAAATATTCCCTTTAGATACGATTGGGAAAAGGTTGTAACTCCTGTTGTGGACTATGCTATTACCCGTAATGATGTGGATCCTAATAAGATAGCTCTTATAGGGATAAGCATGGGAGGATATTTAGCAGCAAGAGCGGTGGCTCTTGAACATAGGATTAAAGCATGTATAGCAAATGGTGGAATATTTGATTTTTCAGAAAATAGATATGAGTCTATGCCTGAAGAACTTATCGAGCTCTTAAAAACTGATAAGGCAAAGTTTAATGAATATATAGGCGAGGTTATGGAAAAAGACGTAACTGCCAGATGGTTTTTCAATAATGGTATGATGGTATTCGACGTGCATACTCCGGCAGATGTTATGTTAACTATCCGAAAATACACACTAAAAGATGTAGTACAGTACATTAAGGCGGATATGCTCATAATAGATAGTGAGAGTGACTACACTTTGAAAGGGCAGGCAAAAAAGTTGTATGACAACTTAAAATCACCCAAGGATTTCTACCTTTTTACCAAAGATCAGTCTGCTCAAGCCCATTGTCAGATGGGTGCAATTGCAATATCTAATGAGGTAATATTTAATTGGCTTGATAAGATTATGAAGTAGCTAATCAAACATAAGAGAATGTAAAAAGATGAAGAGAAAAGCGCTTTCACCAAGGAGTAGTCAATTATTGATGGGAGTTATATTAGTATTATTAGGTTGAGCTTCCGTAATTCATAGTCATTGCTGACCTGCTGCTTGACAATTCTAGGAAATTTCGCATAATATAAGCGAAATCATTCGAAAAGGAAGGAAAAATGAGGACAGGTGAAATGCTAGATAAAATACCTGAACTCAAAAGAGACCAATTACAGTATAGTTTTAGGGAATGCCAACCACAGTCTAGAAAAAGAAGCTGCTCACCCGCAAGATATGATTAATAGAAATGTTGATGGGCTTATTATCGAGCCTACAAGAAGTGCCCTTCCCAGTTCTAATATTAAATATTTTCATAAGCTAAGAGAAAAAGGGATTCCTTTTGTAATGATAGATAGTTATTTTGATGACTCTGATTTAGCCATACTCTCAGAAGTGCCTTTAACTACAGTTGCTCATCCCAAAGGTAAAATGGGGGAAAAAGCAGGAAAAATGCTTCTGCAACTTATTGAAAGTAGCAGCACCAGCCAGGTCCAGCAATTTGTTTATAAACCCCAATTGATAATAAGAGATTCCTGTAAATCCATGTGTTGAGAATTTTTTTATGTATAATGAGGTACGAACGACCGTATATGCGAAAAAGAGAAGTATAGATTGTTAAAAATAAGAGGCAAGACGCCTTTTCGAATTTCGTGAAAGACATAAACAAATTATGGAAGGAGGTGAAAAGTAAATAAGTTGGCTAAAATAGGAATAAAGGAGGAGAATGATGGGAAGAAAGATAAGAATGTTAATTGTGACATTGGTTGTTGCTAGCTTGTTTATAATGGTTAGCATGGGGTCTGTCTTTGCCCAACAAACTACCCTTACTGTCTGGTGGTGGCAGCATTGGCCAAACTGTATGGGTCCTGCCATTGATGATTTTCTTGAACAAAACCCAGATATAACGCTCGAGCAAACAGTAATGGGAACCGGGGATGTTTATGACAGTCTATTTTTGGCTTTAGCAGCCGGTGCAGGAACACCGGATATAGTTGCGCTGGAAAGTAGCTATATAGGGAAGTTTGTAGAGGTAGGAGGCTTAGCCGACATTACGGACAAAATATCACCCTGGATTGATAAAATGGACCCATCCAAATGGGCAGATATGACCAATAGGAAAGGAAAAATTTGTGGTATGCCCGTGGACAGTGGGCCAGTTGCCATCTGGTATCGAAGGGACGTATTTGAACAGGCTGGACTTCCTTCTGACCCTGAATCTGTAGCTGAATTGCTGGACACATGGGATGACTACTATGAAGTGGCTAAAATAATCAAGGCGAAAACCAATAAGTATATGCTCCCTCTGGCTAAGGCTAATTATGACTTCCGAATTTTTGAGATTCTTCTCTGGCAGCAAGAAGCAGGTTATGTTGATAGAGAAGGCAAGCTAAACATTAACAATCCAGAAGCGGTAAGGATCCTTGAGTACCTGGGTAAATTCTGGAAAGAAGACCTGGCTCTCGATGCTGGAGGATGGAGTACAGGATGGTATGCTGGTTTGACGGACGGTGAAGTAGCAACCCTCCCTGAAGCTACCTGGATGGGTGGTTGCTTCGCTAATTGGATCTGTCCAGAAACCGCTGGTCTATGGGGTGTTGTACCTCTGCCTGTCTGGGAAGAAGGTGGAGTAAGGTCCAGTAATGATGGTGGCTCTAACATAGCAATCACCGCCGCAAGTGAAAATAAAGAAGCAGCCTGGAAGTTTATAGAGTTCCTTTTCACCAATCCCGATTATATGATAGACGCTTGGAGAAGAGAAGACTGGTTCCCTTCTCTGATACTCACTTATGACGATCCTTTCGTGGATGAGGTAGCTCCCATCACTGGTCAGGCACATAGAAGAATATTTGCGGATGCAGCCCAGATTATACCCTGGTGGGTTTACACTCCAGATTATGCAGAAATGAACAGTATTATGCAAATATATGTCAGTGCTTACGCTCTAGGAGACATAGAGAGTGCAGAAGAAGCTCTGGCTCAAACTGCAACAGAAATAACAGTAAGGACAGGAAGAGAATAATCACTTTCTTTTCTTCTTGCGTGTGGTGAAGTAGAGCACTGCGTAAGGGTCTAAAGCCCTTACGCAGTGACTTGTTTTGGAGTATAGGCATTATATGTGTACCGGGCGAAGCTGCCGTAAGCGAACATTCCTGGTGAATGATAAATAATGAGCGGTTGATTAACAAATCACCAATTAATCAAGGATAGAGGAGATCAAATTGGCTAAGCAAGTTCAAGGAATAGAAAAAGAAAGTCCATTCAAAAGGAAAAAAAGGAGGGGGAACAAGATCCCTTATCTCTTTATTTCCCCCTTTTTCATTTTGTTTGCTATTTTTATGTTTTATCCGACACTATATTCCTTTTATCTGAGTTTTCATGAATGGAACGGTATTGGCCCAAGAACATATGTTGGCTTGTCTAACTATGCCAAGTTGTTTTCGGGTGGTGGACTATTTCTAAAATCTATGACTAATTGTACGATTATATTCTTTGAATATGTTCCCATTATGACTTTAGGAGCATTAATTTTGGCCAGTTTATTGAATTCCAGGTATATTAGACTTCAGGGTGTGTTTAGAACCTTCATTTTTCTTCCCTATGTTACCGCCATAATAGCAGTAACTTATTCTTTTCAGTACCTACTGGATACGAATTATGGTATGATAAACTTATTTCTAAGCTGGTTTGGAATTGAACGTATTGCCTGGTTAAATAGCCCAACTTTAGCTCGTATTTGTCTTAGTAGCTTGATAACCTGGCGCTGGTTAGGGTATAATATGGTTCTTTTTCTAGCAGGACTGCAATTCATTCCCCCGGAATTATATGAAGCAGCCAAAATTGATGGGGCTACACCTTTACAATCATTTTTTCACATTACTATACCCTTAGTGAAGCCGATAATATTCTTTTGTATATTTTTATCCACCATAGGAACATTTTCTTTGTTTGATGAACCTTTTATATTAACCAGTATAGGAACCTCCACTGGAGGAGGACCTGTGAATGCCACCCTCTCTCCCATATTACTTCTCTATAACATGGGGTTTAGATATCTTCGTTTTGGCACTGCTTCAGCCGTTGCCTATCTTCTATTTGTAGTATTATTTCTTTGCGGTTTATTTGAGATAAAATTTCTAGGAGGGAAAAGATGAATTTAAAAGAAGGAAAAAAGAAGAGATACTTTAAAAAAATCTTACTTTATCTTTTCCTTATATTGCTTGTTGCTGCTATGGTATTTCCCCTCTTATGGATGTTTAGTGCAGCCTTTAAATTCAAATCTGAGATATTTCACTTTCCACCTACCTTAATTCCAAAAAATCCCACTGTTAGTAACTTTCTTTCCTTGTTTGAAAGATTCCCTTTTGGTAGGAATCTATTAAATAGCGCTTTCGTTGCTAGTAGTGCTGCTGCTCTATCTTTATTTTTCTGCTCCTTAGCTGCTTTTAGCTTTGCTAAATACAGATTTTCTGGACGTGATTTTCTTTTTCTATTTCTCCTGGGAACAATGCTAATACCCTATCATGTAACTCTAATTCCCCTATTTATATTTTATCGTAGAATTCAGTGGATAGATAAATTCTGGGGGCTGATTTTTCCGGGGATGGCCAATGCCTTTGGTATATTTTTTATGAGGCAATATATGTTTTTGATACCTGATGAACTTTTGGATTCAGCCAGAATAGATGGATGCTCAGACTTCAGGATATTTTTGCAAATTATTCTCCCTATGTGCAGACCAGCTTTAACCGCATTAGGAGTAATATTCTTTATGGCCTCCTGGAATAATTTCCTCTGGCCTCTCATTATTTTAAAGAGTGATAAGATGCTAACAGCCGTTGTAGCCATCAGACGTCTGCAATCAGGTCCTCTTTGGACTCCTTACGGACTTATATTTGCTGGCTCGGTGTTAGTAGTGGCACCCTTGATTATACTTTTTCTAGCTGTGCAAAAAGAATTTATTGCTGGAATTACCAGTGGAGCAATTAAAGGTTAAGCTAGGAAAGAAGAAAAAATGAAATTTGGATGTGATTATTATCCAGAGCATTGGCCAGAAGAAAGATGGACTAAAGAAAAGACATCAGCTGTTTGGTTAATGCTCTTAATATTCCTATTTTCTGCCTGCATAGCCTATGCTGATGCAGGGGTTGTAGAAGAGGTCCAAAAAGAGGCAGGACCTGTAAATGTCATTATAAATCCTGGCTTTGAGGCGGATGATGCACCTGTTTCGCGGGTCGATCCATCCATGGGCCAGCGCATGCAGGAGGCGCTCGATGCCGCTGTTGCTGAATTCAAGGTGCCAGGCGCGGTTCTTGGCATCCGGGACATGGACGGAAATACACGGTTCTGGGCCAGCGGCACTGCGGATCTCAAGTCCGGAAAACCGATGTCAAAGGACCTGTATTTCCGGATCGGAAGCGTCACGAAATCCTATACAGCCACGATGGTTCTTGAGTTGGTTGACGACGGGCTTATCAAGCTCGACGACCCGATCGGGAAGTATTTGCCAGGCCTCGTCCCTCGAGAAAATGAAATCACCATCCGGCTCCTGTTGGAAATGCGGAGCGGCTTGGGCAGCTACGGCACGAACGAGGAATTCGCCAAGATGGCGGAAGCACAACCAGGCCGGGTCTGGACTCCGGAAGAGCTAATCCGTCTCAGCAGTTCCACGATCGCAGATCCTGGGAGGGACTTCGATTATAATAACGCCAATTATATCCTGCTGGGGCTGCTGATCGAGAAAGTCACAAACGATTCCTTTGGGAACCAGGTAATGAAAAGA
The DNA here is from genome assembly GCA_005223095.1 of Candidatus Aerophobetes bacterium Ae_b3a. Taxonomy (GTDB): domain Bacteria; phylum Aerophobota; class Aerophobia; order Aerophobales; family AE-B3A; genus AE-B3A. The sequence goes on from NJBQ01000056.1 coordinate 12,779, forward strand.
ATCCTTCAACCGCTCGGGATGTCTCATACCTTCGTTCCAACGGACATGGAGATGCCCGCTCCGTTTGCTCACGGATACCTGCTTGAGGATGGCAAAGTGGTGGATGCGACAGATTGCCTGCATCCCACCGCGGCCTGGTCTGCCGGAAACATCATTTCGACAGCCGGGGATCAACTGATCTGGGCAAAGGCCCTGGTGGAAGGCCGGCTGCTGTCTCCTCAGGTCAATGCGGAACGGTTCATCATGAGGCCCATGGTTAACAAGCCGGGCCTCTACGGCCTCGGCGTTCTCAACCTGGATGGGATCATGGGACATGGGGGAAATTACAGCAACGCGTACACCAGTTTCGTAGGCCGTCATCGTGGATACGATTTCGTGATTCTTGTAAACGGTATGACCAGAGACATCGAAGCCGGTGACTTCAGGGCATTGAGTATCATCCAGAAACTTATTAAAAAAACAGGACTTTAGAAAAACCGGGATACTGCTAACCCGTTGCTCCAGCCGACTGATCGGGGCTCCGCCCCTCCAAGCGGCTGAGCTTTATGTTAGACAACTATTAAAACTCAGAGGAGTTCGCGAATGTATCCAGTCTATTTTTTAGCTTTTGCCATCATTTTAGGCATTTTTCAGATTATTTTTCTAAAAACACCAATCATTACATCATTTCTGCTTGCTTTCATTGTAAGCAATGTCGGACTGCAGGGTCTTTTCGCCTTCATTGGACATTTCTTCAAATCAGACCAAATTGCGCGAGGAATCGGCTGGCCCGCAGGGAACCCGTTTCAAAAGGAAATTGCCTTCACGAATTTAAGCATGGGGATCCTCGGCATCCTTTCCATATGGTTCCCTGGAGATTTCTGGCTTGCAACGATCATTGCGCGTTCAGTTTTTCTTTGGGGAGCTGCTTATACCCATCTGGAGGATTTAAAGGGCCGAAAAAACATTAATATCCTTAATGCTGGACCTGTTTTGTATTTCGACATTTTTTTTCCGTTTGTGCTGATTGGACTGTTTATAGCCAAAAACATTGTCTAACCAGGCGCTCAACCCGACCCGTGACACGCGGCGTGCTAAAAATTCCGGGTCGGGCGAATGAAATAGGTCATTAACCTGGTTGGGTTGCAATCGCGGGCGGGTTAGCTAAACGTTAGCAGTACCCGGGATAACAGAAAAAACGTGTAGGGGGAGACCATGAAAGACCACATCACATTGAAAACCCGATTTTGGCTCATTCAAGCAGCCTGCCTGATTCTTTTCCTATTGGCGGCACAGGGATGGGCAAAAAAGAACGAACTCTCTGTTTCGCGGGTCGATCCATCCATGGACCAGCGCATGCAAGAGGCGCTCGATGCCGCTGTGGCCGAGTACAATGTTCCGGGCGCGATTCTAGCATTAGGAGACATGGAAGGGCATACTCGCACCTGGACGAGCGGCCTGGCCGATCTTGAAACGGGAAAGTCAATGTCCGGGGACTTATATTTTCTGATCGGGAGTACCACAAAATCCTATACCGCCACGATGGTTCTTCAGTTGGTTGACGACGGGCTCATCACGCTTGACGAACCGATAGGGAAGTACTTGCCTGGCCTTATCCCTCGAGAAAATGAAATTACCATCCGGCTCCTGTTGGAAATGCGAAGCGGCCTGGGGGAGTATGGCCCAAATCCCGAGTTTGAAAAATTCATGGAACCCAATCCTCTCCGGGCTTGCACGCCAGAACAGTTGATTCAGTTCAGCCTGGATAAGACAGGAGAACCCGACAAGGAATTTCACTACACTAACGCCAACTACATCCTCTTGGGCATGCTCATCGAGAAAATCACTAACAATTCTTTTCGCAATGAGATGCAAAGGAGAATTCTTCAGCCGTTGGG
>NJBQ01000057.1 GCA_005223095.1 Candidatus Aerophobetes bacterium Ae_b3a
TTAAAGAGGCGAGGATTTTAGTTGATTGGGGAGTAAAAGAGCTGATTCTTATAGCTCAGGATACCACCTTTTATGGCTGGGATTTAGATAAAAAGTCATCTCTTATATATCTATTGGAACAATTGGAAAAAATAGATAAATTGGAGTGGATTCGTCTTCTCTATACTCATCCTTTCCACTTTACCTCTTCACTTACCAGGGTAATAGCCAATTCAGAGAAAATATGCCCTTATGTTGACCTTCCTCTTCAGCATACAGATAATAAGATTCTTGCCAAAATGAAACGTCCCGAATTTCAAGTAGCAGAGAAATTGATTGATAAATTAAGAAATAATATTCCAGGTCTTACTTTACGTACTACTCTTATGGTAGGATTCCCTGGTGAGGGGAAAGAGCACTTTAATAAACTCCTCAAAGATGTGGAAAGGCTAAGATTTGAATGGCTGGGGGTATTCACTTATTCTCCTCAAAAGGATACTCCTGCTTATGGCCTTGCCCCGGAGGTCCCCGCTAACATTAAAGAAAAAAGATATCAGGAGCTTATGCAGCTTCAGCAGGCTATAACCTATGAGTTTAATGAGAAGAGAGTAGGTAGTATTTGTTCCATCCTGGTGGACAAAAAAAATGAAGGGCATACTCAGTTTCAAACCCCGGAAATCGATGGTAAAGTCTTCTTTGCCAGGGAACATAAACCTGGTCAGTATTTCCGAGCAAGAATCTCCCTGGTCAAGAATTGCTACGACCTCTTAGTTGAGTAATTTTATACCAGAGCTTAGGCTTCTTGAGGAAGTGTTCCTTCCGGAAGCTTACGGTTAGACCTCAAGAAATACCTCAGCAGAAATTTTCCTGCCTGCCTTATCTTTCTTACCCATAAATTTCTAATGTTATAGACTTTGGAAATGAAAGTTTAGAATGTTTCTTTCACCTCTCTTGACAAAGATTTTTTTTCATATATTATGTTTATAATGAAATGAATTTTTGCCATGAATTACGAAAGACCCGCATAAAAATGAGAGAGCTGTCTTGTTTATCATATCTCTACTTTTCCCGAATAAAAGAAGATATTAAAATATTAGTTAGCATAAAATAATTAATTAATTTGAAAATAATGTTTGAGAGTCCCTAATAACCAAGAAAATAATATTGGAAAATATAGAAAGAAAGTAACAATTTTGAAGAGGGATGACTAGATGGCTACACAACAAGTTTCTACAAGCAAGAGAGGATGTCTGGCAAGACTGAAAGGTGTGTATCGTTCCTTGAATCCGGCTGAGAAAAAAGTTAGTGACTATATTTTAGCTTATCCAGAGGAGGTAATAGGACTTTCCATTACAGAAGTAGCTGAAAATAGTAAGGCTAGTGAAGCTACAGTAGTCAGAGTAAGTCAATTAGTTGGTTATCAGGGTTTTCAGGAGTTAAAGATTATGTTAGCCAAGGACCTTGGTAGTTTTTTTGCTGAAATCCCCGAGGAAATAAAGCGCGGGGATAGTATGAGTGAAGTCACAGCCAAGGTTCTGCAAACAAATATACAGGCTATTCGGGACACACTTGATGTTTTAGATGTTGGTGAGATGGAAAGAACAGTAAAAGCTATTAGTAATGCAAGGAGGGCAGACTTTTATGGAGTAGGAGCTTCAGGAATTGTGGCCCTTGATGCCCAGAGTAAGTTTTTGAGAATAAATATTGAAAGTATGGCCTTTATTGATCCGCATTTACAGGCGATTTCGGCAGCTTTGTTAACAAAACGAGACGTAGCAGTAGGCATCTCTCACTCAGGCAGCACCAAGGATATTGTTGATTCTCTTTCTCTAGCCAAATCATCTGGAGCAACTGTTATCTGTATCACTAATCATATGCGTTCCCCCATTGCGAAAATATCCGATATAAAGTTATTTACTGCATCAAGAGAGGCTACTTTTCGTAGTGGGGCAATAGCCTCCAGAATTGCCCAACTCAGCATAATCGATGTTCTTTTTCTTGGAGTTCTGATGTCTCGTTATGATAGCACCGTAAAATCTCTTGAGAAAACTACCGAAGCAGTAAAGACCAAGCGCTATTAAAATGGTATCTCAGAGTTCAAGTACATTCTTCAAGTTTCAAACCAGTAGTTAGAGCAGTGCTGCTTGTTTTTAAGTTAATAGGGCTGTCTCTGACTAGGTAAAGGCTCAACAATTTGGGTAGAAATTTATTGGAATTTCGTAAGGGACAATACTAAATCTACTCAAAAAGGAGGAGTCTATTAGAAACAGAGTGGATTGAGACTTTTACTATAGGTTCTGGAAGGTAAAGCCGGAAATCAAGGCACGGCAAGGAGGTGAGATAAGTATAGTGGCCAATCCGGCGGGAGATAAAAAATCGTAAGGAAAGTATTAAATAATTACTTTTTCTTGAAGAGAACTTTCAGGGAAAGTAAATTATGATCTAAAGGAGAGTAAAATGCTGTCAAAGTTGGGACATTTAGTAAGTTTGGTGATATTTGGAGTCGTTTTTACAGTTTTCAGTTCAACCTTAATGATAACGGCTCAGACTACCGAAGTTGAAATCTGGAGCTGGCGTTCTCAAGATGCAGAAGTGTGGACGCAGGTTGAAGAAAGACTTAAATCTGAGGGAATTCCTGTTTCTATCAATTTCCGCTCTTTCCTTGCAACTGAATATGATTCGAAGATAAACCTAGCACTTGCGGGTGGCACAGGTCCCGATATTGTCTATTCGCGACGTCTTCCCGGGGTAAGAACCCAATCTTTGATTGACGCTCGATTATTGATTCCACTTGATGGGAAAGTTGATTTCTCAAATTTTACTTCCTCAGTATTAAAGTATATCCAAAGCGGTGGCTCCACATACGGGGTTCCTTTTGCTGTTCAAGTGGTGGGGATATTTTATAACAAGGATCTGTACAATGAATACGGTCTATCTGAGCCAGAAACTTGGGCAGAGTTGGTGGGAAATGCTGAGATCCTGCAACAAAATGGTATTACACCATTTTTTATTCCAGGCAAAGACGCCTGGGCGTTGGTTATGCAGCACGCAATGTCTGGGGTAAGCTTGTTAGGACCTGATTGGATTGAATCGTTGACAAAGGGGGAGGTCAATTTTCTTAATCCTCAGTGGATTGAACTGAATCGAAAGTTGAATGATCTTAAGAAGTATTATCAACCAGAATTTTTGGCAAACACTGTAGCAGAACAGGATGCAAGTTTTGCCTTTGGTACGGCAGCTATGGTGTTTTACGGTATTTGGGGTTACCAGACATGGAAGGAGTTTAATCCTGACGTTAGTGTGGGATATTTTATGGTACCTCCTGATGATCCAGGGAAAGAGCCCTGGGCATACGTGTATATGGATGGTGCTCTGGGTTTAACATCTAGTTCGAAGAATCCTGATATGGCACTTGAAGTGCTAAAGTTTACGGCCACACCCGAATTTGGCACTATCTTTTCAAACGTTACCTTCAACCCTCCAGCCGTTGGAGGGGCCGAACTTCCTGCGGATCCTCTCTTTGAAGAAGTTGTGGGAGCTTCTCAAGAAAAGGCTTCTCCATGGGTTTACTGGGTAGGATCTGTCTTCGTCACTGGGAAGCCCTCTCTGTATGACGATGTTCTCTCACCTGGAATGCAGGCTATGTATGCAGGGAAAATTACTCCCGAGGAATTTGCGAAAGAAGCCCAAGATGCAATATCTCAGTGGTATGAACCTTTGAAGAGATAGAGGTAAACATTCACACTCCATGATCCCTGTCCAGGAGAAATGTTCCTGGGCAGGGATACAAATTAAATTAGCTATCTATAGACTCAGGAGATTGATTTGAAGATAAAGTTTTTATATATTTTTTTATTTATGGTCCCCGGAATTCTTCTGTATACCATGTTTGTAGCCTATAGCTTTGGATATAGTTTGTCATTAAGTTTTTTTAGCTGGCCTGGTGTTGGACCCAAAATTTTTGTTGGTTTCCAAAACTACAAAGATGCCCTGGTAGGCATATACAGTACCGAATTTTTCCGAGCACTTTCCCATAATGTTTATTTTTTTGCACTGGTCACCCTGTTGGAACTGGGGCTTGGTTTTTTGTTGGCATTGGCTTTGGCAACACAATTACGTGGTTATCATGTATTTCAAACAATTGTTTTCATGCCCAATATTATTTCGTTAGTTATGGTTGGATTTATATGGGGAATGCTATTAAATCCTCAAATAGGATTGATTAATGAATTCCTCCGTTCGGTAAGATTGGGAGGTCTCGCAAGAGGTTGGTTAGGAGATTCTGATATAGTCCTGACAGTGATAATTTTAGTTAATGTATGGAGGAATGTGGGATTTTACATCCTTATCTTACTTGCCGCTATCTTGAATATACCACCAGAATTTTTCGAAGCAGCTTATATTGATGGAGCAACCAATCTAAAGATTACCTGGCATATCGTTTTACCCTTAGTGAAGCCCACTTTCCAAACACTGACAATTTTGCTATTCATTTGGTCTTTTAATGTTTTTGATCTTGTTTATGCTCTTGAAGGCGTTCAAGCAGGACCATTTCGTTCTACGGATGTTTTAGGCACTCTTTTCTATAGAACAGCTTTTGGTGGTTTGGGTAGTGCTCGCTTGGATTTAGGATTGGGAGCTACGGTTGCCAGTCTTATTTTTGTAATTGTTTTTCCTGTTTCCATCTTATACGTTTACTTTGTAGAAAGGAAAAGTTAAATGTTTAAACTTCGCCCCTTTTCAAAGGGACTTATTTACTTGATTTTAATAATTTATTCTATAGGAGTATTTATCCCCTTTTTGACTCTTGGTCTAAACTCTTTTAAGAGTCTAAGAGAGATCTTTTTGACCCCTTTCTCTCTACCTAGTTATTTCCGAATAGAAAACTATGCCGCAACCTGGAAACAAGCAAATCTTCTCATAGCTTATATCAACAGTTTTACTATCTCTATTGTCTCGATTTTTGGTATTTTACTTACCTCATCTATGATAGCTTATATTCTTGCTCGCTATGATTTTCCTTTCCGTCGAATCCTGTACCTATACATTATCTCTGGATTGGTATTGCCCGCACGCTTGGCAATCATCCCCATTTATCTTTTGTTGAGAGACTTGGCCTTACTCGATACCCGCATAGGCTTGATATTAGTGTATATAGCTACAGGGATTCCTTTTTCGGTATTTATTTTGAAACATTTCATGGAAGCAGTTCCTGTAGAAATAGAGGATTCGGCTCGTATTGATGGAGCAAGTCCTTGGAAAATCTACAGCTTAATCATATTACCTCTTTGCCGTCCTGCTCTGGTTGTGGTAGGTATCTTCAACTTCGTGGCAATTTGGAACGATTTCTTTTTCCCACTTATCCTCATCAATAGTAGATCAAAAGAAACTATACCTCTGGCAATTTCAGTCTTTTTTGGGGAATACGCCAATCAATGGCATCTTCTATCCACCGCTTTGTGGATGGCAACTTTTCCAGCTCTTCTTATGTTCGCTATACTGTCTAAACAGTTTATAAGCGGAATGACTCAAGGCGCTATTAAATAAAGTATAGAGAAATTCAAACTAAACATATTATATAGGAGAATAGCGATGGCTCTTAAAATCAGGTTGGGAAATGAAGTCTTGCTGAAAGAAAACATGGGTTTAATCAGAGATAAGAAAATAGGTTTAGTGACTAATCAAACTGGGCTAACAAGCAATTTATCAAACTTGGTGGACATCCTACTTTCTCATTCTGAAATTAATTTGGTGGCTTTGTTTGGTCCCGAGCATGGATATAGAGGCGATGTTCAGGATGGAATTGAAGTAGAATCCTATATAGACAAAAAGACTAATTTACCTGTTTATAGCCTGTTTGGCGATACTAAAAGTCCCACCTCAGCTGCGTTAAAGGATATTGAAATAATGTTATTTGATATTCAGGATATTGGAGTGCGTTATTTCACCTACATTTACACTATGGCCAATACCATTGAATCTGCCGGTAAGGTTGGTTTGCCTTTTGTTGTTCTTGATAGGCCTAATCCCCTGGGTGGGATTAAAGTGGAGGGAAATATTGTAGAAGAAGATTTTAACTCTTTTGTAGGAAATTATGCTCTTCCCATAAGGCATGGTATGACTATAGGTGAGCTGGCTACTTATTTTAATGAGGAATTTAGAATGGGGGTGGATCTTAGAGTAATCAAAATGAAAAACTGGCAAAGGGAGATGTATTACGATGAGACTTCTTTGATTTGGGTTTCCCCCTCACCAAATATATCAACGTTGGATACAGCTTTTATTTATCCCGGGACATGTCTTGTGGAAGGAACAAATATATCCGAAGGCAGGGGGACAGTTAAGCCATTTGAAATGATTGGAGCAGCATGGATTGATGGAATAGAGTTATCCCGGGAGCTAAATTCAAGGAAACTGCCTGGTGTTTTATTCAGGCCGGTTTATTTTTCTCCTTTAATGAGTAAATATAAAGATAAGAAATGTGAAGGAGTGCAGTTTCATACTACAGACAGAGAAGCTTTTTTACCTGTTTTGTCTGGACTTACTTTGTTGGAGGTAATTATCGAGTTATATCCTGATGGTTTTGAGTGGAGAGAGTTGTCCTCTTCTGAACACCATTTTTTCTTTGATCTGCTTTGCGGCACAGATAAAATCAGGAAAGGTTTAGTGAAGGGGCAAAAGGCAGAAGATATTGTTAAAAGCTGGGAAGATGAATTATTGAATTTCAAGGGAAAAAGAGAAAGGTATTTATTATATTAAATCAGGTCCAATTAATAATAAATCCTGTTAGAAAGTTTGAAAGGGGCTTCGAACCCTGTTAGATGCTTGCTATCTAACAGGGTAAATGTTAGCAAAAATGATGAAAAAACAAAAATATAAGAGCTCAAGAACAGACCATTTAGAGAGAGTAGATATAGATCCTACTAAACTGGAGCAAGCCTTTCAGATAATCAAGGAGGGAGTAGAGAGAAGGGTTTATCCAGGGGCAGTGGCTCTGACTTCTCGACGAGGAGTAGTACTGAAACATAAAGCTTATGGTAAAGCTGTTCTCTTTCCTGAAGAAAAAATAATGCAGGTTGATACTATTTTTGATTTGGCCTCGTTGACTAAACCCATTGTTACAGCGACTTCCACCATGGTTCTAATTGAACAGGGAAGACTTCGGTTAGATGATAAAGTGGTAGACTTCGTTCCTGAATTTAAGCGAGAGGCCGTCATTATTAAACATTTGCTCGTCCATACCTCTGGCTTACCTGCCTGGAAAGATTTTTACTCTGAAGGTAGGAGCTATCAGGAGATCATAGGAGAGATTTGCCAGACTGAACTGGGGTATTCTCCCGCAACCAAAGTGGTTTATAGCTGTATAGGCTTTATCCTACTGGGAGAAATTATTCAGAGAATCACGCACAAGTCATTAGCTCTGTTTTCTAAAGAAAACATATTCACTCCTCTTGGGATGAACAATACTTTTTTCAATCCTCCCATTGAGTTAAAGGAACGTATTGCAGCCACCGAGTTCTGCCGCTGGCGCAAACGAATATTAATAGGAGAAGTTCATGATGAGAATGCTTATGCTCTGGGAGGCATCGGTGGCAACGCAGGTTTGTTCTCCACTGCTTATGATCTGGCTATTTTTTGCCAGATGCTCTTAAACAAAGGTAAATATGATAAGACTCGAATATTGAGTAGTAGCACGATAGAAGAGATGACCAAGAATCAGACAGAAGGATTAAATGAGCCTCGAGGGTTAGGATGGCTCTTAAAATCAGGAAAGGGCTCCCCAGCGGGAGACTTCTTATCAACTGCATCCTATGGTCACACTGGATTTACCGGTACTTCTTTATGGATTGATCCTGTTCGGGATTTATTTATCATACTTGTTACTAATAGAGTTCATCCCGATCGTAGATGTGGTGAGGAGATTTCTCGTATTCGTCCCCTGTTTAACGACGCAGTGGTGGGTTCGATCATGGGAATCTGATTTAGTTGGGTAAAAGAGGAATCTCGGAGGATTACTTAGTCTCTCAGGAGGAGGCAAAGGAATATCCGAAAGAAGGAGGTGGTCATTATGCAAAGTGAAAAATAAAGTTTTGGCTGTAATTAAAAAAAAGGAGGAAAAATGATGAATAAAAAGACAAAATGGAGTTTGATAGGTGCTCTGTTATTTGGCTTGGTATTTAGTGGAATAGCTATAGCCCAGACCAAGTTAGTTTTTCCTGTTCATTGGAGTGATTTTAACGTAGATGGAATGTATGATGAGGAAGGGAACTTGATTGCAAAGGGATTAAGCCAGTATGTTGAGGAATATATGAGGCTTAATCCTGACATAGAGATTGAGATTCAATCTGTTTCTTTTGAGAATTATCTGCAGAAAATACTAGTTGCTCACATGTCCGGTATGAGTCCAGATATATTCCAGATTTATGCTCTGTGGGGAGTTAGCCTGGTGGATTCTGGAGTACTAGATGTACCTCCTGCAGATGTTATTAGGGATGTAAGGGCAAATTATACACCTTCTGCTGTAATAGGGACAACTATTGATGGACAGATATGGGGATTTCCTACCGAAGTGGACAATTATTGCCTGGTTTATAACAAAGAGCTCTTTGGAGAAGCTGGGTTTACAGAACCTCCGGCTACTTGGGCAGAGTTGGTTGAGATGGCTCCAAAGCTTACCAAATACGACGCTGAAGGCAATATCACCCAATACGGTTTTGCTTTTTTGTCTGGTTGGGAGTCAGCTGTAGTGCACCCTTTTCTTTCCTTGCTCTGGAGTAACGGGGGAGAATTTTTGAGTGAAGACTACAAAGAGTGCTTGGTTAATAGTGAAGAGGGGATAGGCGCATTAGAAGCGGAACTGGAACTTTTTAGAAAGCGCGGCACCGACGCCTCAGGCAGTGTTTGGGAGTTTCCCAATGGGACTGTGGCCATGATGATCATGGCTCCCTGGTATGAGAGCAGTCTGAAGGTGGGTCTTCAAGAGAAATACGAGGATGTGGTTGGGGTAGCTCCTATTCCAATTCTTAAAGAGAAGGTTAACGCTCAGTATACCTGGTTTGCCTGCGTGGGTAGCGGCAGCAAGCACAAAGAAGAAGCATGGGATTTCTTGAGATGGTTCTGCTCTGATGTGCAACCGGCAACGAATACAACCAGACAGGGTGATTTGATGGCTGGTAACGTAGGAGCTCTTCCTCCCAGAAAGATTGACATGGAAAATCAGGAAACATTAGGCGATCTCTATACTCAGACATTTATAGAGGAATTAGAGTATGCTAGAGGTGAGCCCAATATATTTCAGGGAGCGGAGATTAAAAGAATCTTGATGAATGAGATTGTGAAAACCTGGAATGCTCAAAAAACAGCTAAACAGGCTCTGGATGACGCTGTGAAACAGATTAATGAGATCCTGGCAGAATTCTATTAAGAAGAAAAAGTGGTGTAATGTCAGGTCAAGGAATCCGAGGTGGAAAATCCAGCCTCGGATTCCTTTAAGTAGAGAGAGGTAAATGAATGGTGAAAAAACAAGTGCGTAGAAGGAAGAGAAGGAAAAGTAAACAGGCTTTAATAGGCTACTTATTTTTGTCTCCGGTATTCTTGTTTTACAGTATATTTTTGGTATTTCCAATCGGCTTTTCTCTTTATCTTTCCTTTCATCGATGGAATATGTTAACCCCTCCTCTCAAGGCACGCTACATGGGCATGAAGCATTTCACTTATCTTCTTATACAGGATGAAACCTTTCTTATAGTTTTAAAAAATACCCTCTTTTATGCTCTGGGCACAGTTTTTATCGGTATGATTTTAGCCCTGATAGTGGCTTTGGCATTTTCCAGGACTAAATATAGTAGTATTTGGCGTTTTGTGTATTTTGCCCCGGTGGTTACCCCTCCTGTAGCTATAGGGATGATCTGGGGATATTTATATAGGCCTACCGATGGTTTAATCAACACGGTCTTAAGATGGTTTTATTTGCCGGGACAGCAGTGGTTAAGCAGTCCTGCTCAAGCCCTTCCTTCAATTATGATTACGGGCATGTGGGCAGGTGTAGGATTTACTATGCTTATATTTATAGCCGGGCTTAAAGGCATCCCCGAGATGTATTATGACGCAGCCAGGATTGATGGGGCAAATTTCTGGCAGGCATTCTGGCATATAACCCTTCCTTTGCTTAAGCCCACTATTCTCTTCGTTTTGGTCACGGGGATGATTGGAGCCTGGCAGGTATTTGACCTTGTCTTTATGATGTCAAGCGGGGGAATAGATACAGGAGTTGTGCCATTTGAAAGTGTAGGAGTGGTAGCTCTTCACATGTATCAAACTGCTTTTCGATATATGCGCATGGGTAGAGCATCGGCTATGGCATTTATTCTTTTTCTAGTGGTGTTGGCTTTTACCTTGATAGAACTACGGGTTTTACGTCGGGGAGGGGTAGAATCATATTAAAAGGATAACTAAATGAAGCAAAAAGAGATAGTTAAGATGATTATAAAGTATGGAATATTTATAGCTGGAGGAATCTGCATGTTCTTTCCCTTTCTCTGGCTAATTTTGGCTTCTCTCCAGAGCGAGAGGGAAATTATGCTCAGGCCAATGGTATTCATCCCTGAAGTTTTCCAATGGCAAAATTATGTGGTCTTGTTTAAAAAATACCCTCTGGATAAATATTATTTTAACAGCTTCCTTGTTAACTCTTCCATTACAGGGGTAGTACTGCTTACCAGTTCCCTAGCTGGTTACTCCCTGGGTAAGCTTAGTTTTCCAGGCCGTGAACTTATCTTTAAGGGTATTCTTGCCACAATGATGTTCCCTGTATTTCTATTTCTCATTCCTGTGTATTATTTATTAAAACGAGTGCCTTTCGTGGGAGGAAATGATATTTGGGGTTTAGGAGGGGTAGGATTTCTTCATTCCTATCCTGCCTTAATTCTCCCCTTTATTGTTAATGCCTGGGGTATTTTTTTGATGCGCCAGTTTATTATAGGTATACCCAATGAATTGCTTGATGCCGCCCGAATAGATGGCTGTTCCGAGTTTAGAATTTATGCGAATATTATTCTCCCTCTTACTAAGCCAGCTTTGGCTACTCTGGGAATATTTATCTTTATCCAACAGTGGAATAGTTTTCTCTGGCCATTGATAATAACTACTTCTGCTCCTAAAATAATGACTCTACCGGTGGGGTTACAACTACTTAGGGTGGCTTTTGCTTCAGCCAGAAACCAACATTACTTTCTGGCTGGCCTTGTTGTGGGAATAGTGCCTATGGTTATACTCTTTCTTGTTCTGCAGAGGCATTATATTAAGGGAATTGTTATGACTGGCCTGAAGGGATGATTTGAGAAAATAGATAAGAGGAGACTCAAGAATGGATTTTTCCATCAGAAGTTATAAAATAGGAGATGAGGAAGAGGTTGTCGAGTTGTGGAATCAGTGTCTTCCCTGTGATAGAATTATCCCTTGCATATTCGAGGAAAAAATTCTACTTGATCCCAATTTTGATTTAAATGGCTGCAGAATAGCTGAAAAAGAGGGAAAAATAATTGGCTTTATTTATGCTTTAGTAAGAAAGACACCTCTTCCCTGGGGGTTTAACTCTTTTTTGCTTGAGGAAGAAAAAAGAGGAATAGGATACATAGTAGCTTTATTTGTTCACCAGGAATACCGAAGAAAGGGAGTGGGAAATGCCTTGCTCAAAGAGGCGCTCAATTTTTTCCAGAGTAAAAAAAGAAAGAAAGTGGTTCTCTTTTCTTACGATCCAAATTACTTACTGGCTGGGCTGGATACTCAATCCTATCCTGGAGCCTTGGAGTTTTTTAAAAAATACGGCTTTACTATACAGGGAGAGTCAGTAGGAATGGGAAGAGATCTATATAAATTAAAAATACCCGAGGAAATTGAGGAAATGGAAAAAAGATTAAAAAATGAGGGAATCATTGCCCAGTATTTTGACTCGAAATATATATTGCCCACCATATCCTTTTTTTTAGAAAATTTTCCTCATTGGCTCCATAATTTTGTGGAAAAATTGGAACGTGGACATGATTTGGATGAGATGGTGATAGTTTTGAAAGAGAATAGAGAAGTAATTGGTTACTGTCAACATCGTTTCGGTCATCACCTGGAAAGGGTTGGGCCATTTGGCGTCAACGAAAAGTTTAGAGGAAGAAGGATAGGTTCGATCATGCTTTCTAGGCTGCTGAGTCGAATGGCTGAAAAAGGATACAAGTTTGCCTGGTTTACCTCAACCGATAGAGCAAAGACCTACTATGCTCGGATGGGCTTTAAAGTAATGAGAAAACAGGTTCATATGACAAAAAATTTAGGAGGGAATTCCTATGAAGAAAAATGAGCTTCACATTATGGCCATAGGAGCACATGCAGGAGATATGGAGCTTACAGCGGGAGGGATAATGGCTAAGTATGCCCAGGAGGGGGGAAGGATAACTTTTGTCCACTTAACACCAGGAGAAAAGGGACATCCAAAGCTATCTTCTCAGAAATACGCGGAACAGAAGATAAAAGAGGGTGAGCAGGCAGCAAAGATATTGAATGCTGAGGTTCGATTTTTACCTTATGAAGATGGGGAACTTCTGGTGAGCGAAGAAGTTAAGTATGCTATTTGTGATATAATCAGGGAGTTAAAACCAGATATTATACTGACTCATTGGAAGGGAAGTATCCACAAAGACCATATCGATACTTATTACAATGTTATAGATGGGATTTTCTATGCTGGGCTACCTGCGATTAAACGCAAATTTCCCGCTCATTATATCGGAGGTCTGTATTTTCCTGAAAATTGGGAGGATCCGCAAGGTTACAAGCCGACTTTATACCTGGACATAACCAAAAGTTACCAAACTTGGATTGAGGCTATTAGCCAATATGCCTTTGCCAGAGGTGAGGTGTCAGGGTTTCTTTACATAGATTATTATAAATCCCTGGCTGTGGTTAGAGGAGTAGAATTGGGTTTTAAGTATGCTGAGGCTTTCATGGTACCCGAGATGGCGAGAAAGCGCAGATTACAATTTTTCCCTACTGAAGACATTGGTTGATGTTTTAGCCATCTTCCCTGCACATTTTTAAATTTTTTAGCTTTAGAAAAAAGTTAATAATACAAAGGGACAGAATAGATGCGGTATGTTTTAGGAGTAGATGGCGGAGGGACAATTACTAAGTGCCTAATAGCTGATGACAAAGGAAATCTCCTTGGTCAGGGAATAGGCGGACCTTCCAACTATCAAGTGATTGGGGTGAGAAAAGCAATCGATGCGGTAGAGATGTCCATAAAGGAAGTTATTAGAATAGCCTCTATCAGAAAAGCTAAATTTGAGGTTATATGCTTGGGTTTAGCGGGAGTTGGCAGGTCGATAGATTATGAAGTTGTGGGCAAGGCCTTGAAGGGGTTGAATTTAGCTCAGAAGATAATACTACAACACGACGCCTTCATCGCTTTAGCTGGGGCCACTATCTGCCGGTCAGGCGTGCTGATTATTGCTGGCACAGGAGCCACCGCTTTTGGAATAAATGAGGAAGGGCGGAGAGCTCGAGCCAATGGATGGGGTTTTATTTTAGGGGATGAAGGCAGTGGTTATGATATTGGGCAGAAGGCGCTTCGTGCTGTGACGAGAGCTTACGATGGTCGAGGTGAAGCTACTCTTCTTACTTCCAGGCTAATACAATACTTTAAGTTGAAATCTCTACTCGATATAGTTCAAAGGGTATACAGGGATAAACTCTCAAGAAGGGAAATCGCTGCCTTAACTCCTTTAGTAGTTGAGGCAGCAAAGAAAGGGGATAGAGTAGCTATTCTTATACTAAAGGAAGCTGCAGAAGAATTAGCTACATCTGTTGTTGCAGTGATCAAAAATCTAAAGACGGAAAAGGAGAAGCTTGAAGTAGCCATAACAGGAGGAGTTTTTAAGGCAAGAGAGCTTATTTTACCATACTTCAAAGGGAGGGTGAAGGAAGTGGCTCCAAAGACGAGATTCATTGAACCCCGTTTTGAGCCGGCCATAGGAGCTATCTTTTTAGGATTGCGAGAAATAGGGGTAGAAATCGATGATGAAATATTGAAAAGGGTGAATGATTCGTGTGCAAGGCTTGGGGAGATAAAAGGGAATGTTAAGAAATGACTGAGACCGCTTTAAGCTTATCTTATCAGGAAAAAAGGAGGATAGCATGGCTTTCAATGTAAAATTAGGGAATGAAGTTTTACTGGAGGAGAATATAGCCTTAATTAAAGGTAAAAGAGTAGGCTTGGTGACTAACCAGACCGGTTTAACAGGCAATTTATCAAACTTGGTGGACATCCTACTTTCTCATTCTGAAATTAATTTGGTGGCTTTGTTTGGTCCCGAGCATGGATATAGAGGCGATGTTCAGGATGGAATTGAAGTAGAATCCTATATAGA
>NJBQ01000058.1 GCA_005223095.1 Candidatus Aerophobetes bacterium Ae_b3a
GTTTTTTTAGAATACTTTCTTTATTTAGAAAAGATAGGCCAGAAAACAATCTTATGAGTTATACACAAAAACAGAATGGCTGAGTACCAGTTTTTATTCTATATGCTATATTTTTTCTGTCAAGGAATACCTCAGGACAATTTCTTCCGTCGCTGTATAGTAGCCTTTTATTATCTCTGCTCAGCTTCTCGTTTCGGGAAAGATATAAAAGACTTTGAAGGGGGAAACATCCCCCCTCAACGGCCTTCGGCCTGCTCCCCCCAAGTGCAAAAAAAGGCAGAGCATCGTCGCTTTGCTCCTCAAACAGTATATTTTTCTTTATCCTCAACTCGAAGCTTCGTTAAGGTTGCTCCTATAAGGCTTCTTCAGAAAATGTCCTTCGGTAGATGTATAATTTCCTAGATCATCAAGGAGAAGTTTCTCATTTGTCATTTTGACAGAAAGAGAAACTTG
This sequence comes from Candidatus Aerophobetes bacterium Ae_b3a, assembly GCA_005223095.1. Lineage (GTDB taxonomy): Bacteria > Aerophobota > Aerophobia > Aerophobales > AE-B3A > AE-B3A. Next base: position 454 of record NJBQ01000058.1, read on the forward strand.
GGTTAATATGATAACAAACTTAGAGAAAGAAGGGTTTTATGAGAAGAATCTGGGCTCCCTGGCGATTAGAATATATTTTAGATGAGAAAAAAAAGGGGTGTATCTTTTGTGAAAAGTCGAAAGAGAGCAAAGATGTAGAGAATTACATTCTTTTAAGAGGGGAAAAGTGCCTGGTTATGCTTAATGCTTTCCCTTATAATAATGGGCATCTCATGATAATTCCTTATAGACATGTTGGTTCTATAGAGGATTTGAAAGAAGATGAAACAAGAGAAATGATGAAACTCCTCTCTCTGATGACGGTTCTACTTAAAAAAGTTATGAGTCCGGACGGTTTTAATGTGGGGATGAATCTGGGAGATGTGGCGGGAGCGGGTATTATGGGACATCTGCACCTACACATCGTTCCTCGTTGGAAAGGTGACTGTAATTTTATGCCAGTCCTTTCTGATACTAAGGTAATTCCGGAAGCTTTAGGACAGACCTACCAAAAACTGAAGGAAGGTATAGATGGAAATTTGGGGAAATGAGAAATAAAACGGAATTGGTGGAGAAAATTTGTAGCTGGTTTAGAGAGGTGGTTAATCAGGCAAAGGCAAAGGGTGTAGTAATTGGACTAAGCGGAGGAATTGACAGTTCAGTAGTAGCTTGCCTGGCTAAAAAAGCTCTAGGAGAGAAAGTTTTGGGAGTGATTATGCCCTGTTATAGCAGTGCCATAGACGAAGATTATGCTCGTTTGATAGCTAAAATGTTGAAGATTAAGATGGAGCGTGTGTCATTGAATTCCATCTATGATAGTATTTTAGGAGTCTTACCTGGTGGCAAGAAGATGGTTTTAGCTAATTTGAAACCAAGACTACGTATGCTTATTCTTTACTATTTCGCTAATAGTCTGAATTATTTGGTAGCGGGTACGGGGAACAAAAGTGAGGTACTTATAGGTTATTTTACCAAATATGGGGATGGAGGATGTGATATTCTACCTCTGGGAGATTTGCTAAAGACAGAGGTGCGAGAACTAGCAAAAGAGCTGAGAATTCCCAAAGAGATAATTGAAAGAGTGCCCAGCGCAGGTTTATGGGAGAACCAGACGGATGAGGCAGAGATTGGTATTACTTATGAGGAATTAGATGGGATAATTATGGCTATCGAGTTAAATCAAAAAAGTTCTGTTTCTCCAGGGGCATTGGCCAGAGTGGAAGAGCTGATGAGAGAATCTATCCATAAAAGATCTCCAGCTCTTGTATTTAGAAAGAGTTAAGTTATATTGCAAAAGCATAAATCTATAAGATTAAGGAAAAGAGTACAATGAAGCAGGAGAAATCTTCTTTAGGGCAAACTAAAGGTTCTCCTTTTTACAAAGAGCAAATAGAAGCGCTTTCTAAAATAAGCAAGGCTATCTCTTCTGATCTTTATCTTGAGGATATCCTAAAGCTAATTGTCACTGTAACTGCTCAGGTTATGGACTCCAAAATATGTTCTTTAATGCTTCTGGATGAAAAGAGTAAAAAGTTGTTCATTCGGGCTACTCAGAGTATTAGCGAAGATTATAATAAGAAACCTCCTTTGAGCATAGGAGAGGGTATTGCCGGTAAAGTGGCCAAGGAAAATAAACCCATCGCTGTTTCCGATATCAATGGAGAAAAGGAATATAAGTATAAGTATATAGCCAAGAAGGAGGGGTTATCTTCTCTTTTGTGCATCCCTTTAAGTGTGAAAGGGAGAGTAATAGGAGTGATTAATTGCTACACTTCATACCCGCATGAATTTTCTAAAATGGAGATTAATATGCTTACCAGCGTGGCCAACCAGGCGGCTGTCGCTATTGAAAATACTGAGTTAATGGTAAAGACAAAGGTAATCCAGGAGGAACTGGAGACTCGTAAGTTAGTGGAGCGAGCAAAGGATATCCTGATGAAGAGATTAAAGCTCAGTGGCGAAGAGGCATATCGCAGGATACAAAAGCAGAGTATGAATACTCGTAAATCTATGCGGGAAATGGCTGAGGCGGTAATCCTTACCGAGGAGCTTGAAAGATAAGAACCTACCAGATTGGGAGTGTACGTGTACTTGACAGAAACTATATATGTAGTATAAATATAATTGAGCAATAGAAATTTGGCGACACAAAGAAGTGCTGCTGAGAAGACAAAGACGTTTTCAATAGCGGGATTACTAAAAGACAAAGGTGTCTATGAAAATAGGGGCCTTTTTTTATTTTGTACTATTATTAGATCAAAAGCAGAAATAGAGGTAGAGATGGCGAATCAAAATCCGTTTAAGATTGTGCAGAGACAGATAGATGTGTGCGCAGAGATTCTCAAGTTAGATCCAAATGTACATGCAATTCTGCGAGTTCCTATGCGTGAATTTCACGTATCATTGTTAGTTCGTATGGATGATGGAACAATTCGCCTATTCCAGGGATTCAGAATTCAATACAATGATGCAAGAGGTCTGACAAAAGGAGGGATTCGATTCCATCCTGATGAAACGATTGATACTGTGCGGGCACTTGCTGCTTGGATGACATGGAAGTGTGCTCTTCTCGATCTACCTCTGGGAGGGGCAAAAGGCGGCGTTATTTGTAATCCCAAAAAAATGTCCCAGGGTGAATTGGAACGCTTAAGTCGGGCATATATGCAGAGCATATGGCACTTTATTGGTCCTGATAAAGATGTTCCTGCTCCTGATGTCTATACAAATTCTCAAACAATGGCCTGGATGATGGATGAGTATTCAAAAATTACTGGAAAGAATCAATTTGGCGTTATTACTGGCAAGCCTCTTGGTCTTGGTGGCTCTGCTGGGCGGGATGATGCAACAGGCCGTGGTGGCTTATGCACTATTCGTGAAGCCGCCAATGAATACAATATAGACCTTAAGGAAGCTACTGTTGCCGTGCAAGGGTACGGCAATGCTGGATATTATGCAGCCTATCTTGCTAAATCCCTTTTTGGCTCTAAAGTAGTAGCTGTTAGTGATAGCCAGGGAGGAATATTTTCTAGAGAAGGATTTGATCCAGAGGCAGTTCGTGAACATAAAGTGAAAACAGGTTCGGTGACTAATTTCTCAGGTACCAAAGCTATTTCCAACCAGGACCTTGTAGAACTGGAAGTGGATATACTTATTCCTGCATCTTTAGAAAATACTATCACAGAAAAGAATGCTTCAAACGTCAAAGCTAAGATTGTTGCTGAATTAGCTAATGGCCCAACTACTCCAGAGGCAGATGACATTCTATATAAAAAGGGTGTTCATGTTATACCTGATTTCTTATGTAATGCTGGCGGGGTAACAGTTTCATATTTTGAGATGGTGCAGAACTACTATATGTATTACTGGGAAGAAGAAGAAGTTCACAAGCGTTTAGATAAGAAGATGACTATTGCTTATCAGTCAGTACTAGGTATTTCCAAAAAATACAACATAAATATGCGCCAGGCTGCTTATATTATAGCTGTTAAACGTGTGGTTGAAGCAATGAAACTTCGTGGCTGGGTCTAGTATGCAGTATCGAAAGTGAGAAGGTTTCTTTGAAAAATTCGCCTACTTGATAGGCGGAAAAGTGTGCTATTAGTTAGTCATAAAGACACAATGGTGTGTCGAGAGACAAAGGCGTTCAACTAGAATTGAACGCATTTTTTTGTTTCAAAGCTGAACGGTATTACACTGGTGTAATTCCAGGATAAAGACGTCCTTTGGTGCAGAGTGTGCTGCACGGTAGGACGTCTTTTTTATTTGAAAGGTTGCTATAAATCAAGGTAAATCCATGTCTCAAAGGACAGAAGCAACTATTTTAACCAGTGGCAAAAAATAAATAATGACTTTCAGTAAACCAAATGCAAGTTCAGCTACTTTGACCAGGAATAGAGTGAGGAGTGCTCCTGGTTCAGGATTATGTGTGACTTGTCTTGACGGGTGTTCCGGTTATTGTGAAGTAGGTCTTTCGGCTCTCAGGGGGAGGGAAGTTCTGTATCCTCAACCCTTTGGCAAAACAACAGCTGGAGCTGAAAAAGATTATCCTGTGGATTTTTCCCACTTCAACATGCAGGGAACTTGTGTGGGTGCTTATGGGATGGAGCCAGATTCAGATAAGACTATGTTTCCGGCAGTTGATATCACCACACAAATAGGAGCCAAAGATAAGATTGAGTCCAGAGTCCCCTTTTTTACTGGTGCAATGGGTTCCACTGAGATGGCCCGTGTCTATTGGGAATCCATGGCTGTAGGAGCTGCTATTAGTGGAGCCGTAGTTACTGTGGGAGAAAATGTCTGTGCTATGGACCCTCATAGTGAAATTAAAAATGGTCGTATAATACACTCACCAGAGATGGAAAGAAGAATAAAAATCTTCAGAGAATGGCAGGACGGAGATGGAACAATTGTGGTCCAGTATAATGTAGAAGATGGCAGGTTGGGTGTTCCCGAATATGTAATTGAGAAATTAGGAGTAGAGGCAATTGAGATTAAATGGGGACAGGGAGCAAAAAGTATAGGAGGAGAGGTTAAGCTGGATAGCCTGGAAAGAGCTTTGGAATTAAAAGCAAAAGGATATGTGGTCTTGCCCGATCCTGAGGATTCCATTGTGCAGAAAGCATTCAAAGATGGTGATTTTAAGGAGTTCGAACGACACTCCCGACTGGGGATGGTGGAACAGGAAAGATTTTTTCTCGAGGTGGAAAGATTGAGGGACTTGGGAGCCCAATATGTTACTCTTAAAACCGGTTCCTATCGACCGGCAGATCTGGCTCGTGCTGTTCGCTGCGCTTCCGATGCCAAAATTGATCTTCTCACAGTTGATGGTTCTGGAGGGGGGACAGGGATGAGCCCGTGGCGTATGATGAATGAGTGGGGTGTACCCACCGTATACCTGGAGTGCCTTTTATATCAGTTTATTTCTCGCTTGAAGGAAAAGGGAGCTTTTATTCCTGCCTGTGCTATAGCTGGTGGTATCTCTCTGGAGGACCATATATTTAAGGCAATTGCTCTGGGGGCTCCTTTTATCAAAGCAGTCTGCCTGGGAAGAGCTACTATGACAGCAGCTATGGTGGGCAATACTATCGGAGAGGCTATAAAGAAAGGCAGCATCCCTCAGAAAATTAGAAAATATGGAGATTCAATAGACCGGATCTTCATCGGGGCAGCACAATTGAGAAAAAAATATGGTAAAGACTTTGAGCGCATTCCAGCCGGTGCTATTGGTGTATATACCTACTATGATAGGCTTAAAGCAGGCCTACAACAGCTGATGGCTGGGGCAAGGAAGTTTAATCTGGGTTATATTGATAGGGATGATATTTTTGCTCTTAGCAGGAAAGCAGCGGAGATTTCCGGCATCTCTTTCGTCATGGATGCTGATAAAGAAGAAGTACAAAAGATTCTTGGCTAACATAGAGCCAGAAAATCTTTTTAACGATTAGCTGGAGAATAATCGCTTATGATATGGGAGTTAATCAAGCAAGCACTTGATTTCTGTGTGGAGAAAAATCCGCCTCTCAAAGACAGAGAAAGTGTTGTGAATCTGCTCCTTGAAGAGGATAGTTGGGTTCACAGCACTTTCAGGTATGCCCTAAGCAAGGAAATTTGTCTGTTTTTGAGTGTGCATCATCAAGAGCTGGAGCAAGTATATCTTACAGGAAGTACCGTGGAAGATAGAGCAGGGTTTACTTCAGATATAGATCTCATCATAAAGGCTGAGAATAACGAGGCATTGGCTGATACCCTGAGAAGACTGGATAATGACATTATGATCTATTACCGCCGTTTATTGCAACAGCATGTTAAGAAAATGCAGCAAATTCTAAGCCCTGAATTTATCTACAAAAAAGAAACATTGGAGAGAATAAAAGGACAAATTTTCCATCCACCTCTTCTTATCTGGCGTCGCGGTTCTAGTTTTGATTGATACTTTATTAATTGTGACTGTTTCAAAGTTATGTGTGGGGTGACCTTTCTGTTAAATCGATACAGGAATATACAAGGGTTGGAAAAAAGAAGAAAGAAAGGATTGTTAATTAAGTGATTGCTATCCTTGATTACGGAATGGGTAACTTGAAGAGCGTAGAGAAGGCTCTCCAGAAGGTGGGAGCTCAAACCTTTGTAACCAGTGAGCCTGAGAAGGTTCTAGTTGCAGAGGGACTGGTCTTACCCGGAGTGGGAGCTTTTAGAGACTGCATGAGGAATTTAAAAGAGTACGGATTAATCGATCCTCTCTATCAGTTTATCCAATCTGGTCGGCCATTTTTGGGAATCTGTCTGGGTCTGCAACTCCTTTTTAGTGAGAGCACAGAATTTGGCCTTTACAAGGGTTTGGATATCATAAGAGGAAAGGTGGTGCGATTTCCGCAAGATTCTACAGTCAAGGTTCCCCACATGGGTTGGAATACTGTCAAGATTGAGAAGGAAGTTCCGTTCCTACAAGACATAGAAGATGAATCATACTTTTATTTTGTTCATTCCTACTATGTAATCCCTGAGGATAAAAGTATCGTTGCTACCACCACCAACTATGGAGTCGAGTTTGTCTCCAGTATATGTCATGACAATATTTTTGCCTGTCAGTTTCATCCGGAAAAAAGCCAGCGTTTGGGATTAGGAATTCTAAGAAGATTTAAGGAGTTTTGCCAGGAAAATGCTAGCTAAAAGAATAATTCCCTGTCTTGATGTTAAGGATGGCCGGGTAGTTAAGGGAGTAAATTTTATTGGGCTGCGGGATGCAGGAGATCCAGTAGAAAATAGCAAGATTTATGAAGAACAGGGAGCGGACGAGGTGACTTTTTGGATATTACTGCTTCTTCGGATAGGCGTAATATTATTCTTGATGTGGTGGAAAGAAGCGCCGGCCAGGTTTTTGTGCCTCTTACCGTAGGAGGAGGGGTGAGAACTCTAGCTGATATTCGAGATCTTTTGAATGCAGGTGCAGATAAGGTTTCCATAAATACAGCGGCAGTAAAAGATGCAAATTTGGTGAGGAAAGCAACTGAGAGATTTGGCACCCAATGTATTGTGGTGGCCATAGATGGTAAGAGAGTGAAAATGACCGGGGGGGCAGAAAAGCATGGCTCTTTTTGGCAGGTCTATATTTACGGAGGAAGAATTCCCACCGGGATTGATGTGCTACAATGGGCAAAGAAAATGGAGACTTTGGGGGCGGGAGAGATCCTGTTAACCAGTATGGACAAAGATGGAACTAAGGAGGGATATGATATCGAACTCACCCGGGCAGTGACTGATTTGATCAATATTCCGGTGGTAGCTTCAGGGGGAGCAGGGAGTCTTAAACATTTCTATGATGTTTTTATCCAGGCTGGTGCGGATGCTGCTCTGGCTGCTTCTGTATTTCATTACAAGGAATATTCAATCGAGGAAACCAAGCATTATTTGAAAAAACGAGGCATTAATGTCAGAATCTAAGTTGTTGATCTTAGATACTCGTATTATGTCATGCGTGATGCGTATTGCGCAACACGACATACCATATAGGCGATACGATATATGGACTACGAACAATGAACACAAAAGGGGGAGAGGGAATTGTAGGCAGGAGTGTTCCTTCGAGACTAAAAGAACAGGGGATAAAAGTGATAGATTCTGGTATGGGAAATCCCAGAAGGAGTTTTTCCGTTGCAAGAAGAATGTGGTATTTTTGGAATCTATAACCATTCTGAAGCAGCCAAGCTGACCTACCTGGGACTATATGCTCTTCAACACAGGGGGCAAGAAAGCACAGGAATAGTGTCTTCAGACGGTTTCAATGTCTCTGCTCACCGAGGTATGGGTCTGGTAAACAAGGTTTTTAATGAAGAGATTATTAGAGGGCTTCCTGGACATTTAGCCATCGGGCATAACCGTTATTCCACCATGGGTTCAAATATTCCCGCTAACAGTCAGCCTATCCTGGTCAGCTTTCGTGGGGAAGGAATTGCTCTTTCCCACAATGGTAATCTGGTTAATGCTAAAGAGTTGAGGGATGAACTGGAATCGAGTGGTTCTATTTTTCGGTCCACTATGGATACTGAGATCATTGTTCATCTTTTGACCAAATACTCCAAATCCGTAGGGAAAAGGCAAGCTCTACTTGAGGCTCTGAAGCGAAGCAAGGGAGCCTATTCTCTGCTGCTTCTTAACAAACATGAACTCATTGCAGCACGTGATCCGCAAGGGTTTAGGCCACTAGTTTTAGGGAAACTAGGGGAAAGCTTTATTCTGGCTTCTGAAACTTGTGCTTTTGATCTTCTAAAAGCAAGCTACTTACGCGAAATAAAACCAGGAGAAGTACTGGTAATAGGAAAAAAGGGATTGACATCTTTCTTTTTGGATCCGGCTCCCAGGCTCTCTTACTGCATTTTTGAACATATTTATTTTGCTCGTCCTGACAGCTTGGCATTTGGAGAGAGTGTTCACGGCGTAAGAGAAAAACTAGGAAGGAAACTGGCTCAGGAGAAACCAGCGGAAGCCGACCTGGTTATCCCTGTCCCCGATTCGGGAATGTCAGCTTCTCTTGGGTATGCCCAAGAGAGTGGAATTCCCTGGGGTATGGGACTTACCAGAAATCACTATATCGGAAGAACTTTCATTCAACCAAGCCAGTTTATGAGAGATATGGAGGTAAGAATAAAGCTCAATCCTGTACGGGATGTTCTGACAGGGAAACGTATCATACTAGTGGATGACTCCATTGTCAGGGGAACTACTTCCCAAAAAATAGTCCGTCTTCTCAGGGAAGGAGGAGCGAGAGAAGTTCATTTTCGCGTCTCCTCTCCTCCTATCAAGTTTCCCTGCTTTTTTGGTATTGACACCCCAGTCCAGAAAGAACTCACTGCCGCTACCCATAGTATTGAGGAAATAAGAGAGAAATTGGGCGCGGAGAGCCTGGGCTACTTAAGTCTGGAGGGTCTGCTGAGCTGTGTAAAGAATCCTCAGGATTACTGCACAGCCTGTTTTACGGGAGATTATCCTCTGGAAGTACATCCTCAAACGAAATATATATTCGAAAATGTGTATAAAAAAGTGACTCATTTAAATGGAATTAAATAAATTAAATAGGGACAGCACTCATTTATTTTTTGAAAGGCCTTCCGCAGGGTAAAGCCTTAGTAGGTTGTTTAAAGAAATTAAGACAAAATCAAGTATTTGTTTCTGCTCTATTGGTATGGGCTCTTAAGGTTTACTGGCTAGAAAGCTTTTCTTTTTCTTTTGTGGGATTCCAGTGGTGATTGATTGCATGCTTATCGGGAAAAAGATGGCAAGCTTTGTGTTGAAACCGGGATAATTCAGATCGTCTGAGCCATATTCTCAAGATCTCTTGTCATCTTCGGTCTCATCCTACGCCTGAAGATCCTAATTTTACCCGGTAAGGCGGGTTATTATCTCTCCAATTCCAATATCTAAACCCAAAACTGGGAGGGGGCAAGGGGAAAGGGTACTTGACAGGATGGATATTTATGATATAATATTATTTTGGAAATGAAATATTTCAATCTTGAACTAAGAGAGGAGGTGTACCATCCATGCTCGACGATGAGCTTATCCGCGAACTTGGTCGTGTGCAGCCAATGCTCTTTTTCCTCAAGGAAGAGGTCGACTATGCCGAACCTGAGCTTCTTCGTGAACTGAAGCTCAACATCTCCCAGATTTTCGCTCTTGAGATACTTGCCAGAACCGGGCTCATGACCATGGGAGAGCTGGCAGGCGCCATGCGCGTCAATGCCAGTACGATGACCAGGGTGATTGACGGGCTTGTGGACCGCGGTATGGTAGAGCGAACCCGCATTCCGGATGATCGTCGAATGGTCAAGATCCGCTCCACACAAAAAGGAAAGGGTCTGGCCAGGAGAATGCAGGAGCAGAGGAGCAAACATCTTGTTGCCAATCTTAAGCTGCTGGATGATAAGCATCAGCGGAAATTTATCGAAGTCCTGAAGGCATGGGAGAAAGTCCTCGGGAAAAAGCAATAGGGAGGATGTGAACTCCTTCCTCGGCTTGATGAAACTCCCGGCCATGGTCATAATGAATCTTTCGAAAATGAAGGCCGTCGGACTTGGTGGCCTGACTGAATTGTAGGCGGACGATCCATCGGCAACCGGATGGCATGCCAGGCCGGCGATCGTCCCCTTATACTATCTGGAGGTACGATAATATGGGAATGATGAGAATTGCAGGAGCAGTCACGAATAACCCCAAGAAAACCATAGCGTTGTTGATAGGGATTAGCATTCTCTTTGGCTTGCTTCTTCCCCGGGTGAACTTCGAGGCCGAGATGCAGGATATGGTGCCCGGTGGCGATCCGGTAATCCAGGATCTTGAGGAGGCTACAGAGGTTTTTGGATCCCAGGACGTGGTGATGGTCGTCGTCAAGAGCGACAACGTTTTTGAGTTTGGAACCCTCAAGAAGATCGATGAGCTCTCCAGGGAGCTCTCGGAGCTCGATGGCGTGGAAGGAGTCACCAGTCCCCTCAATATCGATCTTATTGAGAGTAGTGACGTCCTCATCGAAATATCTCCAATTGTGGACAGGGTTCCCCAGGATGCCGACGAGGCGGAGGAGTTCAAGAAAAGACTTCTCGGGAGTCGTATGGGAGAGTCGCTGGTGACCGAGGAGGGTGGTGCAGCGCTCATTCTGGTGACGATTGAACCGAATGTTACCGGGACTACACGGGCAAACAGACTGACGGAAGAGATGCTGGCAATCGTTGAAGAGAATCAGGGACCCGAGAGTATCTACGTGGTGGGAGATGCGGTCTTTGGTCATTATTCTATGAACAGCATGAACCGGGATCTTCTTTTCCTTTTTCCGCTGGTGAGCCTGGTGGTAATAGTGGTCCTTTACCTTAGCTTCAGGAGTGTGAACGGTTTTGTCCTTCCACTTCTGACGGTTGCTCTTAGCATCGTCTGGATGATCGGTTTCATGGGGCTAGTTGGCTTTCCTTTCAGCATAGTTTCGATTGTCGCGCCCATCATTATGGTCGCAATAGGTAGTGCCTACGGTATCCACATTGTCAACAGATATTACGAAGCTGCAGAGAGTGGCATGAGAGGGAAAGAAGCGGTAGTTAGTACGATGCAGGATATGAACGCACCCGTCACCATGACTGCCCTTACTACCGCCGCCGGATTCGTGTCTCTTGCCACCTCCTTTGTAATTCCCATTCGACAATTCGGTATCGCTACTGCCTTTGGGGTTCTCTCGGCAATGATTCTCTCCCTCACTTTCATCCCGGCAGTCCTCACTCTACAGCAGATTCCAAAGCACATTCAAAAGAGAAAGGGTTCCCGCCTGAGCCTTTCGTTTTTTCTTGGAAGGAGTGGAAGATACGTTGCTGACCATCCCAGACTGGTTACCCTCGTCGCCTGCTCTGTTCTTGCTTTCTTCCTGGTTGGGGCTCTTCGAATCAGCACGGAGGCCGATTTCACGCGTTATCTGGGAGAGAACAATCCGGCTGTTGTAGGAATGAGGGTGGTGGAGGAGGAGTTTGGAGGGAGCTCTCGCCTCTCCGTGGTAGTTGATACCGGGGAAGAGGATGGCATCAAGGAGCCGGGGGTCCTTAAAGAAATGGTCCGCCTGCAGGAATATCTGAATTCGCTGGAATATGTAAGTGACCCATCTTCTCTGACGGACCTTGTTATGGAACTCAACCAGGTTCTGCAGGGAGGTGACCCTGCCGAGTATCGCATTCCCGACACCCGGCAGGCGGTGGCGCAAGAACTCCTTCTCTTCACCATGCAGGGAGGTTCCGGTATTGACTCTATGGTCAGCTATAACTTTGACAAAGCTCTCGTCTCAGCACAGGTTGAGAACGTTGGTGGGCCTGGGACGAGGGAAATAGTGGACCGGATAGACCGGGATCTGGACGAAGAGTTCAATAGTGAAGGATTCCAGACTAAGCTGGTGGGGCTTCCCAAGGTAATGATACGGTTGATGGACAGGATACTGGACAGCCAGATGTGGAGCCTCTTTCTCTCGATTGGAGTGGTGGGTTTCATTGTCTCGCTCCTTTTCAGATCGGTACGCATAGGACTGATCTGTGCGGTGCCTCTTCTCTTCACGGTGGGGATGAACTTCGGAATCATGGGGTATCTTGGAATTCCTTTGGATGTTGCGACGGCAATGATCGCGAGCATTGCGATCGGGATCGGAGTTGACTACTCGATTCACTTTGTGAGTCGCTACAGAAAAGAGATGAGGGGAAGGCAGGATAAGTCGGAGGCTCTCGTCACCGCTACGAAGACGACGGGCCGTGGGATCTCCTTCAACGCGATTACTCTGACCTTGGGATTCGGAGTTCTTCTTTTCTCATCCTTCTATTTCATGACTGTGTTTGGACTCTTGCTTGCACTGACCATGCTTATTAGCTCACTTGCAGCCCTCACCCTGATACCGGCCATTCTGAGGATGACCGGTGTGGGTTCGAAATGAAATGTCTGCCTCTTGTAGAACCGTTCCGGTAGACGGAACAGGGAGAGAGTGAGGCGGCGATTCAGTGAACATCATGAAACTCATTTCTTCCTTTGAGGATATTTATTGGAGAAACTAGTTACTAAAGGAGAATAAAGAATGCAGAGAAAATATAAGACAGTGTTCTTTCTATGTACGGTGATGTGTGTGGTGACGCTGGGTATGCTTTCCGCTCCCGTTGGAGCGGTCAGCGAGGACCTTACTGGCCAGGAGATTCTGGAGCGGATCGAGCAAGAATCCGCAGTTACCGAGAGCGGGACGGGAGTCATTAACCTCATCACGGAGAATAAGAGAGGGGACCAGCGTTCCTACACCCTAAAGATGTATCGAAGAGAAGACGAGGGGGTGGAGAAGCAGCTCCTGGAGTACCTCGAGCCGGCAGATGTGAAAGGAACCAAGTTCTTGAGCATCGTTGAAGAGGGAAAAGAAGACCTAATGTACATATACTTCCCGTTTCTGGGAAGGGAAAGACGTATCGCTGCTGGTGAGGAGAGCGACTCGTTCATGGGAACTGACTTCACTTACGAAGAGATAGGAAGTGGTCAGACCTACCAGGAAGAATACGACGCTTCGAGGCTTAAGGACGAGGTCCTGGAAGAATATCCCTGCTATGTGCTACGACTCATTCCCCAAGGAGAGGATTCCGACTACACGTACATCAAGATGTGGGTATGGCAGGAGGAGTTCTTAGTTCTCAGAATAGAGTTCTACGAGGAAGACGAAAGGCTCACTAAGACCTTGTCCAACTCGGACGTCAGGGAAGAGGACGGCGACTACATGCCGCACAGAATAGTGATGGCTGATGAGATTAAGGGAACCAAGACAATTATTGAAATTTTAGAGACAAAAGAAGAAGAGCTGTCTGACGATTATTTCACTTTAAGGTATCTGCGTCGATAGATATAAGAAAAGTACCGCTTGGGCAAAAACAAGGATTTTAGATAGAAGGAGAATATTGTGAAAAAAATAATTGTAGCAATGTTTAGTATAGTTTCATTACTTTTTATGTCGGGGAAGATATGTTTAGCTGAAGAGATAGAACTGGGAGGTGATATTTCTCACAATCTCTTTTATCTTTCGAGACAAGGAGAATTATCTCAGAACATTACCCAGTACGGACTCTTCCTGAAGAAAAATATCAGAGGGGGAAAGGGTAAGGTGTATCTTTCCTTCAAAGGAGGCTACGATTCTATAAGGAAGGATAGTATCGAACCGGTAAAACTTGATGAGGTCTATGCAGATATTTATCTAAAAAATACGGATTTGCGCATAGGCAGACAGGTAGTTAGCTGGGGTACTGCCGACGGAATTAATCCCACTAACTATATTAATCCCAGAGAATTGTCCTTGACAGAGACAGAACCTAGAGGAAAACCATTGGCCTGCCTCAAGGCAACTTACTATGGTAAAAAGGCAGATATGACTGGAGTTATAG
>NJBQ01000059.1 GCA_005223095.1 Candidatus Aerophobetes bacterium Ae_b3a
TATAATGGAGTGTAGTGGTAAAAAGTGGTGCTAGGTGGAGATAGTCCGCTTAGTAGCGAGAGAGGGGATACAAGCAATGTTTATGGGAGAGTATCACCACTCAATAGATGATAAGAATAGATTAATTATTCCTTCCTCTCTTCGTCAGCAAACAAAAAATAGTAAAGATAAATTTATAATTACCCGGGGATTGGAGCAGAGCTTATTTCTCTATCCTACCTTAGAATGGCAGAATTTGGGAGAGCGACTAAAAAACCTATCCACCGCTAAATCCAATTCCCGGGCTTTTGTAAGGCTCCTCTTTTCAGGAGCTCATCCTGTCCAACCAGATGCCCAGGGTAGAATTACCCTCCCGCAAGGATTAAAAAATTTTGCTCAAATCGAAGAAAAAGTAGTTATTATTGGCGCTTTCAATAAAATAGAAATTTGGAATGAAGAGAGGTGGGAGAAATATTATAAGCAGCAAAGGTCTATATTCGAAGAACTATCAGAAAAGATTATGGATGTGGGAATTTGAAATCTTTTCATCGAGCAGTAATGCTCAAGGAGGTCCTGTGGTGGTTTAATATAAGAGAGAGGGGTGTTTATTTAGACTGCACTGTAGGGGCAGGCGGGCATAGCAGGGCTATCTTAGATGAGATGAGAGGGAAAGTGAGAATCATAGGGATAGATAGAGATGAAGAAGCGCTTAAGATAGCCAGCCAGGAGCTGAAGGAGTACAAAGAACAAACGACACTCATTAAGGCAAATTTTAGGGATCTGCCTCAGGTCATAAAAGAAGAGAATGTCGGTCTGGTAAATGGTATTATATATGATTTAGGTCTTTCTTCAATGCAACTGGATAGTCAAACGCGGGGGTTTAGTTTTCGCTGGAGTGCACCGCTGGATATGAGGATGGATTCTTCCCAGGCCCTCACAGCTGCCCATCTGGTAGGTGAACTTTCCCAGAAAGAACTGGAAGACATTTTTTTTGAGTTGGGAGAGGAGAGATGGGCAAGGCGTATAGCAGAATTTATAGTTGAAGAGAGAAGGCAGAATCCCATCAAGACGACTTCAAACTTATTAGAGGTGATGAGAAGGGCTGTTCCGGCTAAATTTCGAAGGGGAAGAAGAACTCATTTCGCCACCAGGGTTTTTCAAGCCTTGCGAATCAGAGTGAATGAAGAGTTGGAAAATCTAAGGGTTAGTTTGAGTTATTCTTTTGATTTACTGCAGAAAGAAGGGAGAGTCTGTGTGATTAGTTATCATTCTCTGGAAGACAGAATAGTAAAACAAAAATTCAATGAAGCCAAAGAAGAAAAGTTGAATATTCTGACTAAAAAGGTTATCAGGCCTTCCAAAAAAGAAGTGAGGATAAATCCGAGAGCACGTTCGGCCAGGTTAAGAGTAGCAGAAAGGATATAAATGAGGTGGCTCTTATCAATTGTTATCTTTGCTTTTCTCTGGGGAGGGATGGAAGTATATTATAATACAACTTTAGTCAGAAATAGCTACGCTGTCCAGAGATTGGAAAGCAGGATAGAGACAATAGAGAAAGAGAATGGTTCATTGAAAAGGAAGATTTCTTCTCATTTATCTTTGAGAGAACTGGAGGATTATGCACGAAAAGAACTAAACTTAATAGAGCCAAAAGCAGTAAGATATATCAAAAAAGAATCTGATGGAAAAAAAGAATCGCCTTCTTCTTGGATTAAGATTTGGAATCGTCTTAAAGAGTTAGTAAGGGGAGACATTTTTGAGCAAACAGAATAAAAAAGTTCATATTTATTTGCCCTTTTTCCTCATATGTTTTGCTTTTTTGGTTATCGTGGCTCGCCTATACAGTCTACAGATTATTGAACATGAAGAATTCAAACAGGAGGTAAGTAAAAGCCAGGTTAGAAAAGTTGATATTTTGCCTGAAAGGGGAATAATCTATGACCGTAATCTAGAAAAATTAGCCGTTAATATTCCTTCTTACTCTCTTTATGCCTACCCTAAAAAAATCTCTCATCCAGAAGAAGCAGCTGGAAAGTTATCTTCTATTCTGGGAATGAAAAAATCCTGGCTTGTTAAGCAACTAAAAAAAGAAAAGGTTTTCCTCTGGTTGGGGAGGAAACTTCCTCTCATTAAAAAAGAGATGATTGAGACTCTTGCTCTGGAAGGAATAGGTTTTGTGGAAGAAACTGAGAGGTTCTATCTCCAGAAGAAACTCGCTTCTCATCTTTTGGGTTTTACAGGGATAGACAATCAGGGACTAGCCGGCCTGGAGCTTTACTATGAGGAGGAATTGCGAGGAAAAAGAGGTCATTTTTTGATAAGAGAAGATGCTCTGGGCTACGAAATTCCTCTTACCAGAAGAATTACCCAGGGTCTCGTCCCCGGTATGGATCTGGTTTTAACCATAGACAATATTATCCAGTCCATTGTAGAAAAGGAGATATCTTTAGCCCTTGAAGAAACTGAGGCTAGGTCTGTGGAGGCATTATTTATGAATCCTCAAACAGGAGAAATACTCGCTCTTGCCAATAAACCTGATTATGATCCCAATCACTATTCTGATTTTTCTCCTTTTTTCAGGAGAAACAGAGTAGTCCATTCTATTTATGAGCCCGGTTCAACTTTTAAACCCTTCACTGCCAGTGCTATCCTGGAAGAGGGACTAATAACTATGGAAGAGAGCGTTTATTGCGAGGGAACTATAAAGATAGCCAGCCATACTTTCCATGATTGGAAACCATTCAATCAATATTTTACTCTGGCTGACATTTTGCGGAATTCTTCTTCCATAGGGATGATTAAATTAGCCAGTAGAATGGATAAAGAAATTTTCTCAGAGTACCTTCATCTTTTCGGTTTTGGAGAAAAGACGGGCATTGACCTTTCTGGAGAAGCGAAGGGAATAGTCAGAGCTGCTTCTTCATGGTCTCTCACCGACCTTCCTGCCATTTCTATTGGTCAGGCTATTGCTATTACTCCCCTGCAAATGCTTACTGCTTTCTGTGCTCTGGTGAACGGAGGTGAGTTACTAAAACCTTATTTAGTTAAGTATATACGTAATGCAGAAGGGAAAAGAGTAAAAGAGAACGAACCTACTGTGGTAAGAAGAGTAATATCTCCTTCTACTTCAGTCCAAATAAAGGAACTATTAGAGCAAGTGGTGGAAGACGGAACTGGAAGAAGAGCAAAGATAGAAGGATATTCAATTGGAGGAAAAACAGGAACAGCACAGGTTCCCGCCTTGGCGGGAAGAGGGTATATTCCCAACAAGTATATTTCCTCCTTTATGGGCTTTGCCCCCGTAGCTTCGCCTGGGATTGCTGGAATAGTAATCATTAAAGAACCTACGGGGGCATATTATGGTGGAGAAATTGCTGCTCCTGTTTTCCAGAGGATAATGAAGAGAGTTCTACCTCATCTAGACATTCTACCTGAACAAGAAGAATGGGTTACGGTGAGAGTATCTTAACAAGAGGGAATAGTATGCATCTTGGAGAACTTATTGCTGATTTGGAAATAGCCAGAATAAAAGGTGAGGTTAACCTGGAAGTAGAGGGATTAGCTTATGATTCGAGAAAGGTGGAGAGCAATTTTATCTTTGTAGCTATTTCTGGATTTAGACAAGACGGTCATCAATTCATTGCTCGGGCCATAGAGAAAGGAGCTCGAGTTATAGTGATGGAAAAAGATGTACCTATTTCCATTCCGCAAAATGTAGTTCTGATAAAGGTTCCTTCCTCACGTTTGGCTTTGGCTCAATTGAGTAATTGCTGGTATCGGTTTCCTTCCAGGGAAATCAAGATGATTGGAATTACGGGGACCAATGGGAAGACTACCACAACTTATTTGGTGGAGTCTATTTTAAAAAGAGCAGGATTTAAAGTAGGGAAAATATCCACTATTGACTATACACTGGGAGAAGATTTTTCCCCTTCTTCTATTACTACTCCCGAATCACAGGACCTACAAGAAATGCTCAAGGCAATGGTAGATAGGAATCTAGATTATGCGGTCATGGAGGTTTCTTCTCATTCACTGGCCCTCCATAGAGTAGAGGGAGTGGAGTTTGATCGGGCTGTATTTACTAATCTATCCCCGGAACATATGGATTTCCATAGAAGCTGGGGGGAGTATTTAAAAGCTAAGGCTTACTTGTTTGAAAAACTTGGCAAAGGAGCAAGAAAGAGAATTTCTAAGAAGGCTATAGTCAATATTGATGATCCCGTAGCTGATTATATAATAGAGAGGACCTCCTCAGAGGTAATCACCTACGCGATTAAAAAGAAAGCTGATGTGCAGGGGAGAATTCTAGAGATGACCTCCAGAAGAACTTCATTCATTCTGGAGGGAGAGAAAAGAAAGAAGATAAATCTATCTCTCCTGGGTCTTCATAATGTCTATAATGCTCTGGCAGCAGCTTCAATTGCTCTGGAGGAGGATATACCTATTTATCTAATTGAAGAGGGACTGGAGGAGGTAAAGCGGATTCCAGGGAGGCTTGAACCTATCGACAACAAAAACGGCTTCAATATTTTTGTTGACTATGCTCACACAGAAGATGGATTGAAGAAAGTCTTACAAACTCTGCAGGGGATTGTTAAAGGTAACCTTATAGTGGTATTTGGCTGTGGGGGAGACAGAGATTCTCAAAAGCGACCTCTTATGGGGAAGGCTGCCTTGAAACTGGCCGATTATTCAGTAATTACCTCGGACAATCCTCGCAGTGAAGATCCAGGAGATATCATTTCTCAGATTGAAAAGGGTATGAAGGAAGAGGGGGGTAAAAAAGGAAGGGATTATTCGATTGTAGTTGACCGAAAGGAGGCGATAAAGTCAGCTCTGGAAAAGATGCAAAAGGGAGACACCCTTCTAATTGCCGGCAAAGGGCATGAGAAAGTGCAGATTTTCAAAGATAAAGTAGTAGAATTCGATGATAGAAAAGTGCTACAAAATTTTCTTGAAGCACATAAAGCGGCGAATCGTATCTAGTATCTCGTATCTCGAAAAACGTTTTAAAACACACAATACGATATTCTATCTAGATACGAGATACGAACAACGAGATACGAGAATAGAGACAGAGAAAAATCGTCTTAACGCGTAATATTGCTAGAAGATTACTAATATAGTATAATAGACCTATGTCTCAAGCAGGCCTTTCCATTAAGGAAATATTAGAAGTTACAGAGGGAAAGCTTGTATGCAAGAAAGGTTTCTCCCCCTTCTTTATTCCTTCCCGTAAAATCTCTACTGATTCGCGAAACATAGAAAAAGGGGACTTTTTCATTGCCCTGCAGGGGAGGAGATTCAATGGTCATAGGTTTATCAAAGAGGTAAACAGAAAAGGTGCTTGTGGGGCCATTATTTCCCAGACGGCTCCTCTTCCTTCTCCTCATTTCTTCTTTATTGAGGTGAAAGACACCCTTTTTGCTTTACAGGAAATAGCTCGCTATTATCGTAAGAAGCTTTCTCTCTCTTGTGTAGGGATAACGGGTAGTAATGGAAAGACCACTGTGAAGGAGATGGTCTGGCCGATTGTCTCTTCTAAGTACTCCACCTTGAAGTCGGAAGGAAATTTTAATAATCAGGTTGGAGTCCCCCTTACCTTACTTAAACTCTCCCCTTGCCATAAATGGGCTATTTTAGAGATGGGTATGAATTCAAGGGGAGAGATAGCACGCCTGGCAGAGATAATTGAGCCGAACATTGGAGTAATCACTAATATTCATCACTCTCATATTGGTCCTTTGGGGAGCCTGGCGGAAATAAAAGAGGCTAAGGCAGAATTGATTCCCTGGTTGAATAAAAACGAGGCAAACTGGTTAGTCTTAAATAAGGATGATTATTGGACTCCTGAATTGCAAAGAAGAACTAAATGCAGAGTGATTACTTTTGCCATAGAGAATCAAGCTGATGTAGAAGCTCATAGTATAGTTAGCGGCAAGGGGCGAATAAGTTTTACTTTAATCTATAGAAAAAATAAGATACCTGTTTCTATTGCCATCACAGGACTATATAATATTTACAATGCTTTGGCTGCTTCGGCGGTGTCTTTGGTTTTAGGTATTTCTTTTCCGGATATTGCCCGATCTCTGGCCAGTTTTAAACTTCCTCCTATGCATTCACAACTCTACATCTTTGATGACTGTCAGCTCATTGATGATTCTTATAATGCTAATCCAGAGTCTATGAAAGAAGCCTTGAAGCTTCTTCAGGAAAGAGGCGGGCAGCGGAAGATAGCCATTCTGGGGGATATGTTGGAATTGGGGAATAAAGCAGAGTTATATCACTATCAATTGGGCAAGCAGGCGGGAGAATCAGGCGTTGACGCTTTATTTGTCCTGGGGGAATTTTCCAAAGAGGTGAGTAGGGGAGCCAGGGAAGCAGGGACAAAGAATACTTTTTTCTTCCAGGACAGAGAAAAGCTAAGGAATGAACTCTTCTCTTATCTTAAGAGAGGAGATTCTCTCTTAGTTAAGGGTTCCAGGGGTATGAAGATGGAGGAAATTGTGGAGGATTTGAAGGAGAGATTATGTTGTATTTCTTGATTTCTTCTATTTCTGTGCGAGCAGGAGCAGCGGGTTTGCTCTCCCTTGTTTTGAGTTTGTGGATGCTCAAGACCTTCATCGATAAATCCAAGAGAGAAGGATGGGTTGATTATGTGCGCTCGTATGCTCCTGATAGCCATGAGATGAAGAGGGGTATCCCTACAACCGGTGGAATCTTTATTATTGCTTCTGTGGGGTTAGCTATTCTGTTTTTTGCTAATCTGAAAAGTAGATTTCTCCTTGTTTCTCTATTGGTCATTTTTTCTCTTGCTTTGGTTGGATTTCTAGATGATGCTTTAAAAGCCAAAAGGGAAAGTTCTCGTGGATTGAAGACCCGCTATAAATTGCTTATTCAATTTGTTTTTGCCTGCCTGGTTGCTTTCTATCTCTATTATCAGCCGGGATTCAGTAAATATTTGAACATTCCTTTTACCAGGCTCAGTCTAAATCTTGGATGGTTATATATCCCTTTGATTATATCCATAATTGTCGCTACCCCCAACAGTGTTAATCTTACTGATGGACTTGATGGATTAGCTGCTGGATGTGTGTTAATCGCTGGCTTAGGTTATGCTCTTCTTTCTTATCTTGCTGGTAGCGGTCTTTTTTTCCGTTACTTGAATATCAACTATGTTTCTGGAGCTGGTGAACTGATGGTTTTCTGGGGAGCTTTGCTGGGGGCAATTATTGGTTTCCTCTGGTATAATACTTACCCAGCACGGGTTTTTATGGGAGAAACAGGAGCCCAGGTTTTAGGAGGGGCTCTGGCTATTACAGCTATTTTGATAAAGCAAGAAATCTTGCTTATTTTAATAGGGGGGATTTTTGTTATTGAGGCTCTTTCAGTTTTTTTGCAGGTTTTCTTCTTTCAAACAAGCGGTAAGCGAATTTTCAGGATAAGTCCTCTTCATCATCACTATGAACTCAAGGGAATGGAGGAGCCTAAAGTAGTGGTTCGTTTCTGGATAATAACTGCCCTTTTAGCTTTGCTTGGGTTGAGTAGCTTGTTATGGAAATAGAAGTGCCGAAGGACAATTTTCTGCGTCGCTGTATAGTAGCCTTTTATTATTTCTGCTCAGCTTCTCGTTTCGGGAAAGGCTTTAAGAATCTTGAAGGGGGAAACATCCCCCCTCAACGGCCTTCGGCCTGCTCCTCCCAAGTTCGGAAACAGGCAGAGCAGGTCACTTCGTTCCTCAGACACAAGTCTTTCTTTTTCCTCAACTCGAAGCTTCATTAAGGTTGCTCCTATAAGACTTCTTCAGAAAATGTCCTTCGGCATATTCTGGGCATGTGTTCTTGCAGGAAGGGGAGATATGGAAAATGTTAGTTAAGGGTAAAAGGGTTCTGGTATTGGGGATGGGGGTTAGTGGGGTAGCAGCGGCTCATCTTCTAAAAGATGAGAAAGCGATAGTAACAATAGCAGAGATAGAAAATAGTAAGGACAAGCGAGCTGAAACGAAAAAATTGAGTCAGGAAGGGATGGAGGTAGTCTTAGGGTCTCATTCTTTGAGTCTGCTTGAAGGAAAGCAGCTTATCATTATTTCCCCTGGAATCCCCCTTACTATTCCCTTACTCCGGAAAGCCTGCCTGAGGGGCATTCCCATACTGGGAGAACTGGAACTCGCCTTTCGTTTCTTAAAAGGGAAATCTCTGGTGGCTATTACTGGAACAAATGGAAAAACCACCACTACTTTTCTTACTGGGAAAATTCTGGAAAAAGCAGGCAAAGATGTTCAAATAGCGGGGAATGTGGGTATTCCCTTAGCAGAAATAGCCAGAGGAAAGAGTGAGATAATAGTTACTGAGGTAAGCACTTTTCAGTTAGAAACTATAGATAAATTTTCACCTCACATTTCCTGTATTCTCAATATTAGCACCGACCATCTTGATCGACACTTGAGCTTAGAAAATTATAGTGATTTGAAAGCTCGTATTTTTCTTAACCAGAAGAAGAAAGATTTCACTATTCTAAATAAAGACGATGTCAGAGTTTATCCACTTGCTTCTAAAACAAAGGCACAGGTTATATTTGTGAGCAAAAAGGATGACCTGAAAAAGGGGGTTTTTCTTCAGAATGCTCGCATAAAAAGACGATTTGATAAGGAAGAGGAGATTGTCTCTTATAAGGAGTTAACCTTTGCTGGTTCTCATAACCTGGAGAATATTCTTTCTTCGGTTGCTATTGCTTCGCTCTATGGAGTAGAGGCAGAAATCATTAGAGAGGCCCTAATAGAATTCAAAGGACTGCCCCATCGAGCCGAATGGGTGGGAGAAGTAGAGGGGATAGAATTTATTAATGATTCTAAAGCTACTAATGAGGACGCTGTGAGGAGTTCTCTAGAATTTAGAAACAAGAAGACGATTTTGATTATGGGGGGAAAAGATAAAGGAGCTGATTTCTCTTCTTTGAAAAAAGTTGTGGGAGAAAAAGTGAGAAAGCTAATTTTATTGGGTGAAGCAAAGAGAAATATAAGAAATCAACTCAATGGTATATGTCCCATGGAAGAGGTAGAAGATATGAGAGAGGCGGTGAGGCAGGCATTTAAGGATGCTCAGAGGGGGTACTCTATTTTACTTTCTCCTGGTTGTGCCAGCTTTGATCAATTTAAGGATTATAAGGAGAGGGGAGAAGTCTTTAAAAGAGAAGTAAGGAGGCTGGAGAAGGAAATTGAAAGAAGATAGCCATATTGATTACTTGCTTCTCTTTACCACTTTTATTTTGTTAGGAATAGGACTAACAGCCCTTTTCAGTGCTAGTGCTGCCTTTGCTTATGTAAATCGTGGTGATCTTTACTTCTACTTAAAGCGGCAGTTAGTCTGGCTTGCCATAGGCATTATCTCTCTCTGGTTATCAGCCAAGTTCAACTATAGGAAGTATAGAGTTCTATATAGACCCTTTCTTTTTCTTACCTTTCTCTTTCTTTGTCTGGTTTTTGTGCCGGGGATTGGTAAAGAGTCAAGAGGAGTTTATCGTTCTATAGGAGTAGGATTTATTTCTTTCACTCCCAGTGAGATAGCTAAATTAGGTGTGGTCATTTATCTTTCTTTCTCCCTTGTGAAAAAAAAAGATAAAATGGAAAGTTATATTAATGGCTCTCTTCCTTATTTCATTATTTTAGGAGTTATCTCTATCCTGGTAGTTATGGAGCCAGATCTGGGCTCAGCTTTGATTATAGCTGTGATTGCTTTTATTCTCCTTTATGCTGGAGGAGCTCGTATTTCCCATTTACTTTATACTATCTTTCTTGCTTCCGTGCCTTTATACTTTTCTATTTTCGAGGTAGGCTATCGTAAAAGCAGAATAATGAGTTTTCTTAACCCTGAGCAGGATCCTCTAGGAATGGGATTTCATTCAATTCATTTAAAATCATCTCTAGGTTCAGGTGGACTGTGGGGCTTAGGTTTGGGCCAGGGCAAAGAGAAACTTTTCTATCTTCCTACTCCTCATACAGATTCTATCTTTGCTGTTATCGGCGAGGAATTGGGTTTTATAGGTACCTTCCTCATTGTAGCCTTATTCTTTTTTATTGCTTATAGAGGTTTACGGATTGCCCAGAAGGCTTCTGATGGTTTAGGAAAGCTTTTGGCTCTGGGGTTAACTTCTTTAATTTGCGTGCAGGCCATAGTCAATATGGGGGTGGCTACTGTGCTCTTGCCTACTACGGGAACAACCCTTCCTTTTATTAGTTACGGGGGTTCTTCTCTGCTGGTTAGCTTAGTTGCCATCGGAATTCTTTTGAATATATCCAAAAACAGTCAAAAAGAGAGCGTATAGCGTTTAGCCTACAGCGGATAGTGAAAACAAAAAGCACAAGAAAAGGTTAGTTAATTTTGTGGGCCCTTTATCTACTGAAAGGCTAAAAGAAATAAAGCAGGCGCTTCTAGTTCACTTTGGTAATTAGCTTGTGTATTGAGATGACTATTTCCGGAAAATCAATGATGAACATTTTGTACTTAGACTAGCACTGCAAAAAGGGATTTCCAAATTTTACTTTTTGTGATAAGCCAGGGAGCATATCCAATGCTAGAGGTTGAAATAAAGGTAAGAATAGATATAGAGGAAGTCAAGGGCAAATTGAGTAAATTGGGAGCAAGGTTTATCAGGAATCAGCAGCAACTGGATACCTATTTTCATCATCCTTGCCGAGATTTCAAAAAGACTGATGAGGCATTGAGAGTGCGGGCAGTATCTGGCAAATATCTCTTAACCTATAAAGGGAGAAGGTTAGACTCTCAAAGTAAGACCAGGGAAGAGATAGAGATAGAAGTAGATAATAAAATATTTGATATTCTCGAGGCTCTTACTTTTTCTAAAGTAAGAAATATAGAGAAGCAGAGAAGTTTCTATCGATGGGATAATTTGAAGATTTTTCTGGATAAGGTAGAAGGATTGGGAGAATTCCTGGAAATAGAAGGGGATTCCTGGCAGAGCAAAGAAAAGATATTCCAATTCTTAGAGGAGTTAGGCGTACAAAGGAATAGACTCATCAGAAAATCGTATCTGGAGTTGATCGAAGAAGTACTTTTATAGTTTTGAGAGATTGTAGAGTCTATTCCGAGCCATAATAAGTGAGGGATCTGGTTCGCTTTTCGTATTGCGCAATACGTATCACGCAGCACGCATCGCGACTACGGGACCTGGTTCGCAATGACCAACTATAAACGGTTTTTTTGTCGATGAACTATGAATAATGAACCATAAAGGTTATGAGGTGATGAATATGCAAAACAAAACTATTGGAAAAATAGAAAAGCTTTCTGTGAAACATTTCAGGAAGCCAGGAAAAAAGCTGTACCTTGTGCCTCTCTTGATTTCAGTAGATAAGAAAGAAAAGAGTATGCCTGAAGGTTACCTGATGAAGATTGAGACTTATTGGAGGGAGGTTAAAAATCGGATAGGTGACCTGCAAGCTAAACTTGGAGAGATTAATAAGATATACCATGAACTTATAGATGTGCCTGGAAAGAAAGGCTTTGAAGCGATTAAAGGCTTAAATAAAAAGAGCTACCAAATTAGCAGGATACTTTCTCAGAAAGGAGCAGTTTTGGAGGCAGTGGAGGATGGAGATTTAGTGAGAGAAAGCATGGATTGGGCCAGGTGCCTGGCTATTTATCCTCAAAGCGAAAGGGCTCTAAGGAAGATATCCCAGTTCTATGTGGAAGTTATGCAGAAAAGAGATGCATACATAACCAAGAGAATAGATGATACTCTTAAAGATAATGAGATTGGTATTCTGTTTATTAGAGAAAATAATAATCTCAAGTTCCCTTCCGACATAGAAATATTTAGAGTGCAGCCCTCTGTGCTCGATGATATTCATCGTTGTCTACGGGACTTTCAATCTAAGATAGGAAATAGTGAAGACAAAGAATAGCGTACAGCAGACAGTGAGGACCAAAAGCTGTGAGCTATTTACTACAAGCAGGATGGTGAGCGGTTAATTGGTGAGGGCTACCTTTTCCCACAGCTATGAACTTTGAGCCATCAGCTATGAGCTATGCTCGTTCTATACGGGTAAGTAGGTATATTCCTCCCGTAAGAAAGATGAGGCTAGGTATCCAGCTGGCAAGAAAGGGAGAGATGAATCCACCTTTTCCCAGGGTGTTGAAAAAAGCCATTGCTTCATAATAGCCAAAGCTTATGATTAGCCCCAGGGCTAGACTGGTTCCTCTTCCTCCTTTTTTCAAAATCAACCCTATAGGGATGCCCAGAAGTATAATAATAAAATTGGTAAAGGGATAGGAAAGCTTGGAGTTTAGTTCTGTTTTCAAATCTAAGGTTTTGAACCCACTCTTTTCGTATTCATCAATATATTTCCTTAATTCTGCTATACTCATTTTGTCAGGTGGGAAATATTTCCGACTAAAATAAGCAGGTCCTTTATCTATGAGAAGCTTCTTCTCATAGAAAGAAGTGCTTTCTATCTCTTCGTTGAGTAAATATTCAATTCCCTGATAGAAAATCCATTCCCCTTCTACCCATTTCCCCTTTTCAGCTATAATGATAGAGTTAGGTGGTGATTCTTTATATATCAATATATTTTCCATCTCTCCTTTTTGGGGGTTAAGGGACCTGATGTAGAATAGATAATAAGGAGGGACTTGGATGAAGATATTCTTTTGCACTTCTTTTTTAGGTGGACCCAAGAAATTCTCCTCTTTTAGTTCCTGGGCACGTTGGTTTGCTCTAAAAATTAAGGTCTCATTCAAAAAGAGTATAGAAAAGCTAATAATTAATCCTATGGTGAAAAGGGGAAGAACCACTCTCTTTACAGAGATGCCGCCAATTTGTGCAGCTTGAATTTGATAAGTTCCACCTAGATGGGTTATAAGAAATAGAGTGGAGATAATAGCAGAAAGAGGACTAACAAGAGTGAATAAATAAGGGATTTGCAGAAGGTAAAATTGGATTACATACGAGGCGGCAGCTTCTTTTTTTAAATTGCTAATAGAAGTAAAAAAGTCTGTAATGAGGAATATAGATATGAAGAACAAAGTAAAGATTAGATATAGTTTGAGGTAGTCTTTAGTTATATATTTATCCAAAATTCTCATGTGAATTCCTCAAGTAGTTCATATTTTAGCAGATCTCGCAGTTAGCCAAACGGCAGCTATGCCCAATAGTATATTGGGCAGCCACATAGCCAGGTAAGGTGATAATAGTTCCCCTCGTGCCAAAAACCTTGCTGCCAAAAATAGAACATAGTAAACGATAGCTATCATCAAACTCACTCCCAGGCTAAGAGACTTCTCTTTTCGTTTCATCGTAATTCCTAAGGGGACGGCTATTAAAGCGAACAGAATAGTAGCTAAGGGCATGGCTGTTCGGCTATGAAATTCGGTACCTAATTCTCTTATCTCTTCTGGGTCAGGGTTTTCTCGGGCTTTTTCTTCTCTTATCTTCTGGCTTATTCTGCTTAAGCTTAATTCGTCATTCCTTTTCCATTCCCTTTCTTTCTGAGAAAGTTGATCAGTCAAATAGATGCTCTGGGAATCAAATTTTCCTTGCTGAGTTAGGCGATGCTCTTTCCCGAAACGGTAAAGTGCGACTTCCTTTAGCTTTAGAACTTCTTTTTCAAACTCTCCTTCCCGGGCTATAGTAATCTGAGGGAAGAGAAAATCCCCCTGTGGCATAAATTCATAAAGAATAATCCTTTCCATCCTGTCGGTTTTCGAATCAAGGTGGTAGGTGTAGAGTTTCTTGCCTTCCAGGTCAATGATGGTTCCTTCTTTGATTTGTATGGTTGGTCTAGCTAAAATAATCTTTTCGTATGTCTGGCTGTACTGAAAATTACACCAGGGAGTGATAGACCAAGAAAAATAAAAAGAAATACCACTTAGAATTAGAGCAAAAACAAGCAATGTCTTCTCTATTCGAAAAAGACTGATACCAGAACTGAGAAAGGCTGTTATCTGCCCTTCAGCGCTGAGATGGCCAAAAGTGAGCAAGCTAGCGAACAAAAGGGAAAGAGGAATAACTATGTTAAAAAAAGAAGGTAGTATAAACAAAAGTAATTTTATTACTTCCAGGAGGGCAGCCTTCTTAATGAATATCAGTTCTGTCAGGTCGAATATTACTCCGATAAGTAATATAAGGTTGAAAAAGGAAAAACCAATGATAAAAGAAAAGAGTATATCTTTGAGAATATAACGATGGAGTATCTTCATTTTGTTATATAATATATTATTTCTCTAGATTGACAAGAAA
>NJBQ01000060.1 GCA_005223095.1 Candidatus Aerophobetes bacterium Ae_b3a
TATCAAAGCAATAGATTCCACTGTTTATCTCTTTGATCTCTAGTTCTTCAGAACTGGCATCTTTACTTTCCACAATTTTTTCTATCTGTCTATAGCCATCTATATAACCATTCATGACAATTCTCCCGTAGTGGCTCGGATCGGGTAGAAGAGCGGTCAATACTGTTGCTGCAGGTCTTGTCTCTCGGTGATGCTCGATTAACTTAGTGAGCATAGAGGAGGTGATAAAGGGGGCATCCCCCGGCACTACCACCAACTCACCCTTAAAACCCCTAAGAAAAGAAACAGCTTGTTTAAGAGCATCTCCTGTGCCCAGCCTTTTCTCTTGATAGACATACTCAAATCCTTCCCCTAGAGTAGACTTTATTTCTTCTGCCTGATATCCTACCACAACAATGGTTTTTTCTATCCCACTTTCAAGGCAAGCATTCACCGTAAACCTCACCAAAGCCTGAGAACTTATGGGGTGAAGATGAAGCAACTTACTCAAAGTTGACCTCATCCGTGTTCCTTCGCCTGCTGCTAAAACCACTGCCCTAACATTCTTCATCTATCCTTCTCCTTTTTCTTCTCCTTCATGGGCAAATTAACCATATCAACAATATATTTATTGTCAAGAAGTGGTTTTTTTGAATGCTTCCAGAAGAACCTTGAATTCTTCTAATTTTAAAAGATAGCACAAAGAGAAAAAAACAACCACCCCTGCTATCAGAGCAAGGCTCACCTGAATAATACCAGACACCAGTGAAGGCATATCTAGAGTAGAGACACCTTTGAGCATGAGATAGACTACCATCCCCATTATAATGGTGATAAAACTAATCTTGGCCAGAGAAAAGAATATTTTCTTTCCTTGTAATCGCTTTAGCCTTCTACGCAGGAGAAAAAATAGGATTATTACATTGAAAATCATAGAAAGTGAAGTGGCTAAAGCCAATCCGCTGTGCTTTAAGGGTGAAATCAAAAGGAAATTTAGGAGGATATTTAAAGCCAACACCGCCAGTGAAACCTTTACTGGTGTGAAGACATCATGCAAAGAATAGAAAGCCCGGGCAAGAACCATAACCTCACCCATAGCCAACAACCCCAGAGAGTAATAAAATAAAGCCTGCCAGGTCATTAAAGTATCCCTGGCAACAAAAGCTCCGTGTTCAAAAAGTAAAGAGATGAGGGGCTTACCAATCAAAATTAACCCGAGACTGGAAGGAATCAAAACCAATAAAACCACTCTCACCCCCAAAGATACTGTCTGCCTGAGCTCTTCTACTTTACCCTCTGCTGCCAGAGAAGAAAGACGAGGAAATATAGCTGTAGATAAAGCTATGGCAAAAATACCCAAAGGAAACTGGATTAACCTCATAGCATAAAGAAGGGCTGAAACGCTACCGGTAGCGAGAGTAGAAGCAAAGATGCGATTGATTATTATATTAACCTGCAGGGTTATTCCTCCCAGGATTGCTGGCCCTGCCAATTTAGCAACCTTACGCACACCAGGGTGGTTAACGGATAAAAGGGGATAGTACTTAAATCCCTTTCGGATTAATGGCGGAATTTGAACCAGGAGTTGTAGAGCTCCTCCTATCACAACTCCAATACCCAGACTATATATTCCGTATTTTGGTGCCAGTAAGAAGGCACATGAAATAAGAGCCAGGCTAAAGAAAATCGGCGCAAAGGCAGGAGCAGCAAAATGGCCTTTACAATTAAGAAAAGCCATTACTAAGGCAGCTATGCTGATGAAGAATAAAAAAGGAAACATAATCTGGGTCAGTCTTACAGTTAACCCCATCTGGGAGGAGACTTGCTTGAAACCTACAGCTAAATAGGGAACATATTTTGGTGCGAAAAAGATTCCTACTGACACTATTAGCAGAAGAAGTATAATTATAAGATTAAGAACATTATTGACTAATTTTCTGGCACTTTCTTCTCCCTCTTTGGCTAGCCATTCACTGAAGACAGGAATAAAAGCAGTACTCAATGCACCTTCAGCCAAAAGTAACCTGAAGAAGTTGGGTATGGTAAAGCCAAGCCAGAAGGCATCAGTAGCTATTGAGTAGCCGAATACATAGGCAATAACCTGAAGCCTTACCAAGCCCAGAATACGAGAGAATAAAGTTCCCAACCCCACTATTCCAGCGGCTTTGATAACTTTATGCTTACTCAAACTAACCTCTATTTTCCTTGCTCGTCGCTAGTTGCTCAAAAAAAGAAGAAGATGACTAAAAAGATTGGTTGGCGAGATAGGAGCGACTAACAACGAGTAACGAGATTGTCCTGAGGCATTTCCCTTATCATAATCTCTGCCGAAGGACACTCTTTGAAAAAACGTGAATCGTATCTAGTATCTCGTATCTCGAAAAAGGACTTTGGAGCACTCAAGAGGATAGGTTATACTAGATACTAGATACGAACAACGAGATACGAGAATGGTGACGGAAGAAAAGTGTCCGAGGTGTTTCTTGCAAAATTTTTTTAATATGCTATACTTCCGTTGTTCATCTCTCATTCTTCATCAGAGATTGCCACGTCGTCCTGAAGACCTTCAGGACTTCTCGCAATGACAGGAAAGAACGTACGTGGCTGGAATATTTACATTTCAAGGGAGTTAACTATGCCTATTATCAAATCAAGTAAGAAAAGAATGATGCAAGATAAAAAGAAAAGAGCACGCAATAAAGAGATAAAAAAAAGGACTAAGACAAGCATCAAAAAATTAGAGGCGTTAATCCAGGAGAAAAAAAGCAAAGAAGCAAAAGATTCTCTCCCCGGTGTGATAAGCCTCATTGATAAAGCAGCATCCAAAGGAGTTTGGCACAAGAATAAAGCAAGCCGAGAAAAATCTAAACTTATGAAAAAAGTGGGATAGTAATTGTCTTTCTTTTTAATAAAATAGGGACAGCGACCATTTTCTAGTTTGTATTTTTAGAAAATGGTCGCTGTCCCTATTTTATTATTCACCTTTTACCACCCCCAGGGGAAAATAAGAAATCATATTTTCTTCTAGCCACTTCAAAGAATCCAGAGGTGAAAGCCTCCAGGATGTAGGACAGGGACAAAGGAACTCCACCAAGGAAAAAGAATCCCTTTCCAATTGCAGAGAAAAGGACTTCTTTATAGCCTTCTTGGCTTTCCTTATATTAGAGGGATTATTCACTGCTACTCTTTCCAAGTAAGCCACTCCGGGCAGAGAGGAGAGTAGTTCACACACTCTCAAAGGATAACCAGCCTCCTTGACATTCCTCCCAAAAGGAGTAGTAGTAGTTTTCTGCCCCAGTAAAGTAGTAGGAGCCATCTGTCCTCCGGTCATCCCGTAGGTAGCATTATTGATAAAGAACACACTGAAAGCCTCTCCGCGAGAAGCAGCATGTATGATTTCCGCTGTCCCTATGGAAGCTAAATCTCCATCTCCCTGATAAGTAAAGACAACCTGATCAGGATGAACTCTCTTAATCCCGGTGGCTACAGCAGGAGCTCTGCCGTGAGCTACCTCTACCATATCAAAATCAAAGTAATCGTAAGCAACTACAGAGCAACCCACCGGGCAAATACCGATCACCTTCTGGCGGATCCCTAGCTCATCGACAATTTCACAAATCAATCGATGCACAATTCCATGGCCGCATCCTGGACAATAATGGGTGGGGCGATTCTTCATTGATTGTGGTCTTGTGAACTTTACCTCCATCTATTTCCCCTTATCCTTGCAAAAACACCTCAGCACAAACCGGTGAATCGTATTTCGTGAATCGTGAATTGTCAATTAAACTCCACAACCACCTGGTTCTTTCTTTACGATTCACTATTCCCCATTCACCATTCACGATTTCGGTGCACGTATAAATCTTATCCTTCTACAATTGAATCAATCAATTCTATCAGTTTTTGCCCGATTTTTTTGCCACTTTCCCTAACAGCTTCATCCTCTGTCTGTATCATTTCCATTGAAGAGTAAGAGGTTATTTCCCCCAAATTCTTCTCCCATATAGTCTTTCCATCTTTTACTGAAATTAGAGACACCAAAATATCCATTCTTACTCTATATTCCTCCACAGCTATGGCAACTTCGGACAAAGGCTCGTTGAAATAGTGAGTAATCTTTCCCTGTAAAATCAAATCAGCCTCTTCCTTTTCTGTTATCTCTAGTCGCCCGTCAAGAATAAACTCCTCTCTGATGGATTTGGTAAGGGTTTCCTCGAGCCCGTACTGGAAGGTTTCATTAATAAAGAGAGGTATAGCGATTTTTGTTCCGGAAGGGGAGGCCAACCATTGGTAGCTACACCCTCCCAAGAGAATCATCAATAAAGAAAAGAATATCAACCATCCTTTTTGCCTGATGACTTTTTTGTGCATAAATTCTTCCTCCTTAAATTAACCAGAAGTTCTTTCTGGCTCTCACAGACCCCTGTTCTCTATCATTTCCCTTATCTTATCCCATATTACTCGAGCTACTTCTCTCTTGCTCCTTCTGGATAGATGTTCCACTTTGCCCTTATTATTTATTAAGGTCACTATATTAGTATCCCCCTTAAAACCAGCCCCTTCCTCAGTTATATTATTAGCCACTATTAAATCAAGGCTTTTCTCTTTTAATTTTCTGAGAGCTTCTTTTTCTAAATCCTTTGTTTCGGCGCAGAATCCTACCAGAATCTTATTCTCTTTTCTCTGTCCCAGTTCCTTTAAGATGTCCGGGTTCTGCACTAGCTCCAGAATGAACTTCTTCTGAGTAGTTTTTTTGATCTTTCCATTTTCTTTCCTGGCCGGAGCATAATCAGAAACAGCAGCACTCATCACTATTCCATCGGCCTCCCCCATTTTTTCTTTTACCATCTTATGCATTTCCCGTGCTGATTCTACCCAATGAAATTCTACTCCTGAAGGAGGGTCAAGTGAGGTTGGGCCACTGATGAGAACTATTCTTGCTCCTCGAGATGCTCCTTCTTCAGCCAGAGCGTAACCCATCTTCCCACTGGAGTAGTTACTAAAGAAACGAACTCTGTCCAGAGGTTCTCTGGTGGGACCAGCAGTAACTACAAAGGCTTTACCCAGAAAATCATCTCTGGATTGCATAACTTTCTCCAAACATTCTACGATTTCCTGGGGTTCTGTCATCCGCCCGAGTCCTATCTTTCCGTCTGCCAAATCTCCCCTGGCTGGCCCGATGAACTTAAACCCAATCGCCTTTAGACTTCCTATATTTCTCTGTAAGATAGGATTTTCATACATCATATTATTCATAGCCGGCGCGAGCAAAACAGGAGCCTTAGTAGCCAAAACAATGGTAGTTAGAATATCATCGGCAATTCCATTAGCTATCTTGCCTATTATATTGGCTGTCGCCGGGGCAATCAGACAGGCATCAGCAAGCTCAGCCAAAGAGAGATGTTCTGCTTTCCTTATATCTCTACTGAATAATTTCAGGGTAACTTTCTGAGAGGCCAGATTTTGTAAGGTCAAAGGAGAGAGGAAGTGAGTAGCTGCTTTGGTCATAATCGGATAAACTATGGCTTTTTTCTTTCTCAGTAATCGGACAATTTCAGCTGCTTTATAGGCAGCGATGCTACCGGTCACCCCCACTAAAATACTCTTATTTCTTAAGGCACCCATAATACATCATCCGATTGACTTATGAAAAAATTGCACTTTCTCTCTTTGCCAACAGTAGTAGAAGGACCATGCCCTGGATAAACAACTACTTCATCAGGAAGCGTTAATATTTTATCCTTAATAGATTTCTGTAACTCTCTAAGGTTACCACCGGCCAGATCTGTCCTTCCTATTCCTCCAGCAAAAAGAGTATCTCCTGAAAAAAGCTTATTATCTCCGTATAAACATATACTGCCTGGAGTATGTCCTGCAGTATGCAAAATTCTTAGAGAAAAACCACCTACTCTTATTTCATCTCCTTCTTCTAGCACCCTATCAGGTAGACCAAAAGACCTGTCTTTTCCGGTGAGGTTTGATAAATTCAATTCTGCATTATGCAAAAGAAAAACATCAGCAGAATGAGTTAGTAGGGGAGCCTCTGTCTTTTCTCGCAGGAAATCATTGGCTCCTATATGGTCTATATGAGTATGTGTATTGACAATACTCCTAATCTTCAGCGAATCTTTTCTAATTACTTCAATTATTCTCTCACCTTCTTCTCCCGGGTCAACAACAATGGCCTCTTTATCCTTTTCATCCCATAATATATAACAGTTAACCTCGAATATTCCCACTACCACTTTCTTCACCTTCATTTAAAACCTTCTAGTTGTACTTAATCAATGAGAGAACATCATATCCTTTAAGTCTATCTCTTCCCTTTAAAGAGACAAGCTCAATCAAAAAACAAACCCCTACTATCTTCCCTCCTAGTTCTTCTACTAATTTGCAAATGGCTTCGGCTGTCCCCCCGGTAGCCAAAAGGTCATCAAGAACGAGAACCTTATCACTCTTTTTAACCCCATCCTGGTGAATCTCCAGAGTATCTTCTCCATACTCCAGTTCATAGCTCACTTTCTCTACCCTGTAGGGAAGCTTGCCTGGCTTACGAACGGGTACAAAACCTGCCCCCAACTCATAAGCAACCCCTCCCCCCAGAATAAATCCCCGTGCCTCAGCGCTAACCACTACATCAATTTTCTCGTTCCTATAAGGAGCAGCCAAAAGCCTTATTCCCTTCTTCAAATAATTTGCATCTTGCAATAGAGGAGTAATGTCCCTGAACAATATTCCCTTTTTAGGAAAGTCCTGGATGCTCCTGATTTTCCCTGATAACTCCATTGCTATTTCCTCCTCGTACATCCTTAATTTCAAGTTGTAATGTTTCCCTTCCCTTCCATCGATTTATGGTGGGAGTAAAAATCATATCTATGTCTCCTGACCTCATTACCCTCTTACCCTCTTCACTAAGGCTAAAAGCTATAGCCTCGAAGCTTTCTCCTCCTTCTTTCGCACCAATCACTGCTTTAACAAACTTTTTGTTAAATTCAGGCGAAGAAGAAGGACTCAGTCCTTCCCCTAAAAATAGAGGCTGAGGATTCTCCGAACCATAGGGCGGAAGAAGCTCCATATTCTCAAAGAAATCACTTTCCAATTCTTTCAGACTTACTCTGGCATCTACAAAATAGGCAGGAACCAAATCTTCTGGAGAAAGTGTCTCCTCAGCTAACTCATTCAATCTATCCTTTAGTATAGTTATATTTTTTATCGGTATCATCATTCCTGCCGCCATTTTATGCCCTCCGAAACTGAGAAGCAAATCTTCGCATGCCTGAAGAGCATTAAAAATGGAAAATTTAGGAATGCTCCTGGCCGAGCCTCTAGCTACGTCTCCTTGAGGAGAAAAAATAAGTGCCGGGCGGAAGTATTTTTCTCTGACATAAGAAGCTAATAAACCAATTAATCCGGGATGCCAGCCATCCTTAATAAGAATAATCACCGACTCTTTAGTTTCGGGAAGAAGTTTGTCTGCCTCTCTACGCATACTTCCCTCTATTTTCTGTCGTTGTCTATTCTCTGCATCAAGGTCCCTGGCTAGATTGATAGCTTCTCCCCAAGAAGTAGAAAGAAGAAGCCTCACTGCTTTTCTACTCAAAGAGAGACGTCCGCAGGCATTGAGCCTGGGGGCAAGAATGAATCCTATGTGACCTCCCTTAATCTCTTTCCCGTCCAGTCCAACAATCTTAATCAAAGCTCTTAATCCAAGATTAGAAGTTCGATTGAGACGCTCTAGGCCAAACTTTACCAAAATTCTGTTCTCACCTCTCAGAGAAACAACGTCAGCAATAGTTCCCAGGGCTACCAGATCCAAATAATCCCATGGCTCTACCTTTTTAGAAGAAGATTTTTGAGCGAGAGCCTGAATAAGCTTAAAAGCAACTCCTACCCCGGCCAACTCTTTGAAAGGATAGGAACACTCTGGTTGGTTGGGATCGAGAACAGCATAAGCAGAAGGGACTTTTTCTTTAACTCGGTGGTGGTCGGTAACTATAACATCCAGACCCAGACTATTTGCATAATTTATCTCCTGCAAACAGGAAATCCCGCAATCGCAGGTGATAACCAGGTCTATCCCCATTTCTACTGCTTTATCCAATGAGCTTTTGTTTAACCCATATCCCTCCTTTTCTCTGTGAGGAATATAAAAGTAAGCAGAAACTCCCGAGCTACGTAAGAACTGCAATAAAAGAGTAGTAGCTGAGATTCCATCTACATCATAGTCACCATAGATGAGAATCCTCTCTTTCCTGGAGATGGCTTCAGTAATCCTCTGGACAGCCTTATCCATCCCCTTCATTAAAAATGGATCTTGCAGATGCTTTAGAGAAGGATAAAGAAACCTTTTGACCTCTTCGCTCTCTACTATCCCCCGATTATATAGAAGCTGAACCATTAAAGGAGGAAAACCCCATTCTCTAGACAAAGAAAGGCGTTTCTCTCTTTTCAGGGGCTCCCGGATAATCCATTTTCTTTCCATTGAACTCTATTTATCTTCCTTTCCTAGAATTATAGCCCATTTATAGCTTAAGTCAATTACCGACGAACAATTTCTTCCGTCGCTGTATAGTAGCCTTCTATTATTTCTGCTCAGCTTCTCGTTTCGGGAAAGATATAAGAGACTTTGAAGGGGGAAACATCCCCCCTCAACGGCCTTCGGCCTGCTCCCCCCAAGTTCAAGAAAAGGCAGAGCATCGTCGCCTTGCTCCTCAGACAGTATATTTTTCTTTATCCTCAACTCGAAACTTCGTTAGGGATGCTCCTATAAGGCTCCTTCAGAAAATGTTCTTCGGTATACGTATAAATTCTTATAGTTCAAGAAACGTCTCATTCCAAGAGTTCTCCCCATCCCTGAGAGGTGAGCTTCTTCATTCCCTCACTTATAATCATTCCTTCTACTTCTGGGAGACTCTCAATTAGTTTCATTCCCTCTTCAGGTCCCAGAACAAAAACTCCTGTAGAGAGAGCATCTGTCGTAGTAGCGTCAGGGCCAACAATCGTTACGCTCATCGGTACATCCTGAACGGTCAAACCAGTCTTAGGATTAACGATATGAGAAAATCGCTTTCCCTCTAGAGTGAAATACCTTCTATAGTCACCAGAGGTGGCAACTGCTCTATCTTTTACTTTTATTATATCAATAATCTTATCTTCTTCCCGGGGATCCTGGACACCTATTTGCCATTTTTCCCCTTGCGGGTCAGTCCCCAAAGCGTACAAATCTCCTCCTGCGTTAACTAAAGCTCGTTTTATACCATTCTTCTTTAAAGCCT
The DNA here is from genome assembly GCA_005223095.1 of Candidatus Aerophobetes bacterium Ae_b3a. Classification (GTDB taxonomy): domain Bacteria; phylum Aerophobota; class Aerophobia; order Aerophobales; family AE-B3A; genus AE-B3A. Next base: position 9,258 of record NJBQ01000060.1, read on the forward strand.
CTATTGCCTTATCCACAGCGTATCCTTTGGCAATTCCTCCTAAATCAATCTGCATTCCTTTCTTTTCCAATCTAATCTGATTTCCTTCCAGAATTATCCTCTGATAACCAACTAAAGAGATTGCCTCTTCTATCTCTTCCTCAGTGGGAACCTTTTCCTCCTTCTTTGCCTTCTTCCATAAATTAATCAAAGGTCTGCAGGTAATATCAAAAGCTCCATCAGTTGAATTAGAGAACTTTATAGCATCTTCTATCACCTCTAAAGTCTCCTCAGAAACCTGTGCCTTTCCTTCCCTATTAAGGATAGATATCTCACTGTCTTCTTTGTAAGTGCTCATCAAAGCGTCTACTTTTTTGAGCGCCTCAAATGCCTCCCTGATTGCCTTCTCATTTCCTGGTATGACGGTTATCTCTACCAACGTTCCCATAATCATCTCTGTTTGCTTGAGAGGTTTGAGTCTATATTTCTGTATGATTACCACACTTAACAAAACAGCTATAACTACACAAATTACCACTACTACCTTGCCTTGAATCGTTCTTAAGAATCCCATTCTCCTTCTCCTACTCCTCCTTCAAGCATATTTTTCCTATCTTCACTGTACCTGCACTACTGGTTACCACAATAATATATACCCCTCGAGCAACTTTCTCTCCTCTGTCATTATTGCCGTCCCAGACAACTGCTGCAAATCCTCCCCCCATGCTAAATCCATCATTTTCATTCAAAGTCCGTACCAGATTTCCGGCAATATCATAAATGCAAACCACAACCTCAGAATCAATGGAAAAATAGATGATTTTAACCTCCTGCCCTATTCCGAAATTACATGGATTGGGGTAAATAGTGATTGAAGATGTAGGAAAAGGTACTTTATTTAGCGAGATTAATTCCTGTACCTCATTATAGATTGAAATATCTTGTCTAATCCCTATTAGGTTTCCCCCTGGTCTCCAGGCATAGAAAGCCAACCCATAAGAAACTAACTCATGATTCTGAAATATCTGGTACATCTCCTGAAGATGACCCTCTGGATTGAGAATTTCACTTTCATCACTATCATAGAAAGCTTGGATGACAGGAATAACTGGATAATCTCCTTCTTTATAGGAGAGAAAACGGCTTATGTAAAGATTCATATAAAATTCCGCATATTGAGCAGTCCCTTTCACATAAGGATAGACAACCAAAAACAAAATATCGAATGCCTCCTCACTAAAGTAGGTTTTCCATTTTCCAGCGTTATTGCTACCGTTCACTGCCATTGATATTGGCCGGCTATCCAGACTCTTTACGAAATCGTAGAATTCTTTCTGTAAGGCCCTGGGTACTTCGTGCAAAACCGGTTCATCCAGAATATACCAACTATAGATAGCCGAATGTGACTTCCATCTCTCGACCTGTCTTTTTATTTCATCTTTATCCAGAATTTTAGTCTCGTTGTCATAGTAGGGTAGAGGAACAAAAACTTTAAATCCAAACTGGTTACACAAATCAAGGTAATTCTCAATATGCTCCTCGCTTCTCAACATTAAAGTATAATCGAGCACTGCATTAAACTGAGCTTCCCTGGCCAGGTCAAAGTCTCCCTCTTGGTTGTCTCTCTCGGTAAATGCATATGCCAGCTCAATGGGTTCAGATGGTCCAGATGGCCAGTATGAAAAAACTATCCTTCCAGAAAAAAGAAAGAATATAGTTAAGAAAAAGACAATCTTTTTTGGCATCATCCTGCCTCTTTTTTTCAAGAGATATCTGTACGACTTTTCCAGGGAAAGAGTTAGAGTAAGATGGGAAATTTGAACTCCCTAATCATCTCTTGGCATAAGTTGTGGTTTAGATGATAGTAGTAAAACAATGACTCAAAGTCAAGAAGAAGTAATTTGATTCAATTTCGCAATTTTGACATAAGGATGACCTCTGCTAGAATCAAAGGAAAATAGAGACATCAATAACTCATTTCAAACAGGAGGAGGAGAAATTGGCTAATGCCAAAATCATAATTATTGGTGGGGGTCCCGGCGGTTATGTAGCTGCAATTAGGGCAGCACAATTAGGTGCAGATGTTACCGTAATTGAAGAGGACAAAATAGGAGGAACCTGTCTTAATCGGGGATGCATCCCTACTAAGGCCATCTTAGCCTCGGTGCAAACCCTTGCTTTATTTGAACGAGCTGACCAGCTGGGGATAGAAGTAGAAAAGGTAGTTCCCAATTTTTCTCGAATGATGGAACGGAAAAATAAAATTGTCTCCCAGTTGCGAGGAGGAATTGACTATCTTCTTAAAGCCAACAAAGTTAAAGTAATCAAAGGTAGAGCAAATTTCCTTAACTCTCATAGTATTTGTATAGAAACAGAAGCCGGCAGGAAAGAACTGGAAGGAGAAAAAATCATCATCGCCTCTGGCTCTAAGCCCATTCTTCTTCCTTTCCTTGATAGTAACCATCCGGCAGTTCTGACCAGTGAACAGGCACTGGAGCTCAAGGAAGTGCCCGAAAGCCTTCTCATCATAGGGGCTGGTGTCATTGGCTGCGAATTTGCTTCTATTTTTAATCCTCTGGGGACAAAGATTACTATGATAGAAATGATGGAACAAATTTTACCTACAGAAGATAAAAGAGTAGCTCAAACAATGGAAAGAATCTTTAAAAAAAGAGGAATAAATATTTTTACCAGCACTAAGCTAGAGGAAATAACTGAATACAGAGAGGATGGAATCACTGCTAAACTGGATAAAGGCGAAAAAATTGAAGCAGAAAAAATCCTCATTTGCGTGGGAAGAAGTCCTCGTATCAATAATATGGGTCTGGAGAATCTTTCCTTAAAAACCGACCAAAAGGGCACCATTTTGGTTAATGAGAAGATGGAGACTACTCAGCAAGGAATATATGCCATTGGTGATGTGGTAGGTGGATATCTTCTAGCTCACGTAGCCTCTGAAGAGGGAATCATCGCTGCCGAGAATGCTACAAAACTCACCTCAGAAATTGACTATACCAGCGTTCCCAGCTGTATTTTCACCTCTCCTGAGATAGGGACCGTAGGGTTAACTCCAGATAAAGCCGAAGAAAAAGGCATAGAGGTAAGAATAGCTAGATTTCCTTTTACTGCCTGCGGTAAAGCCCATGCTATAGGAGAAACAGATGGTTTTGTCCAGCTAATAGTGAGAGAAAGCGACCATAGAATCCTGGGAGGGCAAATAGTTGGCCTGCATGCCGCCGACCTGGTGCACGAAATTGCTCTAGCTATTAGATGGGGATTAACTGCCGAGCAACTGAGCAGTACCATTCACGCCCATCCCACTCTTTCTGAAGCTATTATGGAGGCAGCTAGAAAAGCTGAGAAAAAACCCATACACCTTATTTAGTTCATAGTTCATTGTTCATAGTTCATCGACAGAAGAATGGACAATGAGGGAAAAGCACCCTCCCCCTCACCTTAATCCTCTCCCCTGTGGGGAGAGGGAAGGAGTGAGAGGATGTAAAATACGTATTGCGTAACACGACATACAATATACAAGCAAATGCTTATTTTAGGAATAGAGACCTCTTGTGATGAAACAGCAGCAGCCATAGTAGAAGATGGAAAGAAAATCCTATCTAATGTGGTAATTTCCCAGGTCAACCTGCATCGAAAGCTACAAGGGATAGTTCCGGAAATAGCCTCAAGAAGACATCTGGAAACCATCCTTCCTGCCATAAAACAAGCTCTCCAGCAGGCCCAACTAAAATTAGAAAATCTCGACGCTGTGGCTGTTACTTATGGGCCAGGGCTATTGGGTTCGCTCTTAATAGGCTTGACCATAGCCAAGGGGATAGCCTATTCTCTGGAGATACCTCTTATAGGTATTAATCACCTGGAAGCGCACCTTTACGCTAATTTTCTCTTATATCCCCAGGTTACTCCTCCCCTTATAGGCTTAATCATTTCTGGTGGTCACACCGAATTGGTATATTTATCTAAAAAGGGAGAATACGAGGTGATGGGGACAACCAGGGACGATGCAGCAGGAGAAGCTTTTGATAAAGTAGCCAGAATTCTTAACCTAGGATATCCGGGAGGACCAGCTGTAGAAAAGATAGCCAAAAAAGGAGACCCTCAATCTATAAAACTACCCTTAGTCCATTTCAAGAAGGAGACCTTGGACTTCAGTTTTAGCGGAATAAAGACAGCCATATTATACTATGTAAGAAATCTAGAGAAAAAAGGAGAACATATCCCTGTTGCAAACCTTGCCGCTAGCTTCCAGTTGAAAGTAGCCCAGATGCTTGGCAAAAATCTTTTTAAAATAGCCTGCTTAAAGAAGGTAAAACAAATAATCTTAGGAGGGGGAGTAACGGCTAATCTCTTCCTTCGCTCATTCCTGGAAAAAGAGAAACCAGGCAATATAGAAATATTCTTTCCCTCTGCCGAGCTCTGCACCGATAACGCAGCTATGGTTGCTGCCTGTGCTTATACCAAAATAAGGCAGGGTCAAACCTCTTCTCTTTCCCTCGACGCACAACCTAACCTTAGTCTACGAGTGTCGATTTAGACATCTCTGTGGCAGAAAAAATTGTAATTATTTATGGCCTTTTATATGGAAATAAGATTTTCCCGTCCTACAAGATAAGTTCTTTCAAAGTAGGATAGATCTTTAAGTAGGTATGATACCTCTCCCTATACTGTGAGTGCTGCTTTACGTCTGGTTCAAATATTCTATCGATCTTTACCCACTGTCTAGCACCTTGTTGGGGTGAGGTAAAAATATCTATACTTACACCAGCCAGGATCGCTGCTCCCAGGGAAGCAGCCTCAGAGACCTTGAGGGTACATACTCTTTTGCCTAAAACATTGGCCCTGAGTTGGAGCCATTTTTTAGATTTTGCTCCCCCTCCAATGGCTCGAATTTCCTCTATGGGAATACCTATCTGTTGCAGTTTATCCATATTTAGTCTCAGGTCATAGTTATTACTGTCTAGTATGGCTCTGGATAT
>NJBQ01000061.1 GCA_005223095.1 Candidatus Aerophobetes bacterium Ae_b3a
TCTCTCGATACTGCACCAGATAGAACACTGATGGCCAGTGGCTTTAACTACACCGGGCAGCCCGTAGTTATTAGCGAATATGGAGGAATGGCTTTTAAGGAAGATTCTTCAAAAGAAACTAAAGAATGGGGGTACGGTTCGGTCCCACAAACCATGGAGGAGTACCTTGCCAGATATGAAGCACTGACTAAAGCCATCATAAGGCAGGATATTTTTTCCGGGTTTTGCTTTACCCAGCTCTATGATATAGAGCAAGAGATAAATGGCCTCATGACATATTGGCGCAAGGAAAAAGTTCCTCCCCAGTCTATAGCAGAAATAAATCAGTTCCGGCCCTAACATGAAAAGAAAAATAGAAACGGCACCTTTCAGCAGGGCAGATCGCGAGGCTCCGGGCCCTATTGATGCAGTTATTGTTGTAGAGATCAAAAGACGAGCCGCAAGCATCACCCGCATTTCCAGCAGGAAGAACTTCCACAGCTTCTGTTTATCTTTAAACCCAAGCTTGACAGCAAAACGCTATTTTCGGGCCTTTGACTCTCTGTAAGGTGTGCTATATAAGGATTTCTATTTTGTATATCCAGATAGCGTGCTGACAAATATTGTTTAATTTGCTCCCGTAATTGACTAAAATCTCAAAAATGATATAATAATACCAGATTGAAAATATGGTAAGGAAAAAGAAAGCAGACTAAGGGAACCGGGTGAGAACCCCGGGCAGTTGCGCTGCTGTAATGGGAAGCGAAACCCCAAAAACCACTGGAACTTTTTGTTCCGGGAAGGTGGGGAAGTAGGTTGTCCCTGAGCCAGAAGACCTGTCTGTTTTCGAGTAAATCTTTCTTTGCGCTTAACAAAGAAGGTATTTTTTTATGAGATTGCCACGCCTGCCTTGGGCAGACTGGCAATGACATAATTAACTGAACGCAACTTAGGAAAATATTTAGATCAAATCTTAAAGGAGAGAAAATTATGAAGAGAAAAAGATTAAAATGGACGTCATTGATATCGGTAGGGATTCTCCTATTTACTATCGTCATTGGAATGAGCGGGATTGCTTTAGCTACTGAATTTCCTTTGACAATTACAGATGACCTTAATAGAGAAGTAACTATCACCAAACAGCCAGAAAGGATTATCTCATTATCGCCAGCTAACACAGAAATCCTGTTTGCACTAGGATTAGGTGAGAAAGTGGTGGGCATTACCAATGTCTGTAATTATCCTTCTCAAACAAAAGAAAAAGAAAAAATCGGCGATTATGATAATCCTAACCTGGAAAAAATCATCGAATTAGAACCGGACCTTATTCTGGCCTCCCATGGTAATCCAATAGAACTAATCAATCAACTAGAAGAGCTCAGTTATGCCATAATGTACTTAAATCCAAAGGACATTGACCATATAATCTCCTCTATAACTACGGTGGGAAAGATAACCGGTAATGACAAAGAAGCAGCAAAATTAACAAAGGAGATGGAAGAGAGAATTGAGGCTGTCCTGGCTGAAACCAGCAGCCTGCTTGAAAATAACAGGCCAAGAGTGCTCTATGTAGTCTGGTATAAACCCTTGTGGACTGCAGGCTCAGGAACATTCATAGATGAGCTTATTCAGAAAGCTGGCGGAATTAATATAGCCGGAGATGTCGCTGGCTGGCCTCAAATGAACCTGGAAACAGTAATCGAAAAAAATCCTCAAGTAATAATAATTGGCTATAGCGAAGATCAGCCGAAATTAATAGAGGCTGTGAGGAATGAATCTACTCTTGACCAGACAGATGCATTTAAGAATAACCAAATACATACCATAGACACAGATATAGTCTCTCGTACCAGTCCAAGGATAGTGAATGCTCTGGAGGAGATGGCTAAGATTATCCATCCTGAGATGTTTGGAGAAAATGTATCAGATTAGAAAATGATTACCTCTAATAAAATGAAGCGCTGGATAGGCTGGCTCATTGTACTGATGATTTTGCTGCTCGTGATATCCTTTCTTTCTTTGATGATAGGGCCGGTCCGTATTCCACTCACCAAAAGCATATCTCTCTTAGCACAGAAATTGTGCTTCTGGAAGAGTTACCCTCTGGAAAACATACCGGCAGCCGTTATCCTATTTAAAATCAGAATACCTCGTCTAATTCTGGGAATGGTAGTAGGGGCAGCCTTATCCAGCGCTGGAGTCATTCTTCAAGGCATGTTTCGCAATCCATTAGTCGAACCATATACTCTGGGTATATCGGGAGGAGCGGCGGCGGCCGTTGGTCTGGTTATAGTTGCTGGATTAAGTGGAACGTTGACCCAGATCATTCCCCTGGCTGGCTTTGCGGGAGCTATAGGAGCTGCTATTCTTGTCTATTTTATTGCCAGCAGTGGAGGAAGGCTTACCATTCCTACTCTCCTCCTTACCGGAGTAATAGTCAGTTTCCTTTCCTCTTCTTTGATTATGCTCCTTATGAGCCTGGCCAAGGGTGAAGAACTTCATGGAATAATGTTCTGGATAATGGGTAATTTGCAAGAAACCAATCTTCCTTTCATTATCACCGTCTCTCTTATCATCCTGACAGGAATATTCATCTCTTTTCTCTTTGCCAGGGACCTTAACGCTCTTGTTCTGGGAGAGGAAGAAGCTACTCATTTAGGAATAGAGGTAGAAAGAACAAAAAAAATCCTTTTTATTCTGGCTTCTCTTCTTACCGGTGTAGCTGTCTCCGCTTCAGGTGTAATTGGCTTTGTAGGATTGATGATTCCTCACCTTATACGTGGAGTTATAGACGCTGACCACCGCTTCCTCCTTCCCGCCTCTGCTCTTTTGGGAGCATCCTTCCTGGTAGGAGCAGATTTAATAGCCAGGACCATCATCTCTCCCCGAGAGCTTCCGGTAGGAGTAATCACAGGAATAATAGGAGGGATAATATTTATCTATATTATCAGAAAAAGAAAGGTAGAATTCAGATGGTAGGAATAGATAAGGATATTTTGCTGGAGATAAGGAATCTATGCAGCGGATATAAAAGAAAAAATATCCTCAAAGGAATTGACTTTCTGGTAAGAAGAGGAGAGTTCTGGGGACTAATCGGACCTAACGGTTCAGGTAAGACTACTCTACTTAAGAGCATAACCAAAATTCTGCCTGCTCAAAAAGGAAATGTTCTTTATAATAAGAAAGACATTATGAAAATACCAGCCAAAAAGCTGGCTCAAAACATCGCTGTAGTTCCTCAGGTTTCAGTGTTTCATTTTTCCTTTACTGTGGAAGATTTTGTACTTTTAGGTAGAATTCCCTATCTTCCTCGCTTTTATCTAGAAGGAAAGAATGATTATCATATTGCTGAAGAAGCTATGCGATTGACTGAAACTATCCCCTTTCGCCAGAGAAGGATAAATGAGTTAAGCGAAGGAGAAAAGCAAAGAGTGGTTATCGCTCGTAGCCTGGCTCAGAAACCTACTCTCCTTCTCTTAGACGAACCAGCAGCCCATCTTGATATAAGACACCAACTAGATATTTTCAATCTTTTAGAAAAATTGAACCGAGAAAAAGGAATAACTATCATTCTAGTCTCCCACGATTTAAACCTGGCCAGCCAGTATGCCTCGCAACTAATTCTACTAAATGAAGGAAAGATCTTTGCTCGGGGCAGCCCCAAAGAAATAATCAATGAGGAAAACATCTGGAAAGTGTATGGAGTAAAAGTAAAAGTAACTGCGGGAATAAAGGGAAATCCTCTAGTAAATCTATGGCCATAGAAAAAGGGGACAGGCTACTTTTTCCTTTTCTTACCAGCCTAGCATTGTTCTAAGTGCCTGGATGATTAAATTAGCCAGGACACCTGCTGCTATATCATCACCCATTATACCCCAGCCACCAGAAATCTTTTCAATTTTCCCTATTTTAAAGGGTTTAGTTATATCAATAACTCTGAACAGAATAAACCCCAATAAAAGAAAACGAAGAGAAAAAGGAACAAGGAACATAGTTATTAAAAACCCTACTAATTCATCAATAACGATAGATGAATTATCATCACCTTCAAAATATTGATTACATTTTCCAGAAATCCATATTCCTCCTATTAGAAAAACAGCCAGCATTATGATGTAGCTTATTGTTTGGGGAAAAAATCTACTGAAAATTACATAAATAGTCACTCCTACCAGAGTCCCCAAGGTCCCGGGACAAAAAGGAATATATCCTACTCCTCCTACCGTGCCCAACAGAATATACAATTTCTTCATTGAAGATGCCTCCTGCTTCCAATCCAATATTGAATTCCCGAGATGAGAGCCAACAAAGTAGCTCCTCCCATTAACAGATAGGTCACCCTATCTGCTGCCTCGATTTTATCTTTGAAACCCTGCCAGAGCAAAATAAAAAAAACAAAGAAGATAACCGCATTTTCAAAAAAGGTCTTCAGTTTAGCTAGTCTGTTAGCAGAAAGGATGAAGTTTTTTGAGGCTAATTCTATCCTTAGAGCCATAATCAAAAGGTCTCTACCCATAATAATTATAACCATCCAGAAGGGAACTAGATGAAGCTGAATAAAGGATATAAAAGCACTATAGACAAGAATTTTATCGGCAATGGGATCGACTATTTTCCCCAGCGAGGTTACCTCATTCTTTTTTCGAGCCAGCCATCCATCTAAAAGGTCAGATAAAGAAGCAAATATAAAAATCAATAAGGCAATGACCTTTCCTTTCTCTCCCCAAACAAATAAAAAAAGTACAAAGAAAGGGACTGCTCCTATCCGCAAAAATGTTAGTTTATTAGCAAGAGTCACTTCTCTCCTCTTATTATTATGTCGCGAGCTTTACTGCCTCTTGCTGGCCCTACCACTCCCTCTCTTTCTAACTCATCCATAATTCGGGCAGCACGATTATATCCTATAGATAAGCGACGCTGCAGAAGAGAAGTGGAAGCCATCCCTCTTCTGAGTACCAGCTCTTTTGCCTCCTCATAGAGCCTATCGTGAGAGGCCATCTCTTCCTCGTTCTCTTTTTCTTCCGCTCCTTTGACTATTTCTTCTAGATAGCTAGGCCTTCCCTGTTCCTTGAGAAAATCTACTACTTTCTTTACCTCAGAAGGAGAAATAAAACTCCCCTGCACACGTAAAGGCTTGGAAGCTTCCACCGGAGAATACAACATATCACCATTGCCTACCAATTTCTCTGCCCCCGTAGTGTCTAAAATAGTACGGGAATCTATCTGAGAAGGCACAGCAAAGGAGAGGCGGGAAGGAAAATTAGCCTTAATCAAGCCGGTAATTACATCTACTGAGGGACGCTGGGTAGCTACTATAAGATGAACACCTGTAGCTCTAGCTAATTGAGCTATTCTACAAATTATTTTTTCTAATTTCGCCCCCGCCAGCATCATTAAATCAGCCAGCTCATCTATAATAACTACAAGATAAGGAATAGTCTCTTCCTCTTCTTTTTTCATCTCTAAATTAAAACTCTCAATATTGCGTACCCCTGATTGATTAAATTTCTCATAACGCTTTCTTACTTCTTCCACTACCCATTCCAGAGCATAATTGGCTTGCTTTGCATCAGTAATAGTGGGAAAAATAAGATGAGGAATGCCTATATAGTCAACCAGTTCCACCGTCTTAGGATCAATTAGTAAAAACTTAACTTCATCAGGAAAAGCTCTATAGAGTATGCTTATAATAATAGAATTTATGCAGATACTTTTACCTGAACCAGTAGCTCCTCCTATAAGAAGATGGGGCAAAGACCCCAGATCGACCCAGATTGTATCTCCGGCAATATCTTTGCCTAACGGAAAAAGTAACTTAGTCTCCGATTTTCTAAACTGTTTTGACTCTAGCAGCTCCCGTAGATAAACAAAATTTATCTTTTTTCGGGGGACTTCCACTCCCACCAGAGACCTTCCGGAAACAGGAACCTCAATACGTACATTAGGAACTGCCAGGGAAAGAGCCAGATCGCTGGAAAGATTCATCAACTTACTCACTTTTATCCCGGGCGCCAACTTTATTTCAAAGCGAGTAATAGCTGGACCGTCTTTAATTTCAGCAATTTCTATCTCTACCCCAAAATCCTTTAAAGTCTGCCTTAGTTTTTTACCGGCCAGCTTTGCTTCGTCTGATGAGGAAAAGGAGGAAGAAGAAAAAGGATTTAATAAAGAAAAAGGAGGAAGGCTACTGATAGAAGAAGTACCCTCCTTTTTCTGCCAGTCCAGACTTTCCTTTCTTCTTTTGGGCAGAACAACGGGTTTCTTCTTTACGGAAAGCTCTTTCCTTATCCTCCTTTTCGCCAGGAGAGGAGAAAGGTCAACCATCAGTATTATGGAAATCAAAAGAAGTCCAGTCAGAATAATTGCACTTCCTATATTCCCGAAGGAAGAATAGAAGATTTTTGAAAAGAAAAGGCCTAAAAGCCCTCCTCCACAGAGAAAGGAAGATATATCCAGACCTACAAGGTAAAGAACTGAAGAAAAGGCAATAAAGAAAATAAGCAGCCCTATTCCCTTGCGAAAAACAGCCTCCAGCCTACCCTCTTTAAACTTTTTTACCCCTATCCCTATCAGGATAAAAGGAACAAGGAAAGCTCCCAGACCAAAGAAAAGATATAGATAGGTGGAGACTAATGTCCCGAACTTCCCGATATAGTTGTCCGAAGAGACATCGGAACGAGAGGTAAAAAAAGGAGATTGAGAGGAGGAAAAAAACAGAAGACTCACCAAGACAAGAATGCCAATTATTACTAAAATAATCGACCAGAGTTGATTTTTTTGTTTTTCTTCAAACATGGTATCGTATCTCGTATCTCGTATCTCGTATCTCGTGAAAAGACTTTAAAACATACGATATAATACCATTCAGGGCATACGATTTACGCATTTCTTTCCTTTTCCCCTCACCTTAATCCTCTCTTGATTAGTTCATAGTTCATGGTTCATAGTTCATCGATAGAAACAACGAATGGTGAACCACTTAGCTAACGGGCTAGCAGGTCAATGAACAATGAACTACGAACAATGAACACAAAAAGAGGAGAGGAGAAGGATACCTTTCCATCCCTATCACTACTTAACTCTGACTCTAAACACATCTTTTAGTTGAGATAGACTGAATTTATGGTCTTGCTCCGAGAGAGCAGCTACGGAATCAGCATAGACAACCACCTCATAATCTCTCATTGCTGCTTCGACCGCTGTAAGAAAAACACAAATATTAGTGAGAACTCCCACCAGATGAAGCTTCTCTATTCTAAGCTCCTTAAGAAGTAAATCTAAATCAGTCCCCAGAAAGGCAGAATATCTTCTTTTTCTTACTATAAAGTCATCTTTTCCTGGCTTTAGTTCCTCTATTATTTCTGCTCCCCTGGTACCATAAATAGCGTGTTTAGGCCATTTCCCGAACTCTTCGTCGTTTTCTCTATGACTATCGCAGATATAAATTATCGGAATTTGTTTTTCTCTTGCCTCTTTGATTCTTCTCTTCACACAAGGGAGAATTTTCCGGGCGGCGGGAACTTCCAGGGGTGCTCCTACCTCAATAAAATCATTTAACATCTCAATAACTAATAACGCCTCTTTTCCCATTTTTTCTTGTAATAGTCTAAATTTCTTAAGACTATTCACCATTTAACCCTTCTTAATCATACTTCCAGGGAAAGAAGATATTGCGGATGACATCTCTCAGATCTCTCTTTTCATCCCCTTCTCTCTTTATCTCTTTTCTTATTTCCTCACCCGTATATCTCTTAGCTATTTCAACAAAAGCATTACTCTGAAGCAAAGCAATCACACTCACCCCGGCTAAAAAGATGATCCCTGTGATAGAGCAAAGAAGAAGGATAATCAGCTCCAAGAGTACTATCACCAGGGTGAATCCTATGTTATTAAGAGTCAGGAGAAAAGAAGTCTTTAATATTTGAACTACTCCCATTTTTTGAGTAATAAGCAAAGGGAAAAAATAGACCTGGGCCAGAAGAAAAAAAATCAAAATCCATACGCTAACCACCCAGAGAATTATGTTAAAAGGATTGGTGCTTATCAGTTGTCCATAAAATATTAAAGAAGACCCGACTACCAAGGGGACTATCACACAAATAAGAGAAAAAATAAGGCTCTTTTTCCAATGTTCTTTTATTCCTAAAAAGAAATCGCTTCTTTCTATTTCATATTCCTTTATGGCAACTTTTCGAGAAATAGCATATATACCTGCCAGAGCAGGGGAAGTTAAAAGAAAACATCCTCCCAGCAAAAGAAAATATAAGGGAGAAGAGCCTTCTCGCATCCAAATACCTATTAATAGACAGGGAAGAAAAGTAGCCGTCCAGAATAGATTGGTAAGGATAACTGTACCCGCATTATGATAGGCATCTCCTAATGCAAATTTTATGGCCCGTTTTACAGAGGGTTTGCTTATTTGACTATTTTTCTCTGGCAACTACTTCCTCCCCTTTAGATCAATAGTATAGCACAGCCGTAGAATTTCACAACAAGAGCCTCAGGACAATTTCTTCCGTCGCTGTATAGTAGCTTCTTATTCTTTCTACTCAGTTTCTCGTTTCGGGAAAAATATAAACTCGTCGCCTTGCTCCTCAGACAGTATATTTTTCTTTATCCTCAACTCGAAGCTTCGTTAAGGTTGCTCCTATAAGGCTCCTTCAGAAAATGTGCTTCGGCAACTATATAAAGACACGGTGTATGTCCACTCAGCGCTTACCAGATACTATCTACTCATAGCTATTGAACCGATATCTTCAACTTCTTCTTTTCTTGAAATCTCTGCAGGGCAAGTTGAATCAATCTATCTATCAGTTCAGGATAGGGTATCCCGCTTGCCTCCCAGAGCTTAGGATACATACTAATTCTGGTAAATCCAGGAATAGTATTAAGCTCATTTATAATGATTTTCTCATTATTCTTTAAAAAAAAGTCAATTCGCGCCATTCCTTGACAGCACATTATTTTAAACACCCTTAAGGATAGCTCTTGAATTTTATGAACAATATTTGGGGAAAGCCTGGCCGGAATTTCTAGAATCGCTCCTTTATCGTCCAGATACTTAGCTTCGTAGGAATAAAATTCATACTGAGGTAGAATCTCCCCGGGCAGAGAAGCAACAGGGTCATCATTTCCCAGAACAGAACACTCAATTTCCCTACCTTTAATGTATTCCTCTATTAATATCTTGTTATCATACTGAAATGCCTCTTTCAGGGCAGGTTGAAATTGTTCTCTTTTCTTTATTTTATTCATCCCTATTGATGAGCCAAGATTGGCTGGTTTGACAAACAAGGGCAGTCCTAGCTCATCTCGAACACGGCCAAAATCAATCTCTTTAAGAGAACTCCTATTAAAGGTAAGGAATTTTACTACTGGAATCCCTGCTTCTCTGAGCAATCTCTTCATCACATCTTTGTCCATCCCTATAGCCGAGCCCAGAACGCCTGCCCCCACATAAGGAATATTAGCCAATTCCAACAAACCCTGAATTGTGCCATCCTCGCCATATGGCCCATGCAGTACAGGAAAAACTACATCAACCTTCTTGAGCTCCCTCTCACCGAGAAGAGGGAACAGATTGCTCACCTTTTCTTCAGGAATCAAAACTGCGCCCCCATCCTTTCCGTTTAGCCTGATCATATTGGAAGCTTCCGAAAGCAAAGACAGTTCTGAGGTTTTTTTCAGACGCCACCGCCCTTCTTTATTAATACCAATTAAAACTACCTCATATTTTTCTTTATTAATGGCCTCGAGGATATTTTTGGCTGACTGGACTGAAACTTCATGCTCAGCTGACCTTCCCCCAAAAAGAATTCCTATTCGAGTTTTTCTATTCATTTTCTGGGCAGAGTTATTGTACTACAAAATCTCCTTCTTTTTTTCCAGGTAATAGAGGTAGTTCTCAAAGGAAACATCGGGAGGCACACGGTGATCTACCGTGGGAATATATCCCCCTTTTTCTACCAGTGGGCGTAATCGTTTCAGCTCCTCATCGATAGTCTCCTTGCCTTTGGCTAATTGTACCTTATTTACCCCTCCCATGAGAAGAATATCCCTATCATACTCCTGGCGTAATCTCACTGGATCCGTGTGAGCTGCCTCGATTGGGAACATGCAGTTGATACCTCCCTTTAACCAACCAGGGACCAACTGATAAATTTGCCCATCGCAATCCAACACATTAATGTCTACCTTATATTTTCTTAGAGTATCGGTAATACGCCTATAACGAGGAACCATTAATTCTTCAAAAAGTTTGGGTGATATTAGAGGTCCGTGATTGAAACACATATCTTCCCACCACCAGGCCATGTCTATATCTACTTCAGGCAAGGTTTTTTCAATGAGGTAAATAGTCATCTCAGTCAAATGCTCCATCATCTCCTCGATCCACTCTCTTTCATTCATTATGGCAACAGAGAAGTTTTCCACGCCCATCCAGTTCCTCAGCCAACCGTATAAAGAACCAGCATCAAAATGAACTGGCATTCCAGCTAGATGTGCTTCCTTAACTACTTTTTTTACCTCGCCGATACGATCTTCTCTAGTGTAATCTAGCCGTTCTCGCTTAAATGTCTGCCAATCCTTAGGTGTCTGTAGAACGTACTTTACATAATGAGGAATAGAAGTACCATCCTTAGGAATCTCACAGATATTTCCTTCCGCATTCTGAACGAGTCTGTATTGGCCTCTATCCTCCAGAACTATATCCTGGAAAGGTGGATACAGACCATTAGCCACTGGTAAGCGAGGAATAATCTCAGCCCCTTCCAGACCCAAGTATCGTTCCATATCTTCCTGGCTTTTCACATAGGCAGGCAATCCCTGCTTATGCCAAACAGTGATGGTTTCATCCCAATAACCAAAATCCATATTAGGTACCCGGTCTGCTTCTTGCCAATGCATTACTCTGTTGAAACGTTCACGAGTTGTCATTGTCCTCTCTTTTTCCTCCTTTAAAGATAACCCAGGACACTTCCTGCTCATTGATTCCATTTATATCAGAAATTATTTCCAAAAGCAATTAAATTACTCTTTTTTGCAATTTCACCTAATAACAGCCAAAAGAAATTTGCATAACAATGAACGAGACTTTCTATCCTGTAGCTGTCCTGTCAGGTAGATCATAACGTCTTTTAAGTAAGAGCTGGGTAAATATTCCCACTACTACTATTGCAGCAACTACTGGATAGGGAGCTCTAAGGGAAAATTCTTGGGCTACTGCTCCTCCTATCAGAGGACCCAGGAGAAAACCACTCATCAGTATTGTTTCATGAATGGCAGCACTGGGACCCTTTTGGGAGGTGACATTAACACTGTAAAAAAGACTGGAGGAAAAAGTCATCCCCAGGCCCACTCCTATAAATACAAAGGCTAGAAAAAAGAGAGGAAGGGAGTTGGCTATGAAGATTATAATAAGACCCACAGCAGCGATAAGCTGGAAAAGAGCCAGGGGAAAGATACGATAGTGCCACCGCTGAACCCTTCCCAATCCATAAAAGGTAAGCACCCGGGAAAGAGAAAGAATAAACATTAAAAATCCTAAAAATAAAGGAGAAATTTGAAGCTGAGTCCCCAATTTAGGGAAGATATACCAGACCATTCCCGTGCAAAGACACAAGATAAAATTAGCCATGCGAGAAATTTTAATATATAAAGAAGAACTATCGGGAGGATCTTCTGAAAGAAAGGTTTTGTCAGTAAAAGATTTACTTTTAGTGGCGAAGCTTACCTTAGGAGTTTTGTAAAATAAGATAAGAAGCACAAATACACTTACAACAAAAGCAAAATAGAAAGGTAGTTTAAAGTTCATTCCAAATAGAATCCCTCCTATAAGAGGACCTATAGCGAGTCCTGTACTCCAAGAAATATTAAATAATGCCATCTTCTGTATAAGGGTTCGCTTACTCTCTTTTTCGGCAATCCAGGCTTCCAGGGTTGGCCAGAACATGGCCCCAGCAACTCCCAGCAACAACATAGACAAAAAAAGATGATAGATTTGTGAGGAAAAAGAAAAAAAGAGAGAAGCTGCAACATATACGAAGGACCCTAGTACTAATATCTTTTTTCGATGCCACCTTTCAGATAATTTCCCAAAGAAAAAACAGAGAGATATATAAGTAATACCCATCGAAGAGCCCAGTATTCCCAGCCAAAGAGAAGAAACGCCTAAAGATATAGCCATGAGGGGAACAGCTATTGTTATGCTCCCCATGCACATGTCTACCAAAAATGGGGCAAGGTAGAGACCGATATACTTACTTTTGACTTTTATTTTCAAGTTCCTTATTGTTTTATTTGGATGCCCATAGCATTCCGCGTCTTACTATTTCTCCTATTTCAGGTACCTTATTAAAATCCTTGGCGTTATGTCCAAGCGAAGTATAGAATACTCTACCCTTGCTCCACATTCTCTTCCATATGACTGGCATAACACACCCCTTAATCCACTCAGCATATTCACCTGAAAAAGTAGTGGTAGCTAACACTTCATTGGAAGGATCTACATGCATATAGTACTGTTCCGAGTGCACTTTAAAATCGGTGATACCGGCAACAATAGGATCGTTTTTTTTCACTATGTTCACTTCATACTCTACCATACCACCCGGATGCGCAACCCATTGTCCACCGACCATCCACTGATAGTCAGTGTTATTTCTAAATGAGTCACCGATTCCGCCGTGCCATCCCGCTATACCAACTCCCCCCTTTACAGCTTCTAATAATCCATCTTCTTGTTCTTTGGTTATCTCACTCTGAGTCCATAGGGGAACAATTATGTCTAAAGACATCATGGCTTTCTCATCAGCATAACAGTCAAGCGTGTCAAAAACGTTAACTTCATAGCCTTCATTTCTTAGTATAGAAATGACTATTTCGGAACATTGTTTAGGCTCATGCCCATCCCATCCTCCCCATGTTACTAATGCTCTTTTCATGGCTTCTCCTTTATTTATGAACTATTCATCCAAATACCCTTCTTTTAGTCCTACCGGAAGAGCTTTGGGTTTTTCACAACTACTTTCAACTCTGTAACTTTTACCAAGTGCAGAGGATTCCTCAAGAGCAAGCATAACATCAAGTACATGATAGGCCATATTGCCATTGGCTCTATGAGGTCGGCCATACTGAATAGCATATGCCATATCAGCGACACCTATACCTCTTGAGTCTTCCGAATAACCATAATGTAGAGGGATATCTATCCACTCCTCATCGCCTGCTTCAAAAAGTTTCACTGAGCCACCAAATATATTAGGGTCTGGAACGCATAGCGACCCTTCGCTGCCATATATCTCTATTGGAGGTAAATTATGTTTCCATACATCAAAGCTCATTATTATGGTCCCTATTGCTCCTGATGAAAAATCGATAGTTCCTGCCAGGTGAGTTGGAATTTCAACTTTTATGCTAGTTCCATATTTGGGTTTGCTAGTTATGGTTCTTTCAGGGAAAGAAATTCGTGAAGAGCCTGACACTTTTTTAATTGGACCAATTAAGTTGACTAAAGTAGTTAGATAATATGGCCCCATATCGAGCAGAGGACCGCCTCCTCGTTTATAATAGAATTCGGGGTCAGGATGCCAAGATTCATGCCCATGACAGACCATAAAAGCAACCGCAGCAATAGGTTTTCCTATTAAGCCATCATCAATTATTTTGCGACATGTCTGTATACCAGCACCCAAGAACGTATCTGGAGCACACCCCACAAGAAGATCTTTTTCTTTAGCTTTTTCAAGCACTTTTCTTGCTTCGGCTCGACTAGTAGCAAGAGGTTTTTCAACATATACATGCTTCCCTGATTCCAATGCTTTAAGATTAACCTCAGCATGAGCCTGCGGTACTGTGAGATTCACAATGATTTCAATTTCGCTGTCGCAAAGAAGTTCTGCTACTGAGCAGGCCTTGGGGATATTAAACTCTTTTGCTTTCTCTATTGCTCTCTTCATATTAATATCAGCGCAGGCAACAATGTCTAATATTTTGAATAGCTTGCACCGTTGCAAATACATGCCGCTAATTTTTCCACATCCTATAATTCCAACTTTGCTTTTCTTCATAGCACTCTACCTCCATATAAATTACATCTGGTATTATGGCAACTTTTAGTGTCAATAGGAAACATAGTAATATAGAATCGTTGAAAGTCAAGAAGAACCTCAGGACGATTCCTCTC
>NJBQ01000062.1 GCA_005223095.1 Candidatus Aerophobetes bacterium Ae_b3a
ACATAGGAGGTTAAAGGATGAAAGGATTAATTATCAGTGCCGACGGAGCAGAGGACAGGGAACTTTTTTACCCTTACTACCGGCTAAAAGAAGAAGGGATAGAAGTAGAAGTTGCTTCTTTTTCCAGAGCAACGATTAGGGGTAAACGTAATCTTGAGATGGAGGTAGATCTTACCCTGAAAGAAGTGAAGGTTGAAGACTACGATGTATTGATCTTACCAGGAGGCAAAGCTCCGGGAAAGCTAAGGCAAGACAAGGACGTTTTGAGAATAACGCAGGAGTTCTTCCGAGAGGGTAAGCCTATAGCTGCCATATGTCATGGACCTCAGATTCCTCTTTCAGCAGGTCTTTTAAAGGGAAAAAAAGCTACTTGTGCTCCTTCGGTAAAAGAGGAATTAGTTCAAGCTGGAGTAGATTATCAGGATGAAGAAGTAGTGGTGGACGGAAACATCATCACCTCTCGTCTTCCCAAGGATCTCCCTGCTTTTAGCAGGGAATTAATGAAAAGGTTGAAGTGAAATTCGGTAGATTATGGTCAACTTCTTGAGTAATTTGAGGTGATTGAATTGTGGGCTTAATGAGAAAAAAAGTATTAATTGTCCAGCCCATTCATGAGAGTGGGATAAGGCTTTTAAAAAAAGAAGTCGAGGTTATCCTTGCCCCGGATTCTTCTGTGGAGACAGTGTGTAAGGAGATCAAGGGAATTCACGGAGTTATAGTGAGGACGGCTCCTTTTACCAGAGAGATCATCGAATCCGCTGATAAGTTAAAGGTAATTGGTAGACACGGAGTAGGAGTAGACAACATAGACATCAAAGCTGCTTCTAAGCGCGGAATTCCTGTAGTGCATACGCCAAACGCTAATATGGTTTCGGTGGCTGAGCATACAATAGGCTTTATTCTTGCTTTAGCTAAGAGGTTAGTTATTTCTGATAAAGCAACACGGGAGGGAAATTTTGCCCTAAGAGAAGAGTTTGCAGCATCAGACTTAGACGGGAAAACTCTAGGAATTGTTGGGGCAGGAAGGGTTGGTTCTACCTTAGCCGGAAAGTGTAAAGTCGCTTTTAATATGAAAGTTTTGTCTTACGATCCTTATCTTTCTCCAGAAAAAGCCAAAGAAATGGAGGTGAGCTTATGTGATAGTTTACCAGAGTTACTGAAAGAATCAGACTTTGTGTCTATTCACGTTCCCCTTACCAAAGATACCAGAGATCTCATTGGAGAAAAAGAGCTAAAACTTATGAAGCCCACCGCTTTTCTTATAAATGTAGGCCGGGGTAGAATAGTGGACGAGAAAGCTTTGGCCAAAGCTCTTAAGGAGGAATGGATTGCTGGTGCTGCTAGCGATGTTTTCTCTCAGGAACCTCCGGATCCAGATAACCCATTACTTAAGATAGAAAACATCATTTTGTCCCCTCATATGGCTGCCCTTACTAAAGAGTGTGTGATCAGAATGGCTACTGGAGCGGCTCAAGGAGTACTGGATGTCCTTAGAGGAAATAAAGCTAAATATGTTGCCAATCTTGATCTTCTCAAGAAATAAAACAAAAAAGGAGATTAAATGTCATTTACAGCAAGAGGAATTATTCCGGCTATGGTTACACCCTTTGATAGCCAAGGAGAAGTAAGTGAAGATAGCCTACGAAAACTTGTTGATTATCTAATGGAAGGTGGAGTTCATGGTCTGTTTCCTGTAGGAAGTCAAGGAGAATTCTATGCCTTGGAAAAAGAGGAAAAGAAGAAGATTATGGAGATTGTGTTGGATCAGGTAAAAGGGAAAGTTCCTGTATACGCAGGAACAGGAGCTATTACTACCAGAGAAACTATCACTCTAACTAAAATGGCCCA
This sequence comes from Candidatus Aerophobetes bacterium Ae_b3a, assembly GCA_005223095.1. Lineage (GTDB taxonomy): Bacteria > Aerophobota > Aerophobia > Aerophobales > AE-B3A > AE-B3A. Next base: position 1,849 of record NJBQ01000062.1, read on the forward strand.
GGATATAGGTGTAGATGCTGCATCAATAATTACTCCTTTCTTTATCTCTCCTACCCAGGATGAGCTTTACGAGCACTACCTTGCCATTGCTAAATCTACCAGTTTACCCATACTTCTTTACAATAATCCGGGAAGAAGCGGGGTTAATCTTTCCGCTGACTTGGTAGTCCGTCTTTCTAAAGTTGATAATATAGTAGGTATTAAGGATAGCAGCGGAGATATGACTTTAACGGCAGAATATATTAGGAGAACAAGTGATGATTTTTCTGTCCTGGCCGGAAGGGATACCCTAATTTATGGGACACTTTCATACGGAGGGAAAGGAGCAATTGCAGCTACAGCGAATGTCGCTCCAAAATTAGTGGTAGAAATTTATGAGGCATATACAAGGGGAGATATAGAGCGAGCCAAAAAGGCTCAAGCTAACTTAGCTCCTCTAAGACTGGCCTTTAGTATAGGAAGTTTTCCGGTAGTAATAAAAGATGCTCTTGAACTTATGGGAATAAAGGCTGGAACAACCAGGGCTCCTATTAAATCTCTAAATAAGGACAAACAAGAGATGCTGAGGAATACTCTTCAACAGATGGGATTATTGCAAATAAGTTTTATTAGAACTAAGAATAAGAGTAAGGTAGTCAAGAATAAGGGATGAGTCTATAGCCTTCCTCCCTTTTTAGTTAGAGGGAGATTTTTTGGTAATGACCCATTTAAAGGAAAACATAGGGAGAAAATAATGAGAAAATATCTACTGTTTTTGGGGGTGGTTGTAAGTTTTGTCTTTGTCGCCGCAGCTAATTCTACCTATACCCAGGAAAAAGTGGCCATGGTTCTTATTCCTGCCGGAGAATTTACTATGGGTTCTGATGAATTCTTTGGGGAAGGACCAGCCCATAAAGTTTACCTCGATGCTTTCTATATTGATAAGTATGAGGTAACAAATGAACAGTTTTGCCAATTCTTGAATGAGAAGGGAAATCAAACTGAAGGTGGTGTAAGGTGGCTGGATATAAGTGGCAGCAATATAGAATATCAAAGGGGGGAATATAGGCCTAAGACCGACTACGAAGACCATCCTCTCACTGGCGTAACCTGGCATGGAGCAAATGCCTATGCAAAATGGAGAGGGTGTCGCCTTCCCATTGAGGCAGAATGGGAAAAAGCTGCCAGAGGTGACCTTATAGGAAAAATATACCCGTGGGGAGATGATATCGATCCAGGTAGAGCAAATTATGGCCAGGATGCAAAAAGTGCTACCACTACTCCTGTAGGAAGCTATCTTCCCAATGGTTACGGCCTTTATGATATAGCGGGTAACGTCTGGGAATGGTGCAGCGACTGGTATGATGGAGGTTACTATTCGGAAAGTCCCTATAATAACCCTCCCGGTCCTGAGGATGGCTATGCTCGTGTCGTTCGCGGCGGTGGTTGGAGTGGGCCCGTCCATATCTATGCCAAGTACTTACGCTGTTCTTATCGCTACTTTCTTAGACCCGAGAGTACGAACAACTACCTCGGTTTTCGTTGTGCCAAAGAGGCACAGTGAAAATCCCATTATAAAAGAGGATATTAGTTATGAAATTATCAATTGTTTCTGATGAACTAAGTGATGATTTTCAATCTGCAGTAGAGATAGGATATGAGTGGGGATTGTGCAACTATGAGATAAGAAAGGTCTGGCTGAATAGGATTCCCTGTGTTCCTCAAGAAGGTATAGACATAATCAAAAAAGTCATTAAGAAATATCAAATTAATATTACCGCTCTTTCCCCAGGTTTATTTAAAGTTCCTTTAAATTCAGAAAAGATGAAGACTCACAGAAAAGAGTTATTAAGAGAAACATTTAAATTAGCTAGCCAATTTAACACTAATAGGATAACTATTTTTGGAGTCAAAAGAGGTCCTCAAGATAAAGAAGAGGATTATCAGCAGGTAATTGAGATTATAGGAGAGGCGGCTAATTTAGCTAACAGAGAAGGATTCACGCTGATGTTGGAAAATGAACCAGGATGGTGGGCTGATACAGGAGCAAATACAGCTAAGATTGTAAGAGAGGTGGATAGTAGGGTGTTGAAGATAAACTGGGACCCGGCGAATGCTTTTTCTGCCGGAGAGGTGCCTTATCCTAGCGGTTATGGATCTGTAAAAAACTATCTCGTTAATATCCATATAAAAAGAGCATTTAAAGACACAAAGGGGAAAACAAGATACCTTACAACGGGAAAAGGTGTTATTGACTGGCAGGGACAAATACAAGCTCTGGCTAAGGATAATTATACCGATTATATCGCTATAGAAACCCACCTTGAGCCTAAGATTAAAGAAAGCAAAAAATGTCTGGATATTTTGAAAAAGATAGGTCAAGGTTATATTCAGATATAATGCCAAAACAAAATAATTTTATCTGCTCGTTCTTTTTTTTGAAGTCTTTGACTGCAAAAGAAGCAGCTGATACTTTAAGATGAATTTCAGGAGGATCTAATAATCAATGGTTAATCTGGACACTGTCTATCTTGGGCTAAAACTAAAATCTCCCGTTATTGCCGGCTCGGCGGGGATTACAGAAACAGTAGAGAGGATGAAAAAGGCCGAGGATAATGGCGCGGGAGCGGTGGTGATGAAGTCCTTGTTTGAAGACGAAATATCCCGAATTTCTCCTACGCCAAGATTCAAGTTGGTCAGGTATAGGGAAGGATTAAGGAATAATAAGAGCAAAAATAGTTTTTCTCTTTATTCTTACGAACAGGGAAGCGAGTGGGGGTTGGAGCGTTATTCTGAAGAGGTACGTAGAGCAAAGAAAGAGTTGGATATACCTATTATTGCAAGCATTAACTGTATTAGTAGAAAAGGATGGGTATCGTATGCTAAGAGGCTAGAGAAAGCAGGAGCTGATGCTTTAGAAATTAATCTTTCCTGCCCTCATGGCTCGATAATCTTTAGAGGCAAGGAAGTAGAGAAAAGTATATTGGATACTGTAAGACTGGTAAGAGAAAATGTCTCTCTTCCTATTATCGCTAAGATTAGCTCACAATTGACCTCTCCGGCGCAAATTATCAAAGAGATTGAATCTATAGGGGCAAATGGGATTACTATTTTTAACCGTTTAACAGGAGTAGATATAGACATAGAAGAAGAAAGGCCTATTATGCATCAAGGATATGCTGGACATGGAGGTCCCTGGGCTATCCATCAGTCTTTGCGCTGGATAAGCGAGATTTTTCCCCAGCTAAAAATAGATATAAGTGGAAGTGGAGGAGTATCCAGAAGTGAAGATATAATAAAATACTTATTAGCTGGGGCTACTACTGTGCAAACAGTTACAGCTATAGTTTTAAATGGATATGGAGTCATTGAGGAGTTCATTGGGGGACTAAAGGAGTATATGGATAGAAAGAGTTATCAAAGAATCGAGGACTTCAGAGGGAAGCTCTCTTCAAGAATAAAGGGAACATATGAGATTAAGAGGGACCATTATCTAAAAGCAGAGATTAATGATAATCTGATTCCTCCCTGTCAAGCCGGTTGTCCGGCGGGCATTGACATCCAGGGATATGTTGCCTTAATTTCTCAAGGTAAATTTGGGGAAGCTTTTGATTTAATTAGAGAAAAAGTCCCTTTTCCTTTAGTTCTTTCCCGCATATGTCCTCGTCCCTGCGAAGAAAAGTGTATTCGAGGAAAAGTCGATGAACCAGTTGCTATTAATGCTCTAAAAAGATTTGTTGCTGACTGGCAAATGGAGAAAGGTATCGAGTCTAATGTGTCAGTTCCCAACCCCCCACTCCCAACGGATAACTCTCAACTCAAGGTGGCTATTATTGGAGCCGGTCCAATAGGGCTGACCTGCGCCTATGAATTAGCTAAGCTAGGATATAAAGTTGCTGTCTTTGAGTCTTCATCTAAAGCGGGAGGAATGCTGGTTTTAGGAATTCCTGGCTATCGCCTGCCAAAAGGATTAGTGCAGAAAGAAATTAAGGAAATTGAGGAACAAGGCGTGGAAATTAAACTAAATACTACTATTGGAAAAGATTTGACATGGGGCGATCTAAAAGAAATGGGCTATAAGGCAATATTTATAGCCACAGGTGCTCATAAGAGTAAGAGATTAAACATCCCGGGAGAGAACCTGCTAGGAGTGATGGACGGGTTATCTTTCCTGAAGAGGGTAAACTTGGACAAACAGGTAGAAGTAGGAAGAAGAGTAGCCATTATAGGAGGAGGCAATACGGCCGTTGATGCTGCTCGGTCTAGTATCAGGTTGGGGGCAAAAGAGGTATATTTAATTTACCGAAGAACTAAAGAGGAAATGCCAGCAATTCCAAAAGAGATTGAAAGGGCGGAAGAAGAAGGAGTGAAGATTCTCTATTTAACTCTTCCTGGGGAGATTACAGGAAAAAATGGAAGAGTTAATGGATTGAAGTGTGTTCCTTTAGTTTTAGATGAAATAGATGCAGAGGGCAGAAGAAAACCTTTGCCAATTTCTGCCTCTGAGTTTCTTTTGAAAATAGATACTTTAATCGTAGCCATGGGTCAATCTCCAGATTTATCCTTCTTGGATGAGGAGAGGAAGCTAAAGATTGGTGAAGATAATAGTATAGTGGTCAATCCTATTACTTATGCCACCAGTCAACCGGGTATCTTTGCTGCTGGCGATGTAGTGAAGGGTTCATCTAGCGTAATCGAGGCCATTGCTGCAGGGAAGAGGGTAGCTGTATCCATGCATCGATATCTACAAGGTGAATCACTAAGAGAGGACCACCAAATAGACGAGGTTATTGTCTCAGCTAATAAAGTATTGAAAGAGAAGGGCTTTGTAGAGCAAAAAAAAAGGGTGCGGATATCTACCTTGCCCATAGAGAGGAGACGCAGTACTCTCAGAGAGATAGAAAGAGTATTAGAGGAAAAAGAGGCTATCCAGGAAGCAAAGAGGTGCTTAGCCTGCAGTTGTGGTTTGGGCTGCGGAATATGCGAAAAGGTCTGTATTTACTCGGCTATAGAGAGGGTAGGGGGTAGGTACGGAATTGATGCCGAGAGATGTGATGGTTGTGGGTTATGTATTGAGGTTTGTCCAAAGGAAAATATAAAGATGGTAAGGGCTTAGGGATTGCCAAACTTGTTCCGAGCCTGTCTTGAAGATTGCTTTGTCGCTTCGAATGACAGCAAGGAATAGAGCGTGATTCGGAGATACTCTGTTATATAAACTGGGTTGGAGTCAAACATGGAGATAAAAGCTGCCGTTTTAAAAGAGTTCAATCAGCCATTGGTAATCGAGGAGCGTGAATTAGCCTCGTTGAAGGATGGGGAGATCCTGGTGAGGCTAACTGCGTCGGGGGTGTGTGGTTCTGACGTTCATATGTGGAAGGGAAAGGACCCTCGCACTCCTCTTCCTATTGTTTTAGGGCACGAAGGAGTGGGAGTAGTGGAGGAGGTGAAGGGAGAAAAGAGGGATATTTTTGCAGATAAGATTAAGCCAGGAGATTCTATTATTTGGGATAGAGGTGTTACCTGTGGGAGTTGTTATTTTTGTGTGGTAAAAAAAGAGCCTTCTCTATGTCCAAATAGAAAGGTCTATGGAATCATCAGAGATGGCTCGTATGCCACTCATTTAATTTTGCTTGAACAAACGAGAATTATTAAAGTAGAAGAGAAGATTGATCCTGCAATTTTAGCTTCTGCCTCCTGCTCTGGAGCTACTGCTGTTCACGCCATTGAGCAGTCTAAAATTATGGAAGGAGATGTAATCGTCATTCAAGGACCTGGTCCTATGGGAATGTTTGCCCTTGCGTTAGCTCAAGAGAAGGGAGTAGGTGATGTGATAATTATAGGCACCAAGAGGAGCGAGGGAAGATTGAGACTCTCCGGGGAGTTCGGAGCCGTAAAGACATTTACTATTAATGAAACTTCCTTTGATGAGAGGTTATCTTATGTCAAGGAGAAAACTAATGGTCGAGGAGCAGATGTAGTTATTGATTGCACTGGGTCTCCCTCCGCCATTAAAGAAGGATTAAAGATGACCGCCGCGGGAGGTACCTATACTCTTCCAGGAGTAGCTACTCCTATTGGGAGTATCCTCATTAATTTTTACGAGGATGTAGCACGAAAGAACATAAGAATTCAGGGAGTTTGGGTCAGTGATACCTCACATCTCTATCAAGCGGTAAAGTTAGTTTTAAGTAAAAAATACCCTTTTGAAAAGCTAATAACTCACAGGTTTAAATTAGAAGAAGCCACAGAGGCCCTAAAAATAGTGGATACTCGCAAAGCAATGAAAGCAGTACTTATGTCTTAAGAGGAAAAAAATGCGCGAATATAGTTGTGAGGTATTGATAATTGGGGGTGGGGGAGCAGCCTTAAGAGCAGCTTTAGCCATAGTGGAAAAAGAGCCTTCCGCAAGAGTTATCTTAGTCACTAAGGGAAAGCTGGGTAAAAGCGGAGTGACGGCGACTGCCTGTTCTGATAGGATGGCTTTTCATACCACTTTACCCTTCACTGAACCAGAGGGTGAGGATAACTGGGAGTTTCATGCTGATGATATCTACAGGATAGGAGGATGTGTTTCTGATGAAGATCTTGCCCAAATTCTGGCCAAGAGTTCTGGGGAGGCTTTTGAGTATCTGGACAGTTTAGGAGTTCCCTGGGTGAAGAAAGAAGGTAAGCCCGAGCAGTTCGTTACCGATGGCTCCCAGTATGCCCGAGCCTGCTACACTGGTCCTTACACAGCCAACCACATTGAAAAGGCTCTGATAGAAAGAATAAGGACTAGGCCGGTTAAGATATTAGAAGATATTATGGTAGCTGATTTAATCATCTCTTCTTCCATGGATAGAGTAATAGGGGCATTTGGGTTAGATATAAAAGATAACTTAATCTTATTTAAAGCTAAGACTACTATTTTGGCCACAGGAGGAGCGGGTGAGGTCTTTGAGATTAATGTCTATCCTGATGGTATGACTGGTGACGGTTATGCTATGGCTTATCGAGTCGGAGCAGAGCTAGTTAATATGGAATTTATCCAGATAGGACTTTCCTCAGTGAAGACAAAACTGGCCTGTTCTGGGAGTATGATGCGAGCTCTACCCAGACTAATCAATGACGAGGGAAAAGAGTTTTTTGCCGACTATTTTCCTCAAAAAGCTAGCTCAAGGGAACTTTATCTTGCTCTTTTTCAAAAAGGGGCAAGCTGGCCAGTATCTTTTGAGCACAAATCCCATTTAATAGATATTGCTGTTTTCAAGGAATTAAGAAAAGGTAAAAAGGTTTATCTGGATTATAGCCGTAATCCAGAAGGTTTAAAATGGGAGAAGTTGAGCGAGATAACGAATTGGTATAAAGGGGTAAAGGGAGTTAATTTATTAAAGAAAAAGAGACTTAAGAGCAGCCCCTTATTGAGATTACACAAGATAAATCCACAGGCAGTATCCTGGCTTCAAGAAAGAGGGATAGATTTAATAAAAGGAGACAAGATAGAAATAGCTCCGGCTGCTCAGCACTTTCAGGGAGGAGTGAAAATAGGAAAAGAAGGACAAACAACGCTTAAAGGATTATATGCAGCAGGAGAATGTGCTGGAGGACAGCATGGAGCAAATAGGCCAGGAGGAAATGCTTTATTAGACTCGCAGGTATTTGGCAAAATTGCTGGAGATTGTGCCTTAAAAGAAGTACAGAGAATGAAAAACTCTCTTAATATAGATTCCTCGTCCATAAAACACGTGGAGAACAGAATAAGGAAATTGAAAGAGAAGAGAAAGGGGAAAAGTGCCTCTTTAGTGCGAGAAGAAATTCAGGAAATAACTTCGAGTTTCGTTAGCATAGTGAGGACAGAAGAGGGTTTTAAAGAAGGAATAAAGAGGCTAGACAAATTAGGAAAAGAAGGCTTGTACAGTGAGGGAGGAAGTCTTGTTTTTAGCATGGAGACCCTTAATATGTTGAGAGTAGCTCAGATGGTCATCGGCGCAGCAAAGATACGCAAAGAGAGCCGAGGTCCCCATTTATATTTTAGTAGTTTTAATGACTCTGAGCCTCTACCCAGAGATGACGAATTGTGGCGTAAATATATAGTTATTGTAAAAGAAGGAAAGAAAATGAGGTTTGAGGCAAGAGAACCCGTATCTACTCTACAGTGACGCTTTTGGCCAGATTTCTGGGTTGGTCTACATGACAACCTCTTTTTATGGCAATGTGGTAAGCTAAGAGCTGTAGGGGAAGGGCAGCCAAAATAGGGGAGAATTCTTCCCTGATAGGAGGGATAAAGAGGCAGTGGTCAGCATACTTTTTGATTTCCTCATCTCCCTGAGTGGCAACAGCGATAACTTTCCCTTTTCTCGCTTTTACCTCCTGAATATTACTGACCATTTTGTTATAAACCGAATCCTTAAGAGCTATGCATACTACAGGCATTTTTTCGTCTACCAGGGCAAGAGGTCCGTGTTTCATTTCTCCAGCAGCATACCCTTCGGCATGAATATAGGAAATTTCTTTGAGCTTTAGTGCTCCTTCCAGAGCAGTGGGATAATTAAAACTTCTTCCCAGAAAAAGGAAATTTTGTGTCTGATAGTATTGGTCAGCACATTCGTAGATGCTCTTTTGGTTATCGAGGAGCTCATTCATATAAGAGGGTATTTTTTCTAATTCTTCTATCATCTCTCTTGCCTTTTCTAGGGAAAGGGATTTTCTCAATACTCCCCAGTTGATAGTGAGAAGGAAAAGAGCCAAAAGCTCGGCAGTATAGGCCTTGGTGGAAGCTACCCCTATCTCGGGACCGGCATAGACATAGATTACTCCTTCTGATTCTCGCGCAATAGTGCTTTCTATGCTATTACACAGAGATAGCACCTGCAGGAATTTACTTTTGGCTAATCTAATCCCGGCTAGAGTATCGGCAGTCTCTCCTGATTGGGAAATAGCCATAACTAAGGTATCTCCTCCTGCTACCGGGTTACGATATCTGAATTCAGAGGAAATATCTACTTCTGTATGAACGCGTAAGTAATTTTCAAAAAGGTATTTACCTACTAATCCTGCATGCCAGGAGGTACCACAAGCCTGAATAATGATGCGATCAATTTTAGCCAGTTTCTTATCACTGATATTGATATTCTCAAAATAAATTTCTTGTCGATTTCGGGAAACTCTTCTTTGTAAAACATCCCGGATAATAGCAGGCTGTTCGTGAATTTCCTTGAGCATAAAATGGCGGTAACCATCTTTTTTAGGACCACGCAAGACTTCCCATTTTAATTGCCTGACTATTTCTTTTATTGGGCTACCTTGCCGGTCGTATATTTTTATCTGATTTTTTGTTATTAATCCGACCTGTCCGTCTTCTAAGAATATCATTTTTGAGGTTAGGTTTAGTATGGCTGGAACATCTGAAGCCAGGAAGTTTTCTCCTTTACCCACCCCGATTATCAAAGGACTCTCCCATCTAGAAATAATTATTTTATCAGGGTCTTTTCTGCTTATTATAGCCAGAGCATAGCTTCCCCTTAGTAATTTTAGAGTTTTTTGAACTGCTGAAAGAAGATCATTCTTCAGGTATTTTTCTACCAGGTGGGCAATAATTTCTGTGTCCGTGTCTGTGCTGAGAGTATGTCCTTCCTGGATTAGCTTCTCTCGCAGTTCCTCGTAATTCTCAATAATTCCATTATGTACTATTGCCAGGTCATTGTAGCAGTCAGTGTGAGGGTGGGCGTTTTTGTTAGTAGGTTCTCCATGAGTAGCCCAGCGAGTATGCCCAATTCCCAACTCTCCTCCCAGAGGCTCTTCTTTTAGTATTTGCTTTAAGAGCTGAATCTTACCAGCCTGTTTCTTTATCTTTAATTTTCCTTTGTTGAGAGTAGCAATCCCTGCAGAATCATAGCCTCTGTATTCTAATCTTTCTAAACCGGCTATGAGTAGAGAGTCCACGAACTTGCTGCCTATATAGCCTACAATTCCGCACATTTCTGTTTTCCTTTTTTTGTTGCTTGTTGCTCGTATCTCGATACTAGATACTCGTTTTCCCTCACCCTATCCCTCTCTCAGAGTTCATAGTTATGAGTTCATGGTTCATCGACAAAAAAATCTACGTTTTAGAGCACGTCGAGTATGTCTTGAGATTGCTTCACTTCATTCGCAATGACGAGCAAGAAATTTCGATTCACCATTCACGAAATACGATTCACCAGTCACCAAAGTGCCTTTTTATACATTCCTATTACATCTTCTAGAGTAGCCTGGCGCGGATTGTTGGCCAGTTTCCTCTTGTCCTGCATAATTTCCTGAGCAAAATCCTCAATTGTTCCTTCTTTTATTTTTTCTATCTTCAAGTCTTGCAGTAGAGCGAGTTGGTGGACGAAATCCTTAATAGTGGTAAGTACCTTTTCAGCTGCTTTTTTTGTAGTCATATTTTCCATATTCTCTCCCAGGCATTGGCCGAGCAGGGTCAGCTTAGGATGGCCTTCTTTAAGACTAAACTCACAAATTGAAGGCAGGAGGAGAGCGCAGGCTTTTCCATGAGAAAGCCCCAGGTCTGTAGTCAATCTGTATGACATAGCGTGGACTAGGATAGTTCCTGTTTGAGCAATAGCCATTCCGGCAAGAAGAGAAGCATAGAGAACGTGAGAACGAATATTTATTTCCTTTGGATTTTCCATTGCTTTTGGCAGGTAGTTAAAGAGAAGTTTCATTGCTTCTGATGCCAATGTGTCGCTAAGAGGATAAGACCTGTTGGACAGATAGCTTTCCAGAGCATGAGAGAAAGCGTCTATTCCTGTGTCGGCAGTGATGGAGGCTGGTAGAGATAAAGTAAGTTCTGGGTCGGCCAGGACTATTTTAGGAAAAAGGGAGGAGTCAGCAATGATTTTCTTTCGAATAGATCGGTTTTCTCGATGGGTAAATACAGCATAAGGAGTAACCTCGCTTCCTGTGCCTGCTGTAGTGGGGATGGCTACCACAGGAAGAGGGTTCTTTTTTATTCTATTTCTTCCAAAATAATCGACAAGGAGACCCGGATTAGCAGACAATATAGCTATTCCTTTAGCTGCATCCAGAGGACTTCCTCCTCCTAATCCTACTATTACTTCACACTTTTTCTCTTTGGCTAGTTTTGTTCCTTTATTTATGGTTTCCACAGATGGATTGGCTTCTACTCCTTCAAAGATAAACGTTTCTACCTCTGCTCTCTTCAGGGATTTTTCTACTCTTTGTAGAAGCCCTGTTTTTCTAGCCGAGCTTTTTCCTGTGACTATTAAAGCCTTTTTACCCAGTATTTTCGTCTCTTTGCCTACATTTTCTAATACTTTTTGGCCGAAGTAAACTTTTGTGGGAAGATAAAATTGAAAGTTTTGCAATTATTTCCCTTTGTGCTAGCTATTAGTCAACATTTTATCATTCTATGATGTTTGTATATTTTCCTTCTCGTTGGAATGGCTTGAAACTTGTGCCTCCTCCTTCATAGAACTTAATGAAGAACTCCACAAATTGCAGACGACAGGTGTGAATAAATCCGGAAAGACAGCTTATGAGAATATTTCCCATGTGTCCTACTATGAGGATAATAACCATAAGCACAGGACCTATAAAGGGAGTCTCCCCCAGCATTACTGCAATAGTATTGATAACGCTGGCAATTACGGCGGTGGCTAGACCAAGAGCCAGAAGACGTGAATAGGAGAGGATATCAGCAAAGATCTGGACTATACCGTATAATTCGTAGCCTCCCTTGGCAAACCTGGTAAAGATACTTTTGCTTTTTCTTCCTACGAAAAGGAATAGAGCTAACATTCCCCAGAGAAACATGACTACTCCTATTTTGGAGTATCCAGGCAGGCCATTCCATATTTTCATGATGTTTTCTGGTGAGAAAGAGATACTT
>NJBQ01000063.1 GCA_005223095.1 Candidatus Aerophobetes bacterium Ae_b3a
TGACCGATAAAAAGTTTCCCAGAGTGGCGGCAACTTTTTGTGCGTACATAGTCTTATTCTCTATATTTACGCTTATTATGTTAGTGGTCATACCCAGGTTGATAGACGCCTTTCAAGAGATATCCAGCGAACTTCCTCAATACATAGACGCAACAAAAAAATACGCGGCTTCTCTTCAGGAAAAATACAGAGGGCTTAGACTTCTCCTGGAACGGGAAGAGTTGACTGACTGGATTTTCCAAGGGATAGGGGTACTGACAGGGAAAGTTGCACAAAGTATTGTAAAGGTACCGGCGGGAATATTTCTCTTCATTCTCAGTTTGATAGTTTCTTTCTATCTTCTAAAAGATGCAAGAAAAATCAGGTCTGCCCTCACAAACTATATCCCTAAAGAGTACCGGAAAAAAGTTTCTGAATTCCTGACTGATGTAGATAAGATACTGGGAGGATACATCCGCGGACAACTCATCATAGCAGCCATAGTAGGAACCTCCATCGGCATCGGGCTTTTCTTGTTGAGGATAAAATACGCCTTTGTTCTGGGGACCGTAGCAGGAGTGTTCAATGTGGTGCCTTACTTTGGCGTTGTGATATCCATAATTCCTGCTCTATCACTTGGCTTGACAAAAGACCCCTTCTCCGCCTGGACCTTTCTGTGGGTAATCCTACTCTTCATAGGAGTAAATCAGGTAGAAATGTACTTTCTGGCTCCACGCATCCTGGGTAGAGAAGTGAGATTGCATCCGGTGGCCATAATATTTGCCATTGTGGTGGGAGGGGCAGCCCTGGGGATGCTGGGGATACTTCTTGCAATTCCGGCCTTAGCCATACTGAAGGTTCTGTTTATACGCCTGCACCAAAGGAAAGGATAGCCTGGAGAGAACCTATACATAACGGAAGGAAACAAATGTTGAGTTTAAAGTTGATGCGGCGATGATTTACCGATCCAATAGGGACAGCGCCCATTTATTGATTCGCCAGGAAGACCTGTTCTTAAAGAGCACTCTCCTCCTTCCAGGGTAACTTTCACCAGTTCCACCACTTCAGGTCTATCATCAGCTATTAAGGGCTTATCTTCCAAATCAAAAGGGATAGTAAACAGGAGAGTCTGCCAAAGAACTTGGTTGATCGGATTAAAGTCAGTAATGATGATGGTTTAAGTGTGGTGTCCGTTGTCCGGACACTCCTCTTTGCCTGGTGAGTTGGAACCAGGGTAAGGCTCTTTTCCCCCAACCAGATTGACAAGGGCTGAGATTTGCTCTCACTTTTCTGGGCAGGATGCTCAGAAGAGACCCTCCCCTCATTAAAGATGTCCGTTATGAGGGAAGGGTATGTTGATGGCAAAGAACCTAAATCCCTTATTTCTTGCCATTTCAAATCACCTTCTCTTTCTTTCGAGGGCCCTCCCATTTTTCTGGTCCTTTTTATCTATTATGGTAAAAAGGTGGTGAGCGGAAAGAATTCGGGAAATTCACATAGTTTTGGGGGTTCGACCAGAAAGCTAGTGAGAGAGGGTCTCTCTTAGAAAGAGTGCCGAGATCAAGGCTAAGATAGCTGCGGCTAAAAATCCCAGGAAAGAGATCCGATAGGCTTCTATAGGGTTTATAATGCCTAATCTATTACTATGGTCCAAAAATAGGCCTATCAAAGGCTGAAATAAAGCTCCTCCAGCAAAAGGAAATAGATTCGTTATTCCGGTTGAAGTACCGGCGATCTGGAGGGGAAAAAGTTCTTTAGCAGCAGCAAATCCAACGCTCACTATCCCACTGGCAAATATTCCCAGCAGAATAAATAAGCCATAAAGAGAGGCAATACTCAATTGATCTATCCAAAAAATCATCAGTACCCAAACACCGGTTATTATAGAGGAACTTATCAATAAAACTGGCTTTCTAGCTCGAAAGACCTTCTCTGAGAGATAGCCTAATAGTGGACTTCCTCCTATCATGCCTACAGCTATCATTGTTAGGATACTGCCTGTCTGAGTTTTGCTGAGATTATAGACCTGTGTCAAATAAGGACCTGCCCACAAACCCCCGAAGCCGAAAAGGATAGCTCCTGTGCAGAAAAACCAAATAGCCAAAGGCCAGAACTTCTTCTCGGATAAAACCATTTTAACACCCATAAACAAGGATAACTGTTTTTTCCAGGAGGAGCTTAGGTCGCTAGCTTTAGAGTGGAAATTTCCGGGATTTAATATGTGTGAGGGTCTGTCTTTCACTATAAGGTAAGTTAGAACAGCAAGGGCCAGACTAACGCAACCCATAGTGATAAAGGTTGTTCTCCATCCAAGCCAGAGGGTTAAAAGCGCCAATGGGGCAGCTGCCCAGAGCCAACCCACTCCACCAATAGCCATTAAGAAGCCGGTTACTATGGCGAACCTTTCTTTTTCAAACCAATTAGCCAGGATCTTAAGGGTTGGTATAAAAAGGACCGCAACTCCCAGGCCAACCATAGTTCTACCCAGAATTGCGCTAAAAAAAGTGGGGGATAAACCAAATAGGATAGCTCCCAGGGCGGCAACCAGCGTAAAGAGGGTTACTGTTTTTTTTGGACCCAGGGAATCACTGAGAAGTCCTGAAGGAATCTGCATAAGAGCATAAGGGTAAAAGTAAGCTGAAGCTAATACTCCCAGGGCCCCTCCTTTAATGGCGAAACTCTCGCTTAGTTCAGGAGCAACCACTGCGGGCGCTACCCTGTGAAAATAGGCTACGGCGTATCCTATTGCTAATATTGAAAATATGAACCATCTATGACTGAACAGTATTCTCTGTCTCTTGTTTTTTTGGCTATGCATTATTATCCTTCTTTTCTTATTCTAAGAAATAGTCATTGAATGCGACAATATACTACATCATATTTCCTGTTGAAAAAGTAGGTCGGTTTTTGCTTCCTGGGAAGGAACGCGATTTTTGGCTAAGCCCAATTGCAACAGAAACAGAATTTCCTAGGCAGCCTAGTTCCCATTTTTCAATTGTCTGTCTTTGCGGTTAGTCCCTCAGGGACAACAGCCCTCAAGACATCAGAACCGTAGCAGTCTGGGAGCTTGTTGTCAAAGGCTGATTTGTGAATGCCTTACTTGGAATCAGCTCTTGATCTTTCTGGCATATCAGAAGTCTGAATGTAGTGTGATAATAATGGTTGCTGTCCCTATTTTTCTAAAAAGGAGACCTGCTGCTCCACAGGCTATGATTCCGTTGACTCTAACTCAACAAGTGGTATTATTAATGGGGATAGGTCAGATGAAATATTTTGCTTGTTTTCTATCATAGGGAAACCGGGGCGGGGCTGATTCCAGGGAGATATTGCCAAGGACAAAAAAAGTAATTTGAGAGTTTAAATAGTAGATATGAAAGTAGAAGTTAAACGCAGTAAGAGACGAAAAAGGACAATAAGTGCCAGGCTGGATGGTGATATAATGTATGTTTATGCTCCGCTAGATACGCCAGAAAAAGAACTGCATAAAATCATAAAAGATTTTGAGAAGAGATTTGCCAGACGGAATCTAAAAAGGAAGCTTAATAAAGAAGATAATCTTAGAGAAGTGTTTAATAAGTTAAACAAAATATATTTTGATGGAAAGATTAAAATTAAATCAATTGAATATGTGACAAATCAACAGAGAAGATGCGGAAGCTGTAATTATAAAAAGAAGACAATACGCATATCTCATTATCTGGCCCATATGCCTGAGTGGGTAAGGGATTATGTTATTATGCATGAGATGGCCCATATTTTG
This sequence comes from Candidatus Aerophobetes bacterium Ae_b3a, assembly GCA_005223095.1. Lineage (GTDB taxonomy): Bacteria > Aerophobota > Aerophobia > Aerophobales > AE-B3A > AE-B3A. The sequence goes on from NJBQ01000063.1 coordinate 3,740, forward strand.
GAGCCGAATCACAGTAAAGCTTTCTGGGATATTGTCTATCGCTATAAGTTGGTAGAGAGAGCACGGGGGTTTCTTATTGCCAAAGGGATGGAAGACAATCAAGAATTGGATATTGAATGAATTACTAGGTCATCAAGAGGAGACCCACAAGATTTGTCCTTGAACATGGCTGCTTTGTTTCATTTTTCTGAGGTTCTAGCCACTATTTGTGCAAAAGCTACGATCTAATCCTGCTGTATTACTTCTTCACATAGAAGATGTGGTCACATATTTCATCACCGTTCATCAATACCTTTGTTCTTTTGAAGGCAAGTTTTGGGTTGTAAGATTCGACCGCAGGCTCATCGCCCGCGCATATCACAAAACCCAGTTCAGCTTCACCAAGTTCGCGGAAGATTTCGGCCCACATGCATCGCGTGAAATGATAACCGCTGCGGTCGGGCTCATCAATAACCTGTTCCCATCGATGAGATCCCACACAACCTTTTTCAAGATCAGCACAGAAGTCGCGCAGATCTGCTTTTGGTTCTCCCGCATCTGTGCGTGGCGTTAGTTTATGACTCTTGGTCATATCGCGGACAACCTCTCGCACTTCGGGGCCAAAGCGCTCCTCCATCGCTTGTAAAAGCCGTACTGTAAGTTCTGCCGCGCCTTTCATCTTCTGCTTCACCAGCTCCAAGAGAACCTTTTCGTTTTCTTCGCTGATAGGATCTGGCAAAATATCGTTTAGACTGCCTGACATAATATCCTCCTCTCAAAAAAAACCAGTAATGGGACTCTTCATATTCTTCATTTTATCCGATCATGGAGAGTACCGCGCACTGCGGCAGCAGTTTCTTTGACGATTTGTGTCAGCACCTTATATCCTGAACTCTCTTCTTCGAGTATAACTAGACATTTTTGCTACCGTAGCACTTTCGGTAGTCTTGAACAAAGTTGACCCCCCCTCTTGACAAAACAATTCTATTTACTATACTTATCAATGAATCACGATGAGAGGCTATCCAAAGGGTTTCGTCCCGCGGTAATGCCTCTCTTTTTTTTATTTCTCTGCATGCTTACGACGATACTCCAGCTTGCCCCTAAGATTATTCATAAACACAATACGACGCATCATTTTTCTAAATAGCGAAGAATATTTGTCTTTGTTTGGGATCATCAATTTTAGGAGTTTATCATTTTTGAAAAGATAATCTACTAAGCAATAGAAGTCACCGTCTCCGGTAACAATCAGGGCTTTGTCGTAATGTTCATACTCAATCATCGTATGAAGGACTAATTCAGCATCAACATTCCCTTTCACTTTCCCGGCTGGCAACTTGAGCGTCGGCTTGAAAATTAAGATGTATCCATCTTTCTGTAAATTGGTATACAGGTCTTGATTCTCATAAACGTACCCAATAAAGAGAAAAGCTTCGGTTACCTTGTATTTATCCTTGAGGTACGTTCTGAATTTCCTAAAATCCAAAATCCATCCTTGCTTACGAATTGACAGATTGAGATTTTGGCTATCTATGAACGCGTAGTTGTTTTGATATTTGCACATGATTATTGACTGACTAAATATTCAGGAGGTAAGACTCCTTGTTTTCTCCATTCTTCTGATCTTGAAAGAAGGGGCCCATCAATACATAATCTTGACAACGACATTTATTCTTGACCGGAAGGTTCTGATTTTTCCCTCCTTGTCGTTTGGAATAATATGTCTCTCAGATTACCTCCCCATATGGATGACCTTGCATGATACGCACCTAGTATAGCATTTTCCTGGCTTTTTGTCAAATTTCGGGCGGCATCTAGGAAGTGTTTTCATGTTCTTTGACTATTTCTTTTCCTATTATTTCGCCAGGAAGAGTTCTTTCTTTGGAGGGGATTCTTGCCCAGAAGATTACCTCTTGCTCTCTGGAATTCCTTTAGCCCAGATGGCAGCTCGCTCCAATTCTCCTTTCTTCAGTGGCCCTTCACTATCTTCTACTATGAAGCCCTCCGGCTCCGTCGTCAGATAACCGCCTTTGGTTTCTAGTCTATTAGCGATACGCCCGGCGGCATAACGAAAGATTCCAAGCACTATACGTGCTCCAAGACCTTTATCTTTGGCTGAGAACCTTGTGTCAAATGAGGCTACTCGGACATTTTCAAGGGCATTTGCTGGAATTTTCCTGAGGAACTCTTTAATGGCTCGCGTTGCTCCACCCCCATGAGTGGGTGAGCCGACTATGAGAAAGTCAATAGATGATAGTTCCGAGGGATTGGCATCGCCCACTTTGACTACCTTGACTTCACCCAATGGGGTCATAGCTTCACCAATAGCCCTGGCTATTTTCTCTGTGTTACCAAACTTTGAGTGATAGACTATTAAGGCTTTCAATTCAACACCTCCAATTATATTGGATTTTTCTACCTGCAAGCAATTACTGCAAATGAATCAAATTCTTTTCGTTCACTTGCTGGTCGGGACGAGTGTAATGATAAGAGCTTGGGCATGGTGTCCGCTGTCCGGACACTCCTCTTTGCCTGGTGAGTTGCAACCAGGGTAAGGCTCTTTTCCCCCACCAGATTGACGGGCGCTGAGATTTGGCCTGGTCTTAACCTGGCATTGGGGCCAATAGGTCAGCGACTCTAACTTAACAAGTGGCACTATTAATGGGAGCAGGTCAATATGGCAAAGTTAAGGAGCTAAAGGATTGGAGATTGAACAGTGTGCGTTGCACGTGCAGCAGCTCTTACTCTTTATCCGTTTTTTACCCCGGCGCCAGACCGCCCAGGGATATCGGGAAATTCTCTGCGTCCATTAGGTCTATCAAGACTCCGCGGGAAGCATCTTTCGGAAGAACATAAGCTTCTCTAAGCAAGGGGCACCCGGGGAAAGGATCGACAGACTCTTCCACCTGGACTGTAAACCCCTTCAAACGAAGCTGCTCAACTTTAGCATCGAAATCGTCAACAAGGATAGCCATATGGAGGAATCCTGCCCCTTTTTCGGTCTTAATCCAACTGTCCAGCCAGTTTTCTGAAAGGGGTTCCATAAGTTCGAACTGGTTAAAATCTTCATACCTGCCAATTGGAACCATAGCTGTTTTATTCGCTTTGCCCTGAAATCGGTCAATACGTTCATCTGCCGGATCAAGTCCAAGAATATCAGAAAAAATCTGAACCGCTTGATCCATATCATTCACAATGACCCCTAGATGGTGGAATTTATAGAATCCCTTATCCTGGAAGATAAAGCCATCGTACCATTCAGCCTCTGTTTCTTTGTCTTCAACAGTGTTGATTTCACAAAAAGCGGTGGGCGTTTCAATACTAAATACTAAGATGAGCAGGACGAAAATGATTATGCTTGTGGTTATTGCGGTAATTGATCCGGTTTTGCCAGCTTTTGGAATCATCGTTGTACCCCCTCTAAAAGAACACCATAGGAAAATCGTTTTCTGTCACGCTGCATAACTTTAAACCTCCTTATTTTTTTCCTTATTTATCCTCATATTTGACATAGTTCATTCTTCTGTAGAAAGCTCCTAAAAGAGAAACTAATCTTTCGACACTTCTCTCTTGAAAAGCTTTCCGTTTCATGCATTACCTGTACTTGAATACTGAACACTTAGGGAATCTTTCCATCCCCTTTGCTATTTCTTTTTCTATTGATTTGCCAGGAAGACTTTTTTCTTCAAGGATCTTTCCCCACCCTATCTGGCATCGTTTTGCTAGCTAATAGATGTAATGTGGAAATGGCATCTACTTCTCGCTTCTTAACAAGACAATTTCCGGTAACTCCTTTATATCCCTATACTTAGGATATATATCCTTTGGCCCCCAAGGTCACCTAATCAAAGTTTTGCCGCGGCATACCACATTTCTGTATTAAAAAACAAAAACCCATTCTTCCTCTGTTTGGAAGAATGGGGTCTCCTGTAGATAACCTTTGCAGGTACATTTCCTTATCCTTCAGAAGGCCTATTGGGATAAACCTTCTTTAGTCTCGGGATACCTTGCCTTCTTGGTTATCCTCCTAGTGGACAACATTGTTTAGTAGAGCGAATTATAGCATTTTTCGAGCTCATTGTCAAACAGAATAAGACTTATTGGGGAATTACACCTTGACATTAGTGAGCCCTCGTTTAGAATATACTATGGCTTTCGACTTTTCTCGAACGACTTCTTTCAGATTAAGAGCCAAGCTTCTCAGGTATGTCATATTAGGGAAAAAGACTTGGCGTCACATTATAAAGGAAAGACATCGCGGACACGTTCAGTATAACGAAAAGCTCATCAGAGAAACTCTTCAGAATCCCGATAGCATCAGACAGAGTGAAGACGATCTGGACGTTTATTTTTATATTAAAAAGGCCGAGAAATACTGGGTAGGACCCGGTATTTCTGTCACTACAAAGGAATTTCGATATTTGATTGTTGTAGTGGAGAAAAACCGGCGGTTTATTATTACTATGTACACTTCTCCAAAAATTCAAGGAGGTAAACAAATATGGCCATGAAAAAACCTACGATAGACTATGACAAAGAAGCAGATGTGCTTTATGTATCTTTTGGTATAGATGAGCCTTCCTACTGTGAGCCCCTTAATAGTTTTGTGCTTCTGGAGCTAGGGGCATTTACCAGGCAACCTACTGGTTTTAGAGTCATTCGACCTCGAAAAAGAGACATCAACAAGATGACGGTCAAAGTAGGAAAAATCATTCAGAGAAGAATCAAGACGGTAGAGAAAGAACTACAGGATAGAGAAGAGGTTGTAAAGAACGCAATAAAACAGATTGGTCAGATGAAAGAGCTAGCCAACGTTGGTTAGACCCCGTTCCCATTCTCTCCTGGGTGATATTCCCCTGATTTTTCGCTCAGAGAACGCCAGGTCTTAATTTTTTGAATTATTGTATCGTAATCTTGACCTTCTTTTATTCTCTACTTTCTTACTTTTTCCACACCTCACCTGTACTTGAACAATGAACACTTAGGAAATTTTTCCATTCTCTTTACTATTTCTTTTTCTATTGATTCGCCAGGGAGACCTTTTTCTTGGGAGAGAACTCTCCTCCTTCGAATACTTTTCATAATTGAAGAATCCAACAGTTAAGACCCGACCAGTAGCTCAAAGATTTTCCAAAAGTGAAGACCTGACCACTTGAGCTTTTTATTTTAGCTTTTATTTATAGCTTTTTTAATTGCTTATCAAAAGTTTCTTCACTTACCACGTCTATTTTTCCTGACCCATCTTTTCATTAATCTTCTTTGCTGACTTGTTTGCATCCACCATACCCCATATCCAAAGTATGGGAGTGGTGATGAAACCAACAATGACAAACATCAATGCGACCGATATTGCATAGAGGATAATAAAAATAATCCCCTTGCCTATCTGTCCATTATAAATCTGGCCAAGTCCCATAAAAAAAAAGGACAAGACAGTGGCCACCCCTGGATTCTTTTGAGGTTGAGTAGACATAGTATAACTCCTTTCTGGGTGCTTTTCTTTTAGTGGGTAGAAGTACCTTTTTTTATTTGGCTTTATGATCCTTTTTTATCTATCCTTTCACTACCTGGGGTCAGGTCTTGATTTTTGATTGTCATTATTAATTTTCTTTTTACTTTCCATCTTCGTCCTTCTTCAAGGCGTTGCTTGCTGAAGAATAGTGAATCCTTAGGAAATTTTCCTGCTACTTCGTCCTCTCCTTTCTTTATAAGCTCCCTTAGGTTTTTGAGGAAATACTGTCTATTCGGAGACGTCCTTATCGTTAAATTAACTCATACGAATTTCTTCTTAAATTCGCTCAGAGTATAGCGACCTTGAAAAACAAGTGTAGAGGTTGGTAAGGTTTTTCCTTTTTGCTCCTTAAGCCATTTTTCTGCAATAAGTTTTAAGTCTCTTGCGGTGACTAGACAAAACGGGATATAAGGTTCAACCTTCATTTGCTTGATCTTATCTTCAATCTTATCAGCGAAGCTATGCGCTATGATTATAAATCATTTCAATGCGGTTTTTGCGTGCGGTTCGAGTTTGTCGTAATAGGCTCGTTTTATGCCAATTTCCTTTTCTATTTTATGAATTGTTGCTCCAGATTGCCGATGTCCAGTTTATATCAATAAAGATTATAATTTTACGGTGGTGTACTGTGTTTTCTACTAAAAACAAAAAACCCATTCCCTCTATTCTGAAAGAATGGGCTCACCTATAGATAACCTGGGTAGGTACATTTCCTTATCCTCAGAAGGCCTATTGGGATAAACCCTCTTTAGTCTCGGGATACCTTGCCTTCTTGGTTATCCTCCTTGTGGACAACATTGTTTAGTGCACCGAATTATAGCATTTTTGGAGCTCATTGTCAAATTAAATAAGACATATAAGCAGTGCTCTTACTTTGTTTACTTATAAAACTCTCTTGTATTATTTTCATCGCCTTCTCGAATAAGTAGTAACAATGAGGGTTTAGGCATGGTGTCCGGTGTCCGGACACTCTGTCTTATATGGCGGGCTGGAGTTAAGACAAGGCTCTTTTTCACCTCACTTTCAATTTTCCGAAAAATCTTCCCCTACCCCATCCTGATTCTGTGAACGTTTTTTTCAAGGTTGTTCTTGCCAGGTAGCTCGAATGACGCCGTGGTGGTCAAACTGATCTAAATCGAACCCACATGAGGGCCACGCACTACCACGACCTGCCCAGTGCTCCTGGTCACCAACCACCTGCACCTGAGGCCATCATTTCGTTGACTCTAACTTAACAAGTGGTACTATTAATGGGGGCAGGTCAGCCAAGAGCTTTCTCTTTTTGACAAGGATCCGTGCCAATGGCAGAGTGCCAGTCAGAATAAATAACCTCAAAGGAGGAACTTCATGAATCCTAAGCTGAAGTGGGTAGTAACATCAGTGCTAGTAGTGGTTATTCTGGGTGTGGCAGGTCTAGCTCAAGGTGCTGGAACAGCTGAAGGTGGGTTAGTCAGTGCGCGGCTGCAGGCAGTGCTTGAGGCCTCGGTGGCACACCCGGAGAGCGATTATCCCGGTACCTTACTGTATGCGAGTAGCCCCGAGGACATCATCTGGACTGGTGCAGCAGGTGTTGCGGATATTGAAACAGGGACTCCCATGGGACCCAATGACAGGTTCCGTGCGGGCAGCATCATGAAGCCTTTCATTGCGGCTGTAGTTCTCCAGTTGGTTGAAGAAGGGCAACTATCTTTAGATGATACCTTGGGCGCCCTGTTGCCCGTGAGTATCACCGCTAAATTTTCTCACAGCGATGGCATTACTCTACGCATGCTGCTGAACCACACCAGTGGGATTCCGGATTTTCTCACCGGTCCCGTGTATGCCGAAATCGTTGCCAACCCAACAAAGATATGGACTGATGAAGAATGGCTTGATATTGCCGCATCGCAGGAGCCCTACTTTGCACCGGGACAAGGGTGGCATTACTCTAACACCAACTACATATTAATTGGCATGGTGATCGAACAAGTGACCGGACGCACCTGGCGGAGCGAGGTACATGAAAGAGTCATTGCGAGGCTGAGCTTGGGTAATACCATACTCCCTGAGCCTGGGGACCTTGCCATTCCAGGTCAATATTCCCACGGTTATTCTTCCATGGATGGGGTATTGGTTGATGTTACCGCAGTTGATCCTTCTATGGCAGGAGCCGCCGGGGGAAGTGCACTGGTTACCACTGCATCAGATTTAGCCCGGTTTCTGGATGCCCTGCTGGCTGGCAAACTCTTCCAGAGCCCTACAACTCTACATGAGATGCTCACCTTCGTGGAGGCGACACACGATTCAGGACTGCCATACTATTATGGTCTGGGAGTGGCAAAGCTTGTGCTCGAAGGTGGAGTCGCGATGGTGGGGCATGCAGGTGGAACAGCTGGATTCTACTCTGCAGTCTATCACCTACCCGCAATGGATACTACCATTGTGGCGATGGTCAATGTCGAGGACCCGTGGGGTCTTTACCTCCAAACCCTCATCCCTGCGCTTGAGGTACTGGCAGATACATCTTCGGGAGGAACCAAGGAGATAGTCTCTTCTACGGTCAGTGAGCAAAACGTCCAGTTTGAAAATGGCGAGATACGGCTTGCGGGCACACTTGTTCTGCCAGATGGTCCAGGTCCTCACCCGGCCATGGTAATTGTTCATGGTTCCGGAGCTGCCGACCGCCACAATTGGGAAGAGCACACGAAACATTTCCCGTCACTTGGGGTCGCACTACTCAAGTTTGACAAGCGAGGTGTTGGTGAATCGGCTGGAAATTGGCTCACTGCGAGCATGCCGACATTGGCCGATGATGTTCTTGCCGGGGTCAAATATCTTCAACAACGTTCGGATATCAATCCCAAGCAGGTTGGAGTATGGGGAGGCAGCCAGGGGTGGACAGTTGGCTCTTTGGCTGCAGCCCGTAGTCAGGGAACTGTGGCGTTTGCTATCATCATTTCAGGAGCTCCTGAGGGACAGTGGGAGCAAGAGAAATACCGAGTCCGCATGACGCTGCGCCAAGACAAGGCGACGAAGAACACATATGATCGGGTAGAGACACTTCAGACCGCCATGGAGAAGTATCTGCGAACAGGCGAGGGAGAAACTGAACTCCGACAACTTGCCGAAACCCCTCACTATAAAGAAGTGCTCGATTACGTCGTCAAAGGAGGCGTTTTGCCGCCTGCCGATCATCCTATCATAACATGGTGGCGGCTCAATATGGATTACCAACCGCTCACTATCGTTCCGGACATACGCTGCCCCGTCCTCTCAATATGGGGAGAAAAGGATTTCTTGGTTGATAGCTATCAGGCCGCAACAATGGCTGCGAGTGCCTTCAAGAAGAGTGAACATCCTGACTATACATGGAAGATCTTCCGGGATGCCGATCATGGATTGTATCTCAGGAAAGAACCCGGCCCAGGTTGGGCAAAAGACGGGAGCCAGTTTGCCCCGGGATTCATCGAGCTTATGACGGAATGGCTGTTAGATCGAGTAACCGTTCAACAAGCAGGATAAGACACGGTTCACCACGACTCTTCCATGAACTTGTTCATACGGCTCAAGGAGCACGCGGAAAACATCATCCACACTCAACTGATGCTTGCTATTGATAGAAAGCTGAAGAGAACCGAAGTCTCCCTCAGCCCTCGAATCTCCTAGACCCCTTGAGGCTGATACAGTTTAACGAGATGTCAAACATACATAACGTGTGACGCTTCGCACCAAGAAACGGTTGTCTCATTCTTGGATCAGGCTGGCACAGCGTAGGTCGGAATCTCAATCTCCTCCTCTGCATCCTCAAGAAAGGTTCGAACATCGTCCTGCCCCCGGAGGTCGGATCGTAGAGTTCTGAACCGGCAAGGGGGGCGCCATCAAAACATCCTGCCACCAGGACTCTTCCATCAGAAAGAAGCGTGGCCGTGTGTGCATCGCGGGCAGCGTTGAGGGAGCCGGTGAGGGGCCAGAGCTTTGATGCCATCTGCGCCGAACTATCGTTCATATTCATGTGCTTGCAGCCCCCGAGGAGCAACAAGCTTATTATTAATGGGTTGAACAGTCTGCGTTGCATGTGTGACAGCTCTTACTCTTTATCCGTTTTTTTCGCCGGTGCCAGACCGCCCAGGGATACCGGGAAATTCTCTGCGTCCATTAGGTCTATCAAGACTCCGCGGGAAGCATCTTTCGGCAGAACATAAGCTTCTCTAAGCAAGGGGCACCCCGGGAAAGGATCGACAGACTCTTCCACGTGGACTGTAAACCCCTTCAAACGAAGCTGCTCAACTTTAGCATCGAAATCGTCAACAAGGATAGCCATATGGAGGAATCCTGCCCCTTTTTCGGACTTAGCCAAGTATCCGGGCATCACTACATCGCCATAGGGGATTTCCAGGTAGCTAATATTTGGATAGGCCTCGATAGCCTTCAAGAAAGTAGCCCTGCTAC